>NZ_CP036265.1:1966322-2266322 GCF_007743815.1 Alienimonas californiensis
GTGGCGCACGGCGGGGCGGTGAACGTGAAGAAGCCGCAGTTCGTCGCCCCGGAGGACACCCGCCACGCCGTCGAGAAACTCCGCGGCGCCGGCTGTGCGGACGTGCTGCTGACCGAGCGCGGCAGCACGTTCGGCTACGGGCGGCTCGTCAACGATTTCACGGGGCTGGCGGTCATGGCCGGGTTCGGCGTGCCGGTGGTGTTCGACGCCACCCACAGCGTGCAGCGGCCGGGCGGGGCGACGACCGGCGGGAACCGGGCCGCCGTGCCCCCGCTGGCCCGGGCCGCCGTCGCCGCCGGGGCCGACGCGGTGTTCCTCGAATGCCACCCCGACCCCGACCGCGCCCAGAGCGACGGCCCGAACCAGGTGGACTTCAAAAACGTCCCCGCCCTGCTCCGCAGTCTCGTCCGGCTGCGCGAGGTCGTGCTGAGCCTCGACTGAACCCCGCCCGGCCCGACCCCGCCCCGCTTCCCCGTCGCTTTCTCCCGAAGGTTCTCGTGAATCGATCCGCGTTCTCCCGCCCGCTGTCGGTCGCGGTGCTCGTTGCGTGCGTGGGGCTGGGGGCGTTCACGTTGGGCGGGTGCGGCCGGGATCAGGAACCGGAAGTGATCACCGTTAACGAGGGTGCCGGCGGCGGGGCGGGGTCGGCGGCGGTCGCGGAGGACGGGCAGTGCGCCCGCTGGCTGGAGAATGCCACGGGGATGCTCGCCCCCGGGAAGCTGGGCCGCACCAGCGACGCCGACCGGGCCGCCCAGTTTCTGACGCTCTATCTGCAGCAGGAAGCCTGCACCGGCGTGCCGCCCGGCCCGCTGCCGCTGGCCGCCGCCGAGAGCGAAACCGCCGCCGCCGAGGCGCTGCTCGTCCGGCTGCTGGGCGAGGAGGGCGTGGACGCCGTGACCAACCGCCGGGCCGACGCCGCGGACGCCCGCTTCCTGCGGACCCGCCTGATGGACGCCGCCGCCGTCAGCGCCGCGATCGGCCGGGACGCCGCCCCGGAGGCCGTCGCCCTCGCCCTGAACCGCCACGTCGCCGACCGGCTGTTCCCCCTCGGCGCGTCTTTGGTGAACGGCGAACGGCCGGCGGGCAGCACCTATCACGCCCGGCTGCGGGGCGAGGGCGACTGGGCCGACCGCGCCTGGTTGTTCGCCGATCTGCTCCGGCAGGCCGGCTTGGACAGCCTGCTGCTAACCCCTTGGGGAACCGGCGACCCGGACGAGCCGACCGCCTGGGTCGGCGTGCTGCTGCCGGGGGACGGGGCCGCGGAGATCGCCCTGTTCGATCTGCGGACCGGGCTGCCCGTCCCGAGCCCGAACGCCCCGGACCGCCCCGTCCGGCTGAGCGAACTGCGGGAAAACGACGCCGCCCGCACGGCCCTGCGGGACTTCTATCAGGCCGCCGAACTGCCGGCGCCGCCGTTTCTGGAGGACGACGGGGCCGCGATCGGCGACCTCGCTCCGCAGCTGATCGGCGAAAACGAGTGGTGGCGGATGGCGAGCGGGCTGATCGTCCTGCCGACGGTCGAGGGCCCCGGCGGCCGCACGCCGCGGACGTTCGATCCGCTGCACGACCGCGTCGGCCAGCCGGGGCTCGTGAGCCGGGCGGCGTCGGCGGGGTTCGAGCGGGAGGCGATCACGCTGTGGCCGGTCCCGGCGGAGCGGGCCGCCGCGGCGACCGACGCCCCGATCCCGCCGACGTTCAACGCCCCGATGCGGGTCGGGTTGCAGGCGCCGGGCGCCGTGACGATCACCGAAGAGGGCGACTTCGAATACGACCGGGAGCGGGCGACGCCGATCACCGCCCCCGGCGACGAACTGTGGACCGCCCGGCACGCCCAACTGGCCGGCGGCTCGAACGGGGCGCGGGAGGCGGGTGGTTTGTTGGAGGGGTTGCTGTCGGCGGAGCAGATCGGGTCGCTGTTCAGCCCGCGGCCGCTGCCGCCGGTCAGCGATCGGGACGTTCAGGGAGAACTGGCGAAGGACCGTCGCAGTGCCGACGCCGCCGGCGAGGCGATCGGCCTGTCCCGTGACGAACGGGAGGTGAACGCAATTCTGCGGGCCGCCGCCGCGAACGGCGTCGCCCCGTGGCCGCTGGACCGTCCGCTGCCGCCGGAGGTGCAGGCCGTGCACGGCGCCGCGATCCCGGAGGCAGCGCTGTTCCTCGCCGAAACGCAGCTCGACCGCGGCCGCAAGCAGGCGGCGTCCGAGCTGCTGGGGAACCTCGTGTTCGGCCCCGCCAACCCCCGCAAGGCGACCGCGGCCGGCCGGTTGGCGGAGCTCGTGGCGACCGGCGGCGACCCCGCGACCGCCGCCGGCCTCGCCCGGCAATACGTCGGCGGCCCCGACGGCCCGCGGCTGAAGGTCTGGATCGCCCGCTGGACCGCCCCGCCGCCCGCTCCCCCGGACGCATCCGCCGCCGAGGGCGCCCAGGCCGAAGGCACGTCAGAGGTCGAAGGCGACGTAGGCGATCAGCCCGAGGAGGAGTGAACCGACCGCGGCGCAGGCGACGGCGACGAAGATCAGTTGGCGGGCGCCGTCGTGTCGGATGTATTCCAGTTGCTTCGCGGTCGACGGCCGACCGCGTTTGGACCCCTTCCGATCGTGCGGTTCGACGACGATTCGACCGGCGTCAACGTTTGCGAGCAGCCGTCGCCGGAGCCACCAGTACGCCAGGCCGACCGGCGGCAGGATCAGGATCAGAACCGGGACGAGCACCCCCAGGACGGTCATCATGGGGAGTTGTTTGAGGTTGCGGTAAAGCGAGTCGACTCGCTTGGCGTCTCGGGCGTTCATGCCCCGGAGTCTAGAAGCGGGAGCGGCGGAGTTGCGACTGATCGAACCGGCTTCCTTGCGGTCTCCCCGCTCTGCGGCGACAACGCCGCCAGATGAGCGAAACGACCCTGCAGAGGCCGGACGCCCCCCGCTCGCGGCGGGAGCGGTTCGTCGCGGCGTTTCAGACGCACTGGTTCCTGTTCGCCCTCGCGGTGGTGATCCCCGGCGGGCTGGCGATCGGCTGGAACCCCGGCAGCACGCCGCCGGCGTGGGGGCCGCCGGGCGATTGGTTCGACGCCCGGCTGCTGACCGCGGCGGTGCTGTTCCTGATGGCCTTCAGCCTGAACAGCGGCAAGCTGTGGGCGGCGCTGTCCAAGCCCGGCCCGGTGCTGTGGGCGTCGGCGTGCAACGTGGCGCTGGTCCCGCTGCTCGCCTGGCCGCTGAGCTACACGCAGGGGCTGATCGACTTCCGCCTCGGCCTGATGATCGCCGCCGCCAGCGCCTGCACGATGGCCGGGGCGAGCGTCTGGACGCGGCAGGCCGGCGGGAACGACGCGGTCAGCCTGCTCGTCACCCTGCTGACGAACGGGCTGTGCTTCCTGACGATCCCGGCGACGCTGGCCCTGACGACCGGCCGGAGCGTCGAGTTCGACGTGCCGGACCTGATGGTTCGCCTGCTGCTCACCGCCGCCCTGCCGATGGCCGTGGGACAGGCGGTGCGGGCGATCCCCGCAGTCAGCCGTCTGGCCGCCGGGCGGCGGACGACCTGGGGGAACCTCGCCCTGTTTCTGGTGCTGGGAATCGTGTTTACCGGGGCGGCGAAGGCCGGCCGCACGCTGGACGAACTGGGCGTGACCGAGGGCGACGGCGGCCTGCGGCTGGCGGGGGGCGTCGCCTGGGTCGGGGCCTGCTGCGTGTTCGTCCACAGCGTGGCGATGGGCGTGGCGTTCCTCGGCGCCGGCCTGCTGGGCTTCGGCCGGGGGGAACAGATCGCATGCGCCTTCGCCGGCAGCCAGAAGACGCTGCCGATCGGCCTGCTGATCGCGGTCAGCCCCGCGATGTTCGGCGACCCGAACCTGCTCGGCCCCGGCCGCGGCGTGCCGCTGGCGGTCTTCCCGATGCTGCTCTTCCACGCCAGCCAGATGTTCCTGGACACCGCGGTCGCGACGCGACTTCGCCGCGGGAGCTCGGAGCCGAGCGATGGGGGTCCGCCCCCCGCGTCAGCGGACGCGGGCGAACACATGGGGGGCTGACGCCCCCCGCTCGCCGGCCGCGGCTCAGTTCACCGGGCCGATCGGGTCGGCGACGCCGTCGAACTGGTATCCCTCAATTGCCCGCATCTGCTTCGGGAACTGGAACTCGGGCCCGGCGGGGAAGAACTGTACGCCCTCTTCCGCGTAATACGCGTCGGGCAGCGTTTCCACGGTCGTCGTGGTCCGACAGCCGGTCAGGCCGAACGAACCGGCGGCGCCGCCATACAGGGCGACGGCGACGAGGGCGCAGGCCGTCCGGGAGGTCGGGAGACGCATCGACGTGGGGCGTCCGATCGGGACTGACGCGGCTGCGGAAGGGACGTTCCAATGAACAAGCCAGCAAGAACCAATCCCGAGCGGCCGCAGCCGACTCGGTTGGTTCTTGTTGTCTTGAGAGTTGGAGCGTCCGAGCCGCAGGCTCAGTTGACCGGGCCGATCGGGTCGGCGACGCCGTCGGCACCGCCGCCGATGCCTTCGAGCTGGTATTCCTCAATCGCCCGAACCTGGTTCGGGAACTGGAACTCCGGCCCGGCGGGGAAGAACTGCACGTCGTCCCGCAGATAATACGGGCTGGGCAGCGTCTGGCCGGCCATGCTGGCCTGACAGCCGGTCAGCCCGAGGGAGGCGACGGCGCCGCCGCACAGGGCGGCGGAGGCGGCGAGGGCGCGGGCGGTCCGCGAGGTCGGAAGCGACATCGGTGTGGGGCGTCCGTTCGGGACTCAGCGGCGGCGGGAAACGGCCCCCGACGCCGGCAAACTGCCGGCGGGGAGCGTCCCCGGGATGCGGGGGCGGCCCGGGGTTCGGGTCGTAGCGGTGGCATCGGACGATTCGGCCGCCCGCCTTCACCCCGCCCCGGGCGGCGTCCGCGGATTTCCCGGCTCAATCCTTCGTTCCCGCACGACCGGCGCGGCGCCGGGCGCCGCCGATCTTGAATCGGGGGGGCAGTGAACATCTGATTTTCGAGGCGATTCGCGCCGGCCGCGCGGGCGCACGGCCGGCCGCTGGGCGACGGCTCGGCGGCGGTCCGAACCGGAGGGCATGGACCTGCTCGCCGATGACTTCGCCCTGTCCCCCCCGGCCCTGGCCCTGCTGGCGGCGTACGACGCCGCCGTGAAGCAGGCCGCCAAAGAACGCGCCGCCCAGGCCGCCGCCGCCGGCGAAGCGTCCGACAGCGAAGACGACTCCGCCGCCGACGAGGCGGACGCGGACGAGCTGGAACTGGACGAGGAGGGAGAAGAGGTCGCCGCTCCCTCGCCCTCCCCCGCCCGGACGCCGATCGCCGTGCCGCGGCTGGCCCCGCACACGGTCGCCGACGCCGACGACCGGGACCGCGACGACTGGGACGACGACGGCGACGCCGCCGATTTGCACGGGTTGCTGCTGGCCGCCGGGGCGCTGGACGTGGACCTCTCCAACGTCGCCGCCGGCGTGCGGTACCGGGTCACCCGCTCCGGCCGCGGGTTGCTGGCGAAAGCGGCGTAGCGTTTCATAACGCCGAGGCCCCGCGGGGCCTCGGCGTTAAAGGTAGTGTCTCCCCATGCACGTGCTTCACTTCATCACCCGGCTGATCCTCGGCGGGGCGCAGGAGAACACCCTGCTGACCTGCGAGGGCCAGCACGCCGCGGGCGATCGCGTCACGCTGGTGACCGGCCCGGGCCTGGGTCGCGAGGGCTCGCTGATGGAGCGGGCCGAGGCCGCCGGCTTCGAGGTGATCGAACTGCCCGGGCTGGTGCGGAACCTGCGGCCGTGGGCCGACGCCGCCGCGATGCGGCGCTTCGCCGGTCTGGTCGGCGAACTCCGGCCGGACCTGGTGCACACGCACTCCGGCAAGGCGGGCGTGCTGGGCAGAGCCGGGGCCGAAAAGGCCGGCGTGCCCGCGATTCACACCGTCCACGGGCCGAGCTTCCACCGGTTCCAGAACCCCGTCAGCCGGGCCGCCTTCCGGGCCGCGGAGCGTTGGGCGGGGCCGAAAACCGCCCACTTCATCAGCGTCGCCGACGCGATGACGGACCAATACGTGGCCGCCGGAATCGCTCCGCGGGAGCGGTTCACCACGATCCGCAGCGGAATGCACGTCGAACCGTTCCTCCACCCGCCCCGGCCGCGGGAGACGGTGCGGGGGGAACTGGGCTTCGCTCCCACGGACGTCGTCGCCGCGAAGGTCGCCCGGCTGAGCGACCTGAAGGGCCAGCGGTTCCTCGTCGACGCCGCCGCCCTGCTGAAGGACCGGGCGCCGCACCTGCGGTATCTGCTGATCGGCGACGGCCCGCTGCGGGAGGGCCTGGAACGCCGCATCGCCGCCGCGGGGCTGACCGACCGCTTCGTCTTCACCGGACTGGTGCCGACCGACCGGATCCCCGAACTGCTGCACGCCAGCGATCTGGTGGTGCACGCCTCGCTGCGGGAGGGCCTGCCGCGGGTGTTGCCGCAGGGTCTGATCGCCGGCAAGCCGGTCGTCGCCTTCGACGCCGACGGGGCGAAGGAGGTGTGCCTCACGGGCGAAACCGGGTTCCTCATCCCGCCCAGGGACGTGCCCGCCCTCGCCGAGGCGCTGGCCGCCCTCGCCGCCGACCCGGCCCTGCGGGAGCGGCTGGGCGCCGAGGGCCGGCGGCGGTTCACGGACCCCTTCCGTCACACCACGATGGTCCGGCAGATCCGGGCGCTGTCGGCCGACGTCGTCGCCGGCCGGCGCGGCGCCGCGGTGGGCACGGGCGAACCGCCGGCCGCAAACCCGCTTCCAAACTAACCCGAAGCGTCAGCGAGGGACGCGGGCGGAGCCCGCGTCCGCTCCGCGGCCGTCCCCTCGGTGACGCTTCGGGTGGGTTCTCCGAGCCGTCGATGGCGCTCGGCGAGCCGGGCGGAACGGACCGAACGGGGCCCGACTGCGGAGACCGAACGTCCGCACCGCGGGGGGACGCGTCGGAAGATGCGACGGCCGCGGGAAGCCGGTACGCTGACCTTCCGGCGGCGTTCGCTGCCGCACCGTCCGCCGCCGTCCACAGAGTCCGTTCGGGCCCGCCCCCGGTGCCGCACCTCCGCATCGAGCCGACCGGGAAGGAGCCCGCCGCCGTCACCGGCTCCGCCGTCCGCGAGCGAAACCCCCGCGGCGGCTCAAAACCCGACGGCGACCGCTCCGCGCTGGTGCGCTACGTCGCCCTCAGCGGCCCGGACGGCTACGAGAACCTCACCATCGGCCGTTACCCGGACTGCGAGGTGACGCTGGACATCCCCACCGTCAGCCGCCGGCACGCCCGCATCACCCGCGGGAACGCCGCGGAGGGCGGCGGGTTCTACCTGGAGGACCTCGGCAGCCGGAACGCGACGCTGCTGCGGGGCGAACCGGTCCGGGGCCGCGTGAAGCTGCGGGACCGGGACGAGATCGTCATCTGCGACGTGACCCTGCGGTTCGTCGCCACCACGCCCCCGCCACACACGGACGACGAGCCCGGCTCCGGCGATTCCGTGCTCGACTCCCAATCTGGCTTCGAGACGGCCCAGGGCGCCGACGACCCGGCGATGGTCACCGACGACCCGCCCGCCGACGCCTCCGCCGAGACCCCCCCGGCCGACGACGACAGCCGCCTGGACGGGGCGACGCTCGAGAGCGGCGACGACGAGCCCTCCGACAGCTTCAACTCCCCCACCGACCGCTACGACAGCGAGGCCGAGCGCCGCCAATCCGAACGCCGCAGCGTGGCCGGGCGAAACGGCGAGGCGGAGGACGAAGCGGACGAGGACGACGCCACCCGCAAGAAGCTGCCCTCGGCTTTCGACGAGGCCCGCGGGGCCGCCTCCGCCCGGTCGTCGGGGCCGAAACGGTTGACGTCGTCCGAGACCGATTCCCACTACGACTACAAGTTCACCGACGAGGCCGCCGGCGTGCTCGCGGCGCTGCCGGCCACCCGCGTCGGGGGGTATCGGCTGGACATCAACCCGGAGGCGAAGCTCCGGGCGGTGCTCTCCATCACCCGGGACCTCGTCGGCAGCGACGGGCTGGACCGGGTGCTGGACCGCACGCTGGCCTCGCTGTTCAAGGCCTTCCCGCAGGCCGACCGCGGGTTCGTGATGCTCGCCGAGCAGCCGGGCGACGAACCGACCGTCCGGGCCACCCGCACCCGCCCGGCGTTGGGCGGAGGTTCGCTCGACGACGAGGACGGCGGCGGGGAGGTGCGGATCAGCCGCACGATCGTGAAGCGGGTGATGGGCGCCGGCGAGGCGATCCTCAGCGTCGATGTCGGCGGCGACAGCCGGTTCGACGCCTCCAGCAGCCTGGTCGATCTGCAACTGCGCAGCGTGGTCTGCATCCCCCTGCACGGCCGGGACGAAACGCCCTTCGGCGTGCTCCAACTGGACACCGCCGACCCGACCCGGCAGTTCTCCGAGGACGACCTCGACCTGTTGCGGGCGGTCTCCGTGCCGATCGGCCTCGCCGCGGAGAACGCCCGGCTGACGCTCGAGGCCTCCCGACGCCGCGAAGCCGAACGCGACCTCGAACTGGCCGCCCACATCCAGCAGGGCTTCCTCCCGCAGGGCGCCCCGCCGCTGGACGGCTACGAGTTCGCCGACCGCTACGAATCCGCCCAGAGCGTCGGCGGCGACTACTTCGACTACATCCCCCTGCCCGACGGCCGCCTCGCGATCGCCCTGGGCGACGTGGCCGGCAAGGGCGTGCCGGCGGCGCTGCTGATGGCCCGCATGAGCGCCGCCGCCCGCGCCCAGTTGCTCGGCGCCGCAGAGAAAAAGAGCCAGGACCTGCTGCCCAGCGCCCTGCGGCGGCTGAACCGGGAACTGACCGGCGGGCCGATGGGACACCGCTTCATCACCTGCGTGATGTTGCTGCTGGACCCGAAAACGCACGCGTTGTGGGCCGTAAACGCCGGCCACATGGCGCCGCTGATTCGCACCGCCTCCGGCGCGGTGGAGCCGCTGGGCGAGGTCAGCGGGGGCATGCCGCTGGGCATCGACGCCGAGCAGCGGTTCGAGGCCGCCTGCCGCACCCTGCGGCCCGGCGAGGGGGCGCTGATCTTCACCGACGGCATCACCGAAGCCGTCCGCGAAGGCGCCGGCGACCGCGCCCCCGGCGGCCGCGACGCGGGGAAGGAACTCGACGCCCGCGCCAAGGGCCTGTACGGCCGCGAACGCCTGGCGGCCGTCTACGGCCGCACCGCCGGCGGCGCCGCCGCGGTCATTGACGCGATCACCGCCGACGTCGCCGCCTGGACCGGCTGCGGCCCCCAGACCGACGACATCTGCTCCGTCGCCCTCCGCCGCAGCGTCTAAGCTCTGAGAACCAGAGCCTCTCGGCGATCACACGGAGGCGCGGGCCCGCCGCCGCACGGCCCGCCAGCCCATCCCCGCCCGGCGGAACACGCGGCGATGGGCGAGGTACGCCGCCGCGCACGCCCCCCACAGGGCCGCCCCCTCCGCCGCGGCAGTCGCCGCCCGTCCGACCCGTCCCCGGCCGACCCGCAGCGCTGCGAGTTGGGCGGACTGAAACCGCAGGTGCCGGACCTCGTCCCGCAGCACGTTGCGGCAGAGCGCCCGCAGCGCCGGCGACTCCGTCGCCTGCCGCAGCGCCGCGTAGTAGGCGATCGCCACGCGTTCGGCGCTCAGCAGCACGACGATCGCCCATTCCAGCCCGAGCCGGGAGGCCGGAACCAGCCGCCGGGACGCCCGGAACGCCCCCGCCACCCGGCTCTCCCCGCGTTGCAGCCGCGGCACGCCCTCCGCGTCGAGGAACCGACCCAACTCCGCCGCGTGCCGGTTCTCCTCCGCCAGAAACTCCCGCAGCGCCGCCGGGTAGTCCGGATCGCCGCCCGCCGCCACGTACGCCGCCGCGCACCGCTGGAGAAACCGCCCCGTGCCGCTCTCGCCAAGTTGGAACATGCGGATCGAATCCAGCGTCGCCGCCCGCTCCGCCGCCGACAGCGTCGGCCGCCGCTCCCCTGCCGGACATGGCCAAGGGATCGCCCCCGGCCCCGCCGGATCGTCCCGCCGCACGCCGTTCGCCTGAAAACAGGCTGCCCACTCCGCCGCCGTCCAGCGTCGCCAGTCCGTCTGCTCTGTATTGGAGAGTTCATGGACAAAAGGGGGGCTGATCTTGAACGTCCGCAGCCGGGCCTCGACGGCGTCGATCGCGGCGTCCAGCGTGCTGGTCCCGGCGGTCAGGCCGACGACGCGAACCCCGGCAAACGCCGACGGATCCAGTTCCCCCGCCCCGGCGACGCGGAGTGCCCGTACGCCCTCCGCCTCGCACAGCGCCGCCAGCCGGGCGGTGTTGTGCGAATTCGTCCCCCCGACGACCACCACGGTCGCCGGCCCTGGCCCCCGCTTCAGGGTCGCGCACAACTCCCGCACCGCGGCCTGCCGATCGCGGGTCGGTTTGCAGACGGTGTCCACGACCGCCACGTCCGCCTGCGGATTGAGCACCCGCACCGCCGCCACGGCGGCGGCGGCGGTCGCCGGGTCGGTCGTGCTCTGTTGGACCACGCCGATCCGATCATGCGGCCAGGGATGCACAGACGCCGCGTCCCGGACCACGGCGAAGCGATCCTCCGGCAGATCGCCGACGACGCCGGCGACCTCTGCGTGCCCCGGCACGCCGACGACGACCACGAACCGCCCCTCTGCCGCGAAGGCCGCCGCGGCCTCCTGCACCCGGCGGACCAGCGGGCAGGTCGCGTCGATCACCCGCAGCCCCGCCCCCCGCAACCGGGCAAGGTCGCCGCGGCTGGCCCCGTGGGCGGTCACCAGCGCCGCCGCCGTGCGGACCGCCCCGGCGTCTCCCGGCCCCGGCAGGGAGCGGAAGCCCCGCCCCGCCAACTCGGCCGTCACGTCCGCGTTGTGCACCAGTTCGCCCAGCACCGTGACCGATGAAGGGTTTGCCTCCCCCCGCGTCGCGGCGACCGCGTCCCGCACCCCGAAGCACCACCCCATCGCACGGGCCCGGACCACCCGGAGCGATCGACCGGAACTCTGTTCGGCAGAGTTTACGGACAGGCGAAAGTCGTTCGCAGTCTTCATCGCAGAGCTTTTCGTGGAAAAGGGGGCGGGGCGGGCTTCGGGTGCGTTACTCGGCGAACTTCAGACGGGCGGCGCCCTCCGCGGCGGGGGCCGCGTCCGCGAGGACCCGTTCCAACTCGGCGAGATAGGCGAGGAACCGCTCGCGGCCGGTCGGGCTCAGTTTGCACAGCGTCCGCGAGCCGCGGCCGGCGCCGCGTTTCCAGAGTTCGATCAGCCCCGCCTCGTCCAACGCCGACAGGTGGCGATTCAGGTTCCCGTCGGTCAGCCCGCACAGGTCGCGGACCTCCCCGAACAGCAGCCCCTCGGGGTGGGTGAGCAGCGAGGTGAGGATGCCCAGCCGCGCCCGTTCGTGCAGCACGCGATCCAGCCCGGCGTAATCGAACCGGCCGGGGCCGGAGGGCGGGGCGGCCGGTCGCTCTTGTTCGGAGAGCTTTTCGGGGTCGGGGCGGGACATCGTGCGATTCAGAGGGAAGGATCGTTCAGGTCGTCGGCGTCGCCCCAGCCTTCGGGACGGCCGGCGAGGCGTTCGGGGCGTTCCACCAGGGCGTACAGCAACCCCGCGGTGACGGCCTGCCCAATGCCGAAGGTCGCGCCGAGGAACCACGCCGACGCCCCCGCCCGCGGTGCCGCCAGCCCGAAGGCGCCCGCCGCCAGATACCACGCCCCACGGCCCAGAAAGCCCGCGGTAACAGGCGGGCGCAACTGCACACCCCCAGGCCGAACAGCAACGCCCACAGGCCCGGCAGGCTCGGCCGCAGATCAGGACGGAAGACGTCGATGACGAACGTGACGGCCGCCCCCGCCGCCACGCACGGCAGGAACTGCCCGGCCGCGGTTCGCAACATCGCCAGGCCGTAGGGCGATCCCTTTGCCCGCCAGAGCATCTCCCCACCGCCCGCGGCCAGACACAGCCCCGCCACCACGACCCACGCCTCCAGGTCGTAGCGAATCGGCACGCCGCCGACCACGAAGTCGTACGGCAGCGGGGTCGCCCACGCCGTGAGGACCGCGGCGAGGGCGCTCGCCCCGACCGTCAGCGCCCGAAACCCGCGGAAGGCGCCGGCCCGCTGGCTTGCCGCCCGCACCGCCGCGACCTGCCGCCGCAAGACCGCCAGCTCCCGGGCGTCGCGGGGCGGGCGGAGCGACCCGAGGAGGTTGCTCGCATCGTGCGGCGGCGGGGGGGCGGGGATGGGCATTTGTAATGACTCTCCGACGGAGAGTATCAGGACGCCGTCGCCGCGGCGTCAATGCCGGCGTCCCCGCCGCCCCCGGTCTGGCGTCCCCCGCAGGCCCGGATTCGGGAAAAGCCGGGGCCGGGGGAAAGAGGCGGCGGGGCGCCCGACCGGCTAGGCTCGCGGCGTTCGCCTTCGTTCCCAGAGCCCTCGCGCTGCCATGTGCCCGCCCTTCCGCCTGTTTGCGCCGCTCTCCGCCGCATTTGCCCTGTTGGCCGTCGCCTGCGTCGGCGGCACGCCACAGGAAGACCCCGCCCCGGGCTCGAATCCGGAAGTCGGCGGGGACGTCGCCCCGCTGTTCGACGGCAAAACCCTCAACGGCTGGACCGGGGAGAAGAAACTGTGGTCCGTGAAGATGATCGACGACGTGCCCACGATCGTCGGCGTCTCCGAGGGGCTGGACCACAACACCTTCCTCACCGCCGACCGCACCCTCGGCGACTTCGACCTCACGTTTGAGATGCAGCTCACCCCGAACGAGGCCAACAGCGGCATCCAGTTCCGCAGCGTCCGGATCGCCGAGGAGGGCGAGAAGCCGGGGCCCGACAGCGAGATGCGCGGCTACCAAGCCGACGCCGGGGCCGGCTGGTGGGGCAAACTGTACGAGGAGAACGGCCGCGGGATGCTCTACCCCGCAAAGGATCAGCCGAACCAGAAGAGCGCCGAGGACGCGCTGAAGCCGGGCGCCTGGAACGTCTATCGCATCAGCGCGGAGGGAGATCGCGTCCGGACCTGGATCAACGGCGCCCCCAGCGTGGACCTGGTCGATCCGCAGGGTCGCAAGGAGGGCCTGATCGGCCTGCAGATGCACTCCGGCGGCCCGATGACCGTCCGCTTCCGCCGGTTCGTCCTGCAAACGCCGTGAGGCGGGGGGCGTACGGAGCTTGAGAAGACGCAGTTCTCGTCGGCACGACGTAATCCTGTGAGCCCGAAGCGCAAGCGAGGTTCGGAGGCGTTCACCCTCGCTCGCGCTTCGGGCTCACAGAAGCCACCGTCCTTGGGGAAAGAGCGCCCTAACGCCCGGCCTGCCAGTCGCGCAGGCCGTCCAGCGGGACGAGCAGCATCAGCACGCTGAGGATCAGGCCGTCGCGGACGGCGATTAGCAGGGCGAGTTCCACCGTCAGGAACACGACCGCGGAGGCCTTCGCCCCGATACGGCTCGCCAGCAGGAAGCCGGTCAGACAGGCGGCAAGGTCGCCGAGGGAGTTGACGATCGTGTCCCCGCTGTAGCCCAGCGCCGCGGTGTTCGTCCGGTAGCGGGCGATGACGGGCGGGGAGTTCTCCAAGATTTCCCACCCCGTTTCGACCGCCGCGCAGGCGACGAACGCCGCGGCCGTGACGAACGCCGCCCGCCGCTCCGGCAGGAGCCGGCGGGCCGCCCAGGCCAGCGGCCAAAACAGCACGACGCCGTGCAGCAGGTGGGTGAACGTGTAGGGGTCGGCGAGGTGCTGACTGGTTTCCGGGGAGTCCGGCGCCGCGACGAACGGCAGGACCCGGCCGGAGTCGTCGAGCCAGCGGCGGTCCTCCAGCCGCAGCCCGAGCGTCATGACGACGGCCACGAGCAGCGTTCCGCAGACGGCGAACAGAACGGGACGGGAAAGGCGAGCGGCGGACACGGCGGCGGAGTCGGAAGCGGAACCGAGAGCGGAACCCGGGGGGCGGCTCCGCGAGGAGCCTGTGGGTTCTTCATCGGACCGCCGGCGGGACGACCGCACCGCGGAGCGCCCGTCACCGCACCGCACGACGACGGCCACGAGCAGCGCCGGGACGGCGGCGAGGCGAACGGGGCAGGGCGACGGGAGGTCAGTTCGCCGCCCGGACCGCCTCCTCCCAGGCGGACAGCGCGGACAGCAGATCGCGGGCCGCGCCGGCGACGGGGTCGCGGCGGCCGGAGTTGGCGAGGTCGTTCAGCCCGTCGGCCGACTCGCGAACGGCCGCGTCGAGCACGTCGCGGGCGCGGCGTTCCGCGGGCGATCCGACCGGCGCCGCCCGGACGACCTGGGCGTAATACCCGACCGCCGCCGACAGTTGGCTGGCCGCCGCGAGGAAGCTCTGATGGGACTGCCGCCGCAACGCGCCGAGGTCTCCCCGGGGGAGCGCCGTTTCGAATGCGGTCATCGCCCGGACCGTCTGTTGGGCGGCCGCGGCGGCCGCGGCGCCTCCGTCACGCGGGGGGCCGCCCTGCGGGACGACGGCGTGAAGGGCCTCGTGGACCGCCTCGATCGCGGCGGCCGCCGCGGCGATTTCATCCCCGCCGGCCGTCGCGTCTTCGGTAAGCAGTTTCTGGTCGCGG
The DNA here is from genome assembly GCF_007743815.1 of Alienimonas californiensis. Lineage (GTDB taxonomy): Bacteria > Planctomycetota > Planctomycetia > Planctomycetales > Planctomycetaceae > Alienimonas > Alienimonas californiensis. Next base: position 1,980,892 of record NZ_CP036265.1, read on the forward strand.
ACCGCGGCCCCCGGTTCGCCGACGCGCTGCAGTCCGGCGCGATCCCGCGCCCCGTTCCAGGCCGCCCAGGCGGATTCGAAGGCGGCGTCGGCGGCGGAGACCGTCCGGGAGTCGGCCCCTTCCGCGAGCGTCGCGGCGAGATCCCGTGCGGTCGCGTCGACCCGCTCCGCGGCCTCCATCAGGCCGACGCCGTTCGGGGCGACGGCGATCGGCAGGAGCGGGTCCGCCGCCGCCGCGGTGAGCAAATAATTCGTGTTCTCCGTTAGCCGGGCCGCGAGCGCGTAGAGCCTCAGCCGGTCCTCCCCGCCGGCCGGCCGGCCGCCGACGACCTCGCCCGGCCAGGGAACCGCGTCGGGCCGCCGCAACTGGCCGCGGGCCGTCCGGAGGCGTTCCATCGCCGCGGTCAGAAAGACGTCCAGCCGTTCGAGTTCCCGAATCTTGACGGCGAACCACGCGCTCTTCCGGCCGATCCGTTCGAAATTCGCCCGAACGAGGACCTGATAATTGTAGACGTCCCGCTCCACCGCGGCCCAGTCGGCCTCGGTCCACGCCGACAGGCGGTCCGCCCCGCCCGGCCCCGTCGGCGTCAGCAGGCGTTGTTCCGCCGAGGCGAACGCGACGTACGAGGGGCGGAGCGAGCGGGCCGCGGCGCCGGCGCGGCCCTCCAGAATTTCGATCTGCCGCAGGAAGGTTCGTTGTTCGTCGTTCGAGCCGCGCAAGCCTTCCGCGCTGAACCACCTCAGCCCGTACCGAAGGTCGCGGAGGGGGGCCAGCGACGCCTCCAGCGCCTGCACGGCTTCGTTTCGGGCCTGGGAGGCGTCCACTTCCGCGCTCTGCCGGACGTCGCGCCGTCGGCCGCCGCTCTCGTTTTCGTCGACGACCTGCACCGTGATCGCGCCGCCGGGCAGCCCGTCGACCCGATATCTCGCCGGCCGCAGCGGCGGGTTCCTCATCACGTACGCGGTGGCCTCCGACGGTCCCTGCGGGCTGCCGATGGAGGTCGTCGGCGTCGAGCCGACTCCCGGGCGGGGCGGCGAGTAGGACGACCTCGGACCGCCGAGGCCGCGGCCGTCGAAGTCTCGATATCCGTACGGGGCGCTCGGCCCCTCGCCGTAGGGCGCCTCGAGCCCATACCCGTACGGCGACCCGGACCCATACGCCGGCCCGGACCGCGGATCCGGCCCCCGCTGCCCGTTCGGTCCGTACAGCCCGGGCGAGGCCCCGGGGCCCGGGGCGTTCGGGTTCACGTTGGGCTGATCGCGACGTTCGCGGTCCCGTTCACGGTCGCGGGCGTCGTCGTACTCCTCGAACCGTTCCTGGAGTTCGCGGAAGCGGCGGATTCCCCGCACGATCTCGTCCAGATCCTGCCCCGCCGCCGGGGCGGGGAGTAGCAGGGCGATCCCGGCGAGCAGCAGAACGGCGGACGTTGGGCGGGGCGGGAGGGACATCAGACCGTTCCAGAGGCGGGGAGAGCCGTCGGCGAAGGGAACGGAGACTCTAGCGAGCCGGCCGCCACGCACTCCCGGGGCGGTTCCCGATGTCCGGAGGCGCCGCCCGCGGTCCGACGGGGCGCCCGGCGGGCCGCCGCGTCCCCCGACGCCGCCTATGATGTGGCCCGACGGACCGTCCGCCCCCGCCCGCCGCCCCGCCGTGCCCCGCCGCCTCGACCCGCCTCACGCCGTGACCGACGACGCCCCCCGCGACCCCGCCGAGCCGGCGTCCCCCGCCGGTGCGACCGCGGGCGAGGTCGCGGCCGAGGCCGTCGGGTTCGAGGCCGCCCGGGCCAAGGCGAAGCAGTTGCCGACGACCCCGGGCGTGTATTTATTCAAGGACGCCGCCGGCCGGGTGCTGTACGTGGGCAAGGCGGTCAACCTCCGCAGCCGCGTGGGCAGTTATTTTCTGAAAGCGGCCGCGGCCGAGCGGCGGACCGCGGAACTCGTCACCCAAATCGCCGACTTGGACCACGTCGACTGCACCGACGAAGTCGACGCCCTGCTGACGGAGGCCCGCCTCATCAAGGACATCCGCCCGCGGTATAATTCGGACCTCAAAGACGACAAGACGTTCCCCTACCTGCAGATCACCACGCGGGAAGATTTTCCGCGGGTCGAATTCACGCGGGAGCCGAGGGACAAATCGGTCAAGCTGTACGGCCCGTTCCCCAGTGCCGGCAAGCTGCGGGGGGTGATCAACGCCCTGCAAAAGGTGTTCAAGTTTCGCACCTGCTCGCTGGATATCGAGGCCGACGACGAACGCTGGGAGTGGTTTCGCCCCTGTCTGCTGCACTCCATCAAGCAGTGCACGGCGCCCTGCAATCTGCGGATCTCCAAGGAGGAATACGCCCGGGATATCAAACGGCTCAAGATGGTGCTGGAGGGCAAGACGCACAATCTGCTGCGGGAGATGAACAAGGAGATGGCCGCCGCCGCCGAGGCCCGCGACTACGAACGGGCCGGTCGGCTGCGGGACCAGATTAAAGCGGTCGAAAACATCGACCTCCGCGGCGACCTCGACGAACACGCCCAGCCGGAGGTGTTCCAGATCGATCCGAAGAAGGGTCTGAAGGGCTTGCAGCAGGTCTTCAAACTGCCGGAGACGCCCCGGGTGATCGAGGGGGTGGATATCGCCCATTTGCAGGGCGGGGAGACGGTGGCGAGCCTCGTGCAATTCATCGACGGCCTGCCGTTCAAGCCGGGCTATAAGCGCTACCGCATCAAAACGGTGGCGGGGGTGGACGATTTCGCCAGCATGCGGGAGGTCGTCTCCCGCCGCCTCAGAAGGCTGCAACAGGAGGGCGGACGCTTCCCGGACATTCTCCTCATCGACGGCGGCAAGGGGCAATTATCGGCCGTCGTCGCCGCGATGGAGGCGATCGGCCTGGACGAAACGAACCGGCCCTTCACGATCAGCCTGGCGAAGCGGGAGGAAGAAGTCTTTTTGCCCGGGGACTCGGAGCCGAAGATCCTCAGCCGGCACGGTTACGGGCTGCGATTGCTGCAATATGTCCGCGACGAAAGTCACCGTTTCGCCCAACACTATCACCATATCTTGCGGCGCAAAAGCACCTTCGACGAGACGGTCGGTTCCAGAAAGGGCGGTCCGAAGGGGAGACCGCGACGGCGGTCGGCGAAGTAGCTCTCGGGTTGAGGGCGTCGGGGCCACTCCGGCTTCTCAGCGGTTCTGTTGAAACCGATCGACGGTCGCCGCGGTAGATTCTGCCGCCGCTCGCCCCTTCGGACCGTCGCAATGAACGTCTCCCCCCGTCTGCCGACCGCCTTCCCCCGTCGCACGTTGTTGGCCGCCGGCGGGGCGGCGGCGCTGGGCGGGTGCGGGGGCGGAAACTCCGGGCCGGGACCGGCTCGCAATCTGCAAGGGTGGGCGGACGGGGAGAACGCGGCCGGGCCGGTCGTGCTGTTGGGCGACAGCGTATTCGACAACGCCGGTTACGTCGCCGGCGGGAAATCCACCAGCGATCACCTCAAAGAGGTCATGGCGGAGGCCGGCGCCGGGTGGTCCGCCGAATTGAAGGCTCGGGACGGGGCCGTCGTGGAGGACGTGCTGGGGCAGTTTCAATCAGGGGAATTAGAGGGCGCCTATGCCGTGCTGAGCGCCGGGGGGAACGACGCGCTGCGGTCGGCGTCGATCCTCACGATGCCGGTGTCCGTCGCCACGGAGGTGTTCGACGAACTGGCGGACCTGCGGGAGAGTTTTGAAGCCCGCTACGACGCCGCGGTCGCGGCCGTCGCCGAGGCCTGCCAGGGGCGGCTGACGGTCTGCACGATTTACGATCCGAATTACGAGGAACCCCGCCGCCAGCGCCCGGCGACGGCGGCCCTGCCGGCGTTCAACGATATTATCACCCGCGTCGCCGTCCGGCGGGGTCTGCCGGTGATCGATCTGCGGACGGCGTTCGTCGCCCCGGACGACTACGCCAACCCGATCGAACCCTCCGTCGCCGGCGGCCTCAAGCTGGCGGGGTTAATCCGCCGCGTCGTCACCACCCACGACTTCGCCGCGGGCCGGTCGCGGTTCTATACCGTCTGACGAGGGATTTTCTCGCCCTCACCGACCGCCCTGTTGCGGGCCGCGGAGGAAATCGCGGGAGGGCGTGCCGCGGAACTGGCGGGGGATGACGGGCCAGTCGTCGGTGAGGAAGTAGGCGTACGTGCCGTCCGGGAACTCCGGCGTCACGCACTGCCGGCCGTTGCACTCGTCCAGATCCCCCTCGTCCTCGACGTACTCATAGTCCGCCGTGAAGGTGCCGTCGTAGGCGCCGCCGGGCTGGCCGGGGCCGTCGGAGCGATTGCCCTGTTTTAGGCGATAGCTGCTTCGCAAAGTCTTCACCGCAGAGTCGGCGTCCTGCAGGTCGGCGAAGCCGGTTTTGGCGTAGATGGGGAAGCCGTCCGCCGCCCAGCCGATCAGCGGGGAGTGCGACCCGGCCCGCCAGCCGAGGTTCTCCAACAACCCGGTCGGCAAGCCGTGATAGTGGTAGGCGCCGGTCGGCTGAACGTGGGCGTGGTTGGCGTCCAGTCCCAGCGGGACAGCGCCGGAGAGCGCCTCGTACTGCCACCGCTCCCCGCCGGCCTGCCCGCCGGCCTGCCCGCCGGGACCGCCGCCGCCGGGACCGCCGCCGCCGGGACCGCCGCCGCCGGGACCGCCGCCGCCGGGGGGGCCGCCGTTCGGGGGGCCGAAGCCACCGCGGCCGCCGGGCGGGGGGAAGGGGGGGCGTCCGCCGGGGCCGTCGGGGCGACCGCCGGGACCGCCCGGACCGCCGCCTTCGCCGTAGAACTCCGCGGCGCCGGGGTCGAAGACCACGCCGTTCACCGCGATGCCGAACACCGCCGGGCCGCCTTCGGTAACGCGGTCGGCGGGCTCCGGGTTCAGCGGCACCCGGTAGGTCGTCCGCCGCGTCGCGATCTGGTTCGGGTTCCCGCGGTTCGGGAACGCGCCGACGAGGTGGTCCGGCAGACCGGCGGTGAAGATGACGCGGGACTCGCCCCGCTCCGAGATCGCCACGCGGGCCTTGCCCGGCGGCCGCTCGGTGGCGGGGACGAGGTCCGGTTTGCCGTTCGACTGGGTAATCGTGTGCGTCCGCCCCGGCGGGCCGCCGCCGGGCGGCTGGGCGGCGATCAACGCGGCCCCCCCGACGAGCGCTCCCCCGGCAAGGGCGACGGCGGAGAGGGAGGGACGAGAGCGGAGCATCTGCGAGAACTCGCGGGGGGAGACGGGACACGCCGTGTGCCGCTCAAACCCCGAACCGGCGGCGGAGGTGTCGCTCAAACGGCTGAGTTTTCAGTCGTTCTCAGAGGCGCCGCCCGGCGGCGGACGCCTCACCCGGTTCCGGCGACCTCCAACAATCCCTTCACCTTCGCCCACGCCTTGACCAGATCGCCGGGGGGAACGGGCGTCGGGGCGAGGATCGCGGCGGCGTCGGCGGTGATCTTCACCCGGCCGCCGAAGCCGGCCAGCCGCAGTTCGCACTCCGAGGCGTCCAGCGGGTAATCGAGGCTCTTCACCTCCGGCGGGTCGGCGTCCTCGACGGCGTCGATGACCGCCTCCACGTCGGCCGGTTCGTTGAAGCGGCGTTCCAGCGCCGTGAAGCCGGGGGCGAAGGCGAAGGCCAGCCCGGGGTCGGTCAGCACGTCCGGTTCGCCGGGCTCCACCTCCCGGCGGGTGAGGGCGACGGCGGGGTCGTCGGCCGTCTGGGAGACCGTCACCGTGTAGGTGAGTTGCGGGCAGACCAGCGAACCCCCGCCGCGGTCCGGGCCGATCGACTTCAATTCCTTCCGCTTCAAGCCGAACGCTTCCCGCAGGAGCCTGGCGACGCGTTCCAGATCCGCCGTCACCCCGGCCTCGCCGATGCCGGCGACGTACAGCCGGGTCTGGCTGGTCGTTTCCTTGGGAACGCTGTGGTTCGGCCGAAAGCCGGGCAGATCCTTGATGGGGGTGCGATCCTCCACCCACAACCGCAACCCGCAGCCGGCGGGGGGGCCGCCGTCGTCGTTCGTCTCGGACATCGGGGGGCGGAACTTCTCGGGCGAGTGGGGGCGGGCGTCGGGCCGTTATTCTAGACCTTTCGCCCGCGTTCCGCCGGGGACCGCGGCCCCCCCCGGACGACGCACCGCATGCCGAAGCGACCCGCCCCCGCCGACCGCCGCGGCGCCTTCGACACCTGGGGCGACTCCACGTGGGAAGCCCTGCTCGTCCGCCCGCTGCCCGAGCAGGGCGGCGGCCGCGACCCGGCGGGGGCTCTCGCCGCCTGTGCCGGCGTGGGGGCGATCGAGCGGGACGTGACCGACGCGGTTCTGGCCGGCGAGTGGGTCCCGCCGCAGGGGGAGTGGGCGTTGCTGGTCGTGCCGCGGGCCGGCGGCTGGGCGACGTTGGTCTCGAACGGGTGGGCCGAGGAACTGATCGAGCGACGCCTGGGGGACTTCCGCGGCGAAACGCTGGTGACCGGCGCCTACGACACGGCCGGCGTGCTGGTCGTCCGCCACCGCCGGCACGAGGGCGGGGCGACCGCGGAGGCGGCGACATTCGTCACCGACGGCGTCCGCTGGGACGAACCGGCCCCGGACGACGACCCCGACGACCCGCAGGGCGAGGGCGACACGTCGCTGTCCGGCGAGCGGTTCCCTCCGGCCGCCGCCGCGGCGTGGCTGGCGGAACGCGCCTCCGTGAAGGACGCCCACGACACGCTGCTCCGCGACGCGGACGCCTACGTGCCCGGCCTGTTCTTCGCCCGGGACGGCGGCGTCGGCAACTCCGGCCGGCTGGTCGCGGGTTACGGGCACGAGGACGCCCTCTCGCCGGAGTTCGTCGAACGGGTCGACGTGGTCCGGTTTGGACCGGTGCAGACGACCCCGCTGGACGAAGCGGCCGGCCGGCGGCTCGAAGCGGCGGTCGGCCGCGGCGACGTGCGGGCCGCCCGGCGGGCACTGGCCGCCGGGGCGACGGTCGGAACGCTGCCCGGCTCCCGCCATACAGCCGTGTGGCTGTGCCTGAATGCAATGAGCGAGTTCGACGCCCCGGACCGGGCGGCGCTGGCGGAGATCGTCGGCCTGCTGTTGGACGCTGGCGCCGACGTGAACGCACGGCCCCGCGACGCCGCCTCCCCCGTCGAACTGCTGCTCACGACGGAGTTCGTCCAGTCCCGCGCGACCCGCACGCGGAGCCGCAACCGGCTCGACGCCCTCGCGCTGCTGGACTGGCTGATCGACGCCGGATTGAAGGTGGACGCGGTATCCTTCGGCCGCAGCATGTACGGCCCGCGCCCGCTGCACGCCGCCGCGTCGCAGAATCGCCCGGCGTTCGTGCGGGCGCTGCTCGATCGCGGCGCCGACCCGCGACTCGCGGACGATCGCGGCCTCACCCCTGGGGCGGCGCTGCGGGCGCAACTGGAGGCCGGAGCCCGACGCACCTGGGCGCCGAATCACGTCCCGCTGGAGCGGGCGCTGGCGGAACACGCGGAGGTCCTCGCCCTGCTAGACGCCGCCGCGGCCGCGTGAGGGAGACGGCGAGCAGTCCGCCGTCAGTCGCCGAAGGTCTCGCCGTGGTCCGGCGGCAGCGATTCGTGCCAGGCGACGACCGCGTCCCGCAGTCGGGCTCTCACGGCGGGGTGGGCGGCGGCGAGGTCGGTCGTCTCGCCGGGGTCCGCGGCGAGGTCGTACAGCTGGGCCTGCGAGCCGTCGTATTCGCACAGCAGCTTCCAGCGGGGGCCGACGGGCGAACTGCCGTCGGAGGACCCTGCGGCGCCGTCGAGCACGGCCAGGTCCGGCAGGTCGTCCACCCCGAAATAGCGGTCGCGGTCCGGCGGGCGGCGGAAGAACAGCGGTTCGGTCCGGGAGCGGTTCGCCCGGCCCAGCAGTACGTCGGCGAGGTTTTCCCCGTCGAAGCCGGGGCCGTCCTCCAGTTCCACCCCGCAGATCGTCAGCAGCGAGGGGACGAGGTCGCAGGCGGAGAACAGGCTGTCGCCGTTGAACGAATTCACGGCCGCCGGCTCGACCAACCCCGGCCCCCAGACGACCAGCGGGCTGCGGACGCCGCCCTCGTACAGCATCGCTTTGAGACCCCGCAACGGCCCGGCGGACCCCGCCCCGCGCTCCGGACCGTTGTCGGAACAAACGAGGATCAGCGTGTTCTCCCGCAGGGCGTCGTCGTGGCGGATGCGGTCGAACAGCAACCCGAGTTGGGCGTCCATCGTCTTTAAGACGCCCCGATAAAGCTCCCCCTTCGACCCGTCCCCGCGGCGGGCGGCGGGCGGGAACAGCGGGGTGTGCACGTCGTCCGGCCAGAGGTTCAGATAGAACGGCTCCCCGGCGGCCTGGGCCTCGTCGACGAACGTCAGGGCGTCGGCGACGAAGGCGGCGGTCACGTCGTCCCGGTTTTCCCAGCGGATCGGGCCGCGGCCGAGCGTGTCGGAGCCGAGGGCGTGCGGCTTCGGCTTGGAGCCGTCGTAGGCGTCCAAGAGCGGCAGCACGCGGGGGCCGAGGCCCTCGAAGTTCGTCAGGCTCTCGTCGAAGCCGTATTCGGGGATCAGCGGGGCCTCGGCCACGTCCCGCTGGCCGCCCATGTGCCACTTGCCGAAGTGCCCGGTGCGATAGCCGGCCGCCTGGAGCAGCCGGGGCAGGGTGGGGGCGGCGGGGTCGAGCCAGTTCGCGACCCCGCGGTCGGCGTTGAGTTGGCGGTGGGCCAGGTAGGAGCCGATCGACCACCGCTGCGGGTACTGCCCGGTCGTCAGCGCCGTGCGGGAGGGGGAACAGATCGGCGAGTTGACGTAGAACCGCCCGAACCGCAGCCCCTCCGCGGCGAGGCGGTCGACGTTCGGCGTGCGGGCTTCGGTCGGTCGGGCCGCGATCGCCGGCCGCACGTCGGCCCGGTCGTGGAAGCAGGAGAAGTCCGCCCAGCCCAAGTCGTCGATGAACACGACGACGACGTTCGGCCGCCGGTCCGTCGGCGGCGCCTCGTCCGGGGCGCCCGGGGCGAGAACGGCGGCGGCGAGCAGGGCGGGGACCGCGATCATGATCAGTCGGCGGGGGTGGGGGGGGGGGGAACGTCGGGGGGCGGGGGCGCCCGGGCCGTCAGGGGGCGTTGAGCAGGTCCAGCCCGGCGGCGACCAGCGTCCGCACGCCGATCGGCAGGCAGGTTTCGGCGTCCGGGGCGAAGGTCGCCGAGTGCAGGCTCGGCGGCTCCACGCCGGCCTTCTCGTATCGCATCAAATCGCGGGGGGCCACGGCGCCGAGGCGGTACATCAGGATCGGCACGCCGGCTTTCCCGTACCGACTGAAATCCTCCCCGCCCATCGACGGCTCCCCGGTCCCCACCGCCTCGGCGCCCAGTTCCTGCTGGAACACCGCCGTCAGCCGCGCGGTCAGCGCCGGGTCGTTGTACAGCGACGGGGTGCCCTCGGAGGAACTCACCGTCGGCGGTTCGGCTCCCGCGGCGGCGGCGGCGGCCTTCGCCCGGCGTTCAATCGCGGCGATCAGCTGCGTCCGGACCGCCTCGGAGTAGCTGCGGACCGTCAGTTGCAGCGTGGCCTCGTCCGGGATGATATTGTGCTTCGACCCGGCGTGAATCGAACCGACCGTGACCACCGCCGGGTCCGTCGGCTTCACCTCCCGGGCGACGATCGCCTGGGCGGAGAGGATGAACTCCGCCGCCATCACGATCGGGTCCTGCGTCGCGTGCGGCTGGGCCCCGTGCCCGCCGCGGCCGTGGAAGGTGATGTCGACGCTGTCCACGTTGGCGAGGCTGTAGCCGGCCAGCGTCTCGATCGTGCCGGCGGCGGCGTTGGGCGTGACGTGCAGGGCGACGGCGTAGTCCGGCCTGGGGAACCGCTCGAACAGCCCGTCGGCCAGCATCGCCCGGGCGCCGGCGCCGATCTCCTCGGCGGGTTGGGCGATCAGCATCGCCGTGCCGGACCACTGGTCTTTGTGCTCGGCGAAGTACCGACCGGCGCCGGTCACGCTGGTCATGTGGACGTCGTGCCCGCAGGCGTGCATCACGCCGGTCGTCCCGCCGCCGGGCCGCTCCACGGTCACCTGCGAGGCGAACGGCAGCCCGGTCGCCTCGCTGACCGGCAGGGCGTCCAGGTCGCAGCGGAACATCACCGTCGGCCCCTCGCCGCCGTCGGCCGGGGGATTCCGCAGGACGCCCACCACGCCGGTGCCACCGACGCCCGTCGTCACCTCATACCCGGCGGCCCGCCATTCCTCGGCCAGCCGGGCGGCGGTGGCCGTCTCTTCGTTCGACAGCTCCGGATGGCTGTGCAGATGGCGGTAAAGATCCAGCAGGGCCGGCAACTGCGCGTCCGCCCAGGCGGCGGGGCTGCCGGTCGGGCTGCCGGTCGGGCTGCCGGCGGGGGCGTCCGCGGGCTCCGCGGCGGGCAGCGACGAACCGAGCGCCCCCAGCGCCCCCGCCAACAGCAGGAACCGGCGGGAGCGAAGCGGTCGGGACGACACGGACACGGCGGGAGCCCTCCGGCGGGAAGCGGACCGCTCAACCGTGACCGTCCCGCGATCGCTCCGCAACCGGGGCGGCCTCGCGAACGCCGGTTCGGTCCCGACCCCATGAAAAAACCGGCGGGGCCGCCGCGGCGGCCCCGCTGGGGGGCGTCGATCGAAGAACGCTCAGTGCGCTCAGTACTCGTCGACGACTTCGCCGCCGTTGCGGGTGCCCAGGGCGCCCCAGGTGCCGTAGGGGCTCTTGCCGCTCGTCTTAAGGGCGGCGTTGAGGTTGCCGGTGTCGATCGTTTCGCTGATGAACTTCACGGAGCCGTCGCCGAAGACGAACTGGGCGCCGCCGGTGTGGTAGCTGCCGGCGGAGAACACGCCGTCGGAGGTCAGCCCGACGCCGTTGCCGGAGTTACAGGACGGCCCGTTGGGGGGGACGATCGTCATGAACCCGGTCATCGGGGCGTAGGCGCCGTTCCAGCGGGCGCCACGGCCGCGGTTGCTGCCGCTGGTGTACACCAGCGGGCCGCTGTCGCCGGAGTAGACGCCGGGGTCGGTGTAGAAGCCCGGTTCGTTGGGATCGACGACGGAGGGGCTCGTGAAGCAGGCGTCGCCGATGTTGGAGGGCCCGCTGCCGAAGTTCATCCCGCTGACGTCCGAGAGCCAGCCGGACTGGAAGGCCAGGGTGCCGTTCGCCACGCCGATCTCGCCCATCAAGATGGTGTTGACGGTGCCGTCCCGCAGATCCCGCATGCCGAGGGTGCTGCGGCGGACCCACGTCCCGCGGGCGACGGAACCGCTGGAACCGCTGGCGTTGCCGTTGTCGCCCAGGTTGAAGGCGTAGTTGGTGTCGCCCCAGCTGTTGCTGGCGTCGCCGCCGTCGGACGGGCAGAGATAGGTGGTCACCTGCGTGAGCCAGGGGTCGTAGGTCGTCCAGACCCGCGGTCCCATGGCGGGAAAATCGACCGTGCCGTCGCCGTTCTTGTCGTACGGTTTGCTGATCTGGTTCCAGAGCGCCGTCTGATCCATGTACGGCAGGATCGAGACCAGCGGGCTCAGGTACAGATCGTTCCCGTCAGTGGTGCCGCCGCCGGGCAGGGTGGTCGTGGCGCCAGTGCCCCCGCCGTAGAGCGGGAACTCCTTATAGGTGCTGTGGTAGTTGTGCAGGGCCAGGCCGAGTTGCTTGAGGTTGTTCTGGCACTGACTGCGGCGGGCGGCCTCCCGGGCCTGCTGTACGGCGGGCAGCAGCAGGGAAACCAGGATCGCGATGATCGCGATGACCACCAGCAGTTCGATCAGCGTGAAGCCGGAGCGCCGCGTCTGCGGCGAGCTGGTTCCCGCAGAGGAGTTACGGAGGAACATGGGCAAGAGCGCTCTTGGAAGAGGGAAGGAGTGCGGCGAGAGAAACTTGCCGCGATGAGAGACGACGGTCGGCGGAGCCGCGGGGGCGTGCGCGTCAAAGGTTTCTGGGGGAAACTCCCCGCACGAATCCCGGGGCGACGCTTGGGAATCGGGGGATTCTACTCTCGCATCGACCGGCTCCAACGCAAGCCGCCCGAAAACCTCCGAACTCCGGGGGGAGGCGCCGCGGCCGCCGCGTCCTCCCGCAGACCTTCCGTCGAAACGCACCGTCCCCGATACCGTCGCCGGGGCCGCGGGCGTACCTTCACGCGCTCTCAACCCCCTTCCCTTTGGAGTCGCAGATGCCCGCCCCCCGCACGTCGTCCCGTTGGCTGCCGACGCTCGTCGCCGGCCTGGGTTTGGCCGTCCTGCCGCTCGCCGGATGCGGCGACCCGGACGTGGGCGGCACGACCGTCAACCCGCCGCCGGAAGACCTCGACGCGGTCGAGGAGGCCGGTCGGTCCGAGGAGCGCGCCGCGCGGATGCAGGAGGAGGGCGGCTGAGGGCGCCCTACGGCCCCGGAGCCGTGGTCGGACAGTCGCCACGAAAAAAACCGGCGGGGCCGCAGTCGCGGCCCCGCCGGTCGTCGTTTCGCCGTCCATCCGGGCGCCGAGTGCGCCGCAGGCGCCCTAGGGACTCTTGCCGGAGTCCTTGTGGGCGCTGTGGTCGTTGTGCAGGGCCAGGCCGAGTTGTTTGAGGTTGTTCTGGCGCTGCCTGCGGCGGGCGGCCTCGCGAGCCTGCTGCACCGCGGGCAGCAGCAGGGAAACCAGGATCGCAGTGACCACCAGCAGTCTGATCAGGGTGAAGCCGAACGACGCGCCGGAGTCGAACTGATCCGCGAGCCGGTCCGCGATCGGTCCGTCTGTCGATCCGCGTTCGATACCCGTGACGGAGCGGCGGGCGTACCTTCGTTCTGTCTCAACCCCCCTCCGCTCGGAGCGTCCGGTGTCCCGCGTTCGACTGATTCCCTCCCGTCTCCTGCCGGTCGCATTGGCGTGCCTGGCTCTCGGCGTTCTCCCGATGATCGGCTGCGAGCCGGAGGCGACCACGGTGAACACGGGTGAAGAATACGACGAGGCCGCCGAAGAGGCCGCGGGAATGGCGGAGGAATAGTCGGTTCTTGATCGGCTCGGAACGACGAACGACGGATCGCCGAGGAGCCGAAAACGAACAACCGGCCGGGTCGCCGTCGCGGCCCAGCCGGTTGCGATGTTGCCGATCGACCTGTCGGTCGGTCGCTCAGCGCACGTTGCGGATCAATAGTCCTCGACCGTCTCGCCGCCGCGGCGGGTGCCGAGACCGCCCCAGGTGCCGTAGTTGCTCTTGCCGGAGCGCTTCATCGCGGCGTTCAGATCGCCGGTGTCGATCCCCTCGCTGATGAAGGTCACCGAGCCGTCGCCGAACACGAACTGGGCGCCGCCGGTGTGGTAGCTGCCGGCGGTGTAAACGCCGTTGTAGTTCAGTTGGTTCCCCTCGCCAGTGTTACAGGAGGGGCCGTTGGGCGGGATGATCGTCATGAACCCGCTGATCGGGGCGTAGGCGCCGGACCAGCGGGCGCCGCGGGCACGAGCGCCGCCGACGTAAACCAGTGGGCCGGTGTCTCCGCTGGTCTTGGCGGTCCCGGGGGCGTAGAAGCCCGGTTCGCTGGGATCGATGACGCTCTCGCTTTCGACGCAGGCGGTTTTGACGTTCGACGGGCCGCCGGCGCTGAAGTCCATCCCGCTGACGGTCGACATCCAGCCGGACTGGAACGTGAGCGTGCCGTTCCCGACGCCGACCTCGCCCATCAGGAGCGTGCTGGTGGTGCCGTCCTTCAGATCGCGGAGACCGAGGCTCTTACGATTCACCCACGGGCCGCGGGCCTGCGACAGGTTGCCGGTGTTGGCGGCGCGGCCGTTGTCCCCGAGGTTAAAGGCGTAATTCGTATCGCCGATGACATTGCCCGAGTTGCTGCCGTCGGACGGGCACAGGTAGCTCGCCACCTGCGTCCGCCAGGGCAGGTAGTTCGTCCGCCAGACCGCCGGGCCCATCGGCGGCCACGGCGTGCTGCGCGTGCTGCCGTTCACGTTCAGGGACAGCGGCTTGCTGATCTGGTTCCACAGAGCCGTCTGATCCATGTACGGCAGTAGCGAGACCAACGGGCTGAGGTTGCCCTGGTTGGAGTTGTTGGAGTTGCCGTCTTGAGTGCCGCCGCGCCAGATCGGGAAGGTCTTATAGGTGCTGTGGTAGTTGTGCAGGGCCAGGCCGAGGTTCTTGAGGTTGTTCTGACACGTGCTGCGGCGGGCCGCTTCGCGGGCCTGCTGGACGGCGGGCAGCAGCAGGGAAACCAGGATGGCGATGATCGCGATGACCACCAGCAGTTCGATCAGCGTGAAGCCGGATTGTCTCGGCGCACGCGGCGACTTCGGTGAGGTAATCACTGGGAGGGACCGGGTTGGAGCAGGGAGGAGATCGGACGAGAAACGTCCCCACCGGCGGAATCGCCGGCGTTCGTGCGCTGACGCGTCGCCCCGCAGGAGGCCGGGACAGAAAAGTCCCAGAAACGGCCTTAAGGCGAGCGGGAAACGCATCAACGAACGTTGACCCTATCGGGCGCCGTCCGATCCCGCAACTGGAAAATCGCCGGCCCCGCTCCCTGCGGTTCAGGCCGCGCTGCGAGCCGGCGGCGGCTCGGACCTGCGGTCCGCGCAGCAAAACGCCCCGCGGGACGGCCGTCCCGCGGAGCGCGCTGTCGTCGAACGATCGCCGTTCTCAGAGGCGAACGATCGCCGTTCAGATCAGTAATCGTCGACGGTTTCGCCGCCGTCACGGGTGCCCAGGGCGCCCCAGGTGCCGTAAGGGCTTTTGCCGCTGGTCTTCGGGGGCGAGGTCAGGCCCTTGCCGGCGCCGGAGCCGGTGTCGATCGTCTCGGAGAGGAACGTCACGGAGCCGTCCGCCATCACGAACTGGGCGCCGCCGGTGTGGTAGCTGCCGGCGGACATCACGCCGTCGTCCACGTGGGACGCCGTCTGATTGCAGCTGGCGCTGTTGGGCGGGAGAATTGTGTTGAAGCCCGTAAAGACGACGCCGCGAGCGCCGCATGGCAGACCGCGAACGTCGTCCCCACGATCCAGACGGACGAGCGCAGGTCGAGCGGCTTGGTCATCGAGTCGCCCGGTCGGTCTTGGCAGCCCGGGAGGCGCGCCGCCGTCGCGCGGCGTCGCTTCCCGAACCGGCCTCGGCTCGCGCCTCGGGCTTCAAGATGCTCAGGCGAACAGTTCCTCGACCACCTCGCCCTTGTCGACGACCCGCAGCGGGCGGCCCAGCGGGGAGAGGTGCTCGTGGTCGGCGTCCACGCCCAGGGCGTGACAGCAGCTCCGCAGCAGGTCGTCGACCGTGACCGGGCGCTCGGCGACGGTCATGCCGTCGGCGGTGGTGGCGCCGATCACCTGTCCGCCCCGCACCCCGCCGCCGGCCAGCACGCTGTTGAAGGCCTTGGGGAAGTGGTCGCGGCCGCCGCGGGCGTTCACCTTGGGGGTGCGGCCGAACTCGCCGGTCCACAACACCAGCGTGTCGTCCAGCAGGCCGCGCTCCTTCAGGTCGGCGAGAAGGGCGCTGAACGCCGGGTCCACTTGGGCGGCGTTGGCGGCGACGCGGTTGAAGTTGTCGTCGTGGGTGTCCCAGCCGCCCATGCGGACTTCCACGTAGGTCACGCCGGACTCGACCAGCCGGCGGGCCAGCAGGCAGCCGCGGCCGAAATCCGTGTCGCCGTAGCGGTCCTTCAGGCTCTGCGGTTCGTCGTCGAGGGTGAAGACGTCCAGGTGCGGGTCGAGCATCAGGTCGCTCGCCTGGCGGTAGATCTCGCGGTGGTTCCGCACCACGGAGCCGCCGCCGCGCTTGGCGAAGGAGCCGTCCAGCTTGTTCATCAGGGCCAGACGGTCCCGCACGCGGCGTTCGTTCAGCTCGCCGGCCGCGGGGCGGACGTTCGGCGGGAGCTGCCCGGCCCGGCCGACGTTCAGCGGGTCGTACTGCACGCCGAGGAACCCGCCGCCGTACAGCTCCCCGCCCCGCGCGCCGCCGATGGTGACGGACGCCGGCAGGTTCAACGCCTCCGGGGCGATCTGCTGGACGACGCCCGCCGCGACCGACGGGTGCCGCACGCTGCCGGTGGGAGCGTAGCCGGTGTGCAGCTGATAGCTGGCCCGCTGGTGGTTGCCCTCGTTGTTGGTCATGGAGCGGATGACCGCCAGGTCGCCCGCCGCCTTCGCCATGTTCTCCCAGCCCTCGGCGAAGGCCACGCCGGGGACCGCGGTGGCGACGGTCTCCGTGCCGCCGCCGTTCTCGTGGTCCGGCTTGGGGGAGAAGGTCTCGAACTGGCTGGGCGCCCCGGCCATCCAGAGCACGATGATCGCCTTGCCGCGCTTCCGCATCCCCTCGGCGTCCGCGGCCAGCGCCGCCCCGAACGGGAGCGATCCGCCCAGCGACAGCGCCCCGGCCCCGGCGGCGGAGTACATCGACAGGTCCCGCAGGAACCGACGACGGGTGAACGTCCCGCGGGCGGCGCGACCGGGGGCGGGGGAAAGGTGAGCGTGCGGAGCGAACATCGGGGTGGAGCGGGAGGGAGAAGAGGCGGGGGCGGGCCGTGAGCCGCCCCCTTCGCGGGGGCGGCTCACACGCAACTCACACGAAGGTTCAGCGACGCGTCAAAAACTCCGCTCCGTTCAGCAGGGCCCAGGCGACGTCCTCGAAGCCGGCCGCCCGGCCCGGTCCGTCGGAGGCCTGGGCGTCCTGGACGTACTCCACGGCGATCGTGCGTTCCTCCTCGGTGGGCTCGCGGACGAGGGTCAGGCGGTACAGCGCCCGGACGGCGTGCACGTCGCTGGGGTTCTCGTACAGCAGGACGGCCAGCAGGCCGTTCGCGGAGGAGAGCCGCTCCGTCAGCATGCCGTTCATCAGGGCGAGCGCCTGGGGGATGTCGCCGTTGAGGTCCTCGCGGGCGGCGCTGGGGTCGAAGCCGAAGGTGACTTCCAGCGCCCGCGAGGCCGCGGGGCGGGGGTCCGCCCCGCCGTAGCCCGCCGGCCGCGCCCGCTGCGCCCGGCCGTTGCCGTTGAGGCGTGCCAGGCCCGTTTCGTAATCGCCCCCGCCGGCGACGTGGGCGACGCTGTTGTAGATCTGGTGGGCCCGCAGCCGGACCGGCCGGGCGGCGGCGAAGGCGGGGGCGTCGGCGTCGATCGACCGGCTGTAGAGGTCCGTCAGGCAGATCGCCCGGATCAGCCACCGCAGGTCGTGGTCGTTGGCGACGAAGCCCTCGGCCAGCGCGTCCAGGGCCGGCTCCAGCCGCACGCCGCGGTCCGGGCCGATGTCGTCCACCGGGGTGTAGAAGCCCTCGCCGGTCAGCTGCGTGAACACGCGGTTCACGACGGCCCTGGCGAACCATTCGTTGCCGGTGATGAGGTCCGCGGCGACGGCCCGGCGCTCCGCGTCCGGCAGGCCGACCGCCGACGCTTCCCCGGTCAGGAAGAAGGCCGGGTCGATCCGCGTGCCGGGCTCCTCGGGGTTTTCCAGGTCCGGCATCATGTGCTCGCCGCCGCGGGCGTTGGCCAGCAGGGCGGGCGGGATTTCCAGGTCCCGCACCTCGGCCTGGTTCAACGTCCCGTCGCCGTTCTTGTCGGCGAGGGCGAGGATCCGCCCCGCCCGCTGCCGGGCGGGGGTCTTCTCCAGTTCGGCCAACGACAGCCCGCCGTCGCCGTCGGCGTCGAGGAAGCGGAACCGCCGGGTCAGCGCCTCCCGCAGGCGCTTCACGCCCTGTTCCGCCTGGGCCCGGTCCCCGCCGGGGGCGTCCACGGAGGCGACCTCGAACGTCCGCTGCTGCGGCGCTTTGGCCTTGGCGTCGGCGTCCGGCGGCAACTCGACCCGCCGCAGCCGCACGCGGGGGAAGTAGGCCGCGAGCGTGTGGAAGTCCTCGCGCTTCCAGCGGTCGTAGGGGTGGTCGTGACACTCCGCGCACTGGATCTGCACGCCGAGGAAGATGCGGCTGGCCTCCGCGGCGACCTCCCCGCCGGCGGCGCCCTGGGCGAAGATCAGCCCCGTCGCCCCGTTCTCGCCGATCTCCCCGGTGGCGGTCATCAGCTCCGTGGCGATCTCGTCCCAGCCGCGGCCGGCGGCCAGTTGCTCGGTCATCCAGCCCTCGAACACGTGGTCGCCGCGCGTGGCGCGGGCGTCCGTGGCCCGTTTGAAGATCACGTCCCGCCAGTACGCCGCCCAGTTCGCGGAGTAGCCCGGGTCGTTCAGCAGGGCGTTGATCGCCACGGCCCGGTCGGCCCGGTCGGCGCCGTCCATCCGGGCGAAGTCGGCCTGCTCCGTGAGGGTCGGCAGGCGGCCGGCGACGTCCAGCGTGAGCCGCCGCAGCAGGTCGTCGTTCGCCGCGATCGGCGCCGGCGAGAGCGACTCGTCCGCCAGGTACGCCGCCGCCGCCGCGTCCACCCGGTCGGCGACCTGCGCGGCGGAGATCGGCGCCCCGGCCCCGGGCCGTCCCGCCTCCGCGGGCTCCGCCGCCGGGGCGGCGGTGCTCAGCGCCAGCAGAACGGGCGCCGCCACAGTAAGGAGAAAGCCGGGAAAGGGCTGCGGCGGACGCATCGGGGAGGCGGGGCGGGAGAGCGGCGGAACTGGGGGCTCTCCATTGAACACACGGCGATTCGCCCGGTGACGCAGAAAATTTCTTCGCCCCATCGGAATCTTTCGATCAGACGCCCGCGGCGCCCCGCGGGGCGTCTCGCCTGCGCAGCGCCGTCAGTCGGACGACGCGTCTCCGGCCGCCAGCGCCGTCAGATGGGTCGTCACGCCTTCCGCCAGTTGGGCGGGGTCGTAGCCGCCTTCCAACAGGCTGACGACGCGGCCGCCGGCGTGGGTTTCGGCGACCTCCACGACGGCGGCGGTCAGGGCGGCGAAGTGCTCCAGTTCGAGCCCCAGATCGCCCACCGGATCGCCGCGGCGGGCGTCGAACCCGGCCGACAGGATCACCAGCTCCGGCCGACAGGCGTCCGCCACGTCGCCCAGCGCCGTGCGGAACCGCCCGACGATCGTGTCCGCCGGCGTGCCGAAGGCGATCGGCAGGTTGCGGGTCGTCCCCAACCCGGCCCCGGCCCCGGTTTCGTCCTGCGCCCCGCTGCCGGGGTAGAACGGGAAGCGGTGCAGGCTGAGGAAATGGACGTTCGGGTCTGCATAGAAGGCGTCCTGCGTGCCGTTGCCGTGGTGCACGTCCCAGTCGATCACCAGCACGCGGTCCAGCCCGTGGGCGGCCCGGGCGTGGGCCGCGGCGAGCGCGGCGTTCGCCAGCAGGCAGAACCCCATCGCCCCGCGGTCCACGAACGGCCGGGCGTGATGCCCCGGCGGACGCACCGCGCAGAAGGCCCGCACGCCCTCCCCGGCGACGGCCGCGTCCACCGCCGACAGCCCGGCCCCGGCGGCGCTGCGGGCTGCGTTCATCGACCCCGGGGTGAGGGCGGTGTCCGCCTCCGCCCGGCCCCCGCCGCCGTTCGCCAAGGCGCTCAACCACTCCAGATGGGCCGCCGGGTGCAGCCGGACGAGGGCGGCGTCGGTCGCGGGGGCGTGCTCGCGGCGGGTCCAGCCCTGCGCCGCGGCCTGCTCGAGAACCGGGGCCAGCGCGTCCAGCCGGGCGGGGCGTTCGGGGTGCCCGGGACTGAGGGCGGTCGGATCGTGCTCCGCGTGCCCGGGGGTGTGGAAAAGCAGGTTCATCCGGTTCGGCGCGGGCGGGGCGGGGGCCGATCGAAGCGGCGCGACGGGAGAGACCGGCGAGGCGGCGCTGCCGTCGTCGGCGTTGCGGCCCGGGGACGGAGGGACGTTGACCGCCGTCGATTCGCCCGGAAGACTAACCCGTCGTCGCGTTCTGCGGCGCTCCGCCGCTCGTTCCGAGAGTTCCATGCGTCGCCCGTCGTCCCGTTCGCTGCCGTTCGCCCGGTCGCTGTCGTCCGTCCAACGGGCGCTGCCCGAGGGGAGCGGTCGGTTCGCGCTGGCCCTCGCGGCGGCGCTGGTCGTCGCACCCGCCGCATTCGCCCGGCAGGCCGCCCCGGACAGCCCGGCCGCGGAACTCGCCGAGGAGGCCGCCCAGCCCGACGCCGCCCAGCCGGATCCGAACGCCGGCCCGAAGACCGGCCCGCCGCTGCCCCGCGGCATCCAGCCGCCGCCGACCAAGCCGGAGAGCATGAAGACCGTCACCCCGTTGGTGACGGAGCAGGAACTGAAGGACCTGGAGGCCGCGGTCAACCGGGCCCGCTACCGGGACGTGCTGGAGGTCGGTCCGACCAATGCGGACAACCGGGCCGTGATCGAGAACTGGGCCAAGTGGCGGGTCGCCCAACTGACCGGCCCGGCGCCGCCGAAGCCGGTGGAGGAACCGAAGGCGGGCGCCCAACCCGCCGTCCCCGCCGAGCCCGCCGTCCCCGAGCCGCCCGGTCCGATGGTCGAGGACCGCCGCGCCCTGGCCGCGGCGGTGGCGGAGCTGATCCGCGAGGCGAACCGCGGCGTCGGCCCGCGGCGGGGCGGCCGCGGGGTCGAGGAGGCCCGGCTGGCGGTCTTCCCGATCCTCGCCGCGGAGCTGGTCAAGCTGAAGGACAACCACCTGGTCCTGCGCACGCAGGCGATCAAGGCGCTCAGCCGGCTGGAGGTGGCGGGCGACGGCACCCCCTCGAACCCCTTCAAGCGCTTCGGGCCCGCCCTCGGCCCGCTGCTGGAGATCTATAAGGCGACCGGCGACTCGGAGCCGGAACTGGCCGTGAAGTACCAGGCCGCCGCCGCGATCGCCTTCGTCGCGGAAAACGGCCGGAACGTGCCGGGCGCTTTGCAGTTCGAAGCGGCCAATTTATTCGCCAGCGACCTCGTCGCGCATCCGGAGTACCCCGGCTGGATGCAGGGCGGGCTGGCGACCGCGGTGGCCCGGTTGAACCTGCGGGAGCCGGAGCTGTCCCGGAAGCTGTTGGTCGCGGTGCAGGACGAGTCCCGGCCGTTCGAGGCCCGCACGCGGGCCGCCGCGGCGCTGGTCCGCCTGCCGGGCGCCCCCAGCGACGTGAAGGGGGCGTTGCCGACGGCGCTGGAGAACCTCGGCCGGGCGATGGCGAAGAGCTACAACACCCGCCCCTCCGCGGAGCATGTGGAGAACTTCCGCACGCTGGAGTTCGCCTTCAAACCCATTGCCCCCAGCGAGGTGCCGCGGCTGGGCGGCGGCGCGATCCTCTCCGGGGAGACGGTCCCGTCGGAACTGCTGCCGGCCTACAGCCGCCTGCACCCGTTGGTGAAGCACGTCGCCGGGCAGAACCTCGGGGCCCCGGTGAACCGCTGGACGCCCATCCCCGCCGACCTGTTGGCCAACGCCGGCGTCGAAGCCGCCGCCCCCCCGGCCGCCAACGCCGGCAGCTGACCGCCGCGGCGGTTCGCCGGCCGATCGCCTGTCCGCTCAGCCGCCCGGCCGGGCGAACAGCTCCGCCAGCGGGACGGCGAAGCCCGGCAGCACGCCGCCGCCGGAGAGCGTCTCGCCGGCTTCGGCGGAGAGTTCCCGCGACTCGTCCGGCGCCGTCCAGACGACGACGGTCCGCGTCCGCGGGTCCGCCTCCCAGACGACCTCCACGCCCGCGGCGAAGTACACCCGCCGCTTCAACTCCATCTCCCGCCGCGTATTGCCGGGGGAGAGGACTTCCACGACCAGCGCCGGCGGCACGTCGCTGTAGCCCCGTTCCCGCAAGCCCTCCGGCCGATCTTTCAGCCGGGTGAACGAGGCGTCCGGCGCCCGCAGCCCGTCCGACAGGTCGAAGAACCCGTCGGCCGGATGGACGTAGCCGAGGCCCCCGTCCTCCGCAAAGTTGCCGAGGAGGCGGAAGAACTTTCCTCCGAGCCAAGATGAGAGGTCGCTCACGGCTTTTCGGATCAGGGTGCCGTCGATCAGTTCGTAGAGGCCGTCGCCGCGGCGGTTGGCCCGCTCCCAGTCCTCCCGGGTGGCGGCGCCGGGGCGGGGGTCGCTCAGCACCCGGGCGGCCGGCAGCGGGCCGAACCGCTCCGCGAGATCCGCCACGGTCAGCCCCGGGCCGTCGGACGCCGCTCCCCCGGTCCGGCGGCGCGGCGGCGGCTCGACGGGCTGCGATTCGGTCGGCGGCGGGGCGGCGGTCGCGGGGGACATGCCGCCAGTGTACCGCCGCGGCGACCGTGGCGCGGCGACTGTGGCGCGGCGACTGTGGCGGGGCGGGCGACGGCGTTCTAACGTCGGACGTTCGCACCGCCCGAAGGCCGACGTCCATGCCCGGCTCCACCCGTCGCCAGTTCCTGCAAACCGCCGCCGCCGCCGCGGTGGCGGGACGTTCGGTCCTGCGGGCCGCGGACCAGCCGCCGGCCGACGCGGCGGGCGTGACCGTGCTGTCGCCTCGCGGCCGCGTGCCGCTGTCGTTCGTCATCGACGATTCGACCTGTCTGGTGAACCTCGGCCGCTTCGCCACCCCGCAGTTCGCCGAGGCCTGGCCGAACCGGGCGGAGTATCAGAAGCCCTGGCAAACCTGGCCGGCGGAGATCCCCGACGCCTTCGTCCGCTCCTTCGGCGAGTGGTGCGCCGAGCAGGGCGTCCGCGGGAAATACAGCGTGGTGCCCAACCCCGCCTGCGTCGGCTGGCTGGACCGCACGCTGCCGGGGTGGTCGGCACAGGCCCTCGCCGACAGCCTGGCGCTGGTGCGGGACTTGATGTCGCCGAACTGGGACGTTCATCCGGAGATGCTCACCCACACCCGGGTGATCGATTTAAAGACCGGCCGACCCAAACCTCTGACCGGCCCGGCGGATATGGAAAACTGGTACCCCGGCCGCGGGGCCGAGGTTTCGACGGACGAACTCGCGGCCTATCTCGCCGCCTCGCTGCGGGTGCTGAAGAACTGCGGGCTGCCCTGCACGGGCGTGACCACGCCGGGCGGGTTCGGCAACGGCGTGGAGGACCGCCTCGCCCCCGCCGTGCGGCAGGCCGTGGGGGACGTATACGGCGGGGAGAGCGAACCGGGCGGGCTGGTGCGGCACTTCTTTAAATACGTCCGGCTGGGCGACGACCCGGTCGCCGCGGAGGTGCGGGACGTTCGCAATTTGAAGGACGGAACGCCGGAGTGCGTCGTGACCGTCCCCGCCGCCACGGGCGACTGGTTCGGCGGGTGGACCGGCGACGACCCGTTGCAGGACGAATTGTATTGCAACGCCGACGCCACCGGCGGCCGGATGGTGGAACTGATTGAACGGGGCGATCCCGCGGTGATGCTTTGCCACTGGCCGGGGCTTTATAATCACGGCGCCGAGACCGGCTTCGCCGCCTTCCGCCGCATCGTGACCGCCCTGCACGCGAGGTTTGGCGAGCGCGTCCTCTGGATGAAACTCAGCGAGATCGCCCGCCACGCCGCGGCGAAGCAATTCACGGCGATCGCCCGCCCCGCCGGCGGCGACGTCCTGCTGGACGCCCCCTTCGCCTGTCCGCGGTTCACGCTGCAAATTGACGGCCCCGCCGACCGTCTCCCCCCGCGGTTGGAGCGCCTCGGCGACGGGCCGCCCGCGGTTCAGGAATTGAAAGAGGTCGCCGCCGCGGCCGCGGTCGATCAGAACACCTGGCGCCGCACGCCGGAGGGCGTCGTCGTCTGCTTCGACCTGCCGGCGGGTCGGTCTGCGGTGCGGTTTGGGGCGGGGTAGGCGGCGGTTCCGTCGCCCGCAGAATGCCAACCCGAAGCGTCAGCGAGGGCGGGCGGCTCCGACCCTCGCTTGCGCTTCGGGCTCACATTTTCGATCCGGCTCAGACCTTGAACGCCTCGCGGGTGCGTTGGACGAGGGCGTTGTCGGGGCGGGCGGAGCCCTGCAACTTAAAGACGTTCGCGGCTAGAAAGCGGTCCCGCCACGCCGGGGAGACTTTGTAATAGTCCTCCAGCACCGCGGAGCTGAACTTATAATCGTGGGCGTCGTTCCCCTTCAGATAGACGAGCACCCGGGCGGCGTCGATCAGCGATTCCGCCGAGTTTCCGGCCTGCAGATAGCCCAGCGTCGCCCCCGCGGCGGCGAGGGGGTCGGCGTCGATCTGGGCGAAGATCTTTTGAATCGCCTCCTGGGGCGTGCCGTCGACGGGGGCGGGCTGGAGGTTTTGGACGTTCAAATCCCCGACGTCGCCGCGGCCGTGCATGGCGTCGCGGAACATCGGCAGGAACGCGGCGTTCTGAAGCAGGACCAGACGGCGGGTCTCGTCGTCGCCGCTGGCGTCGTAGGCGTACCGCAGTGCGTTGGTCGTCGTCAGGGCGTGCAGGGCGACAATCCCCGGTTGCCGCATGAGTAACTCGCCGGCCCCTACCAGCAAGCCGTCCCAGACGGATTGCGGAGACACGCCGCGGTTGAGGATCTCGACCGTCAGGTCGCAGACGGCCTCGTTGGCGTCGGTGCGCAGGGCCGCCAGCAGTTCCTCCGTGGCGCCGTCGTCGAGGCGGCCGTCCCGCCAGTCGGGGCGGATTTGGGCCAGCCGCTCCTGGTTGGTGCGGAAGGGGCGGTCGGCGGCGTCGTCACGGCCGGCGGGGTTGTCGCCCTCGTGCATCAGCAGGGCGTAGGCCAGCGAACGCACGACCGGTTCGGCGTGCCGCCAGCCGATGCACTGCAGCGTCCGCCGGCTGTTCGCCACGAAGATCGCCTTGTGCCCGATCGAGCGAAAATCCCGGGCGCCGTAGCGGAAGAACCGTTCATAGACCTCGTTCTCCCC
The DNA here is from genome assembly GCF_007743815.1 of Alienimonas californiensis. Classification (GTDB taxonomy): domain Bacteria; phylum Planctomycetota; class Planctomycetia; order Planctomycetales; family Planctomycetaceae; genus Alienimonas; species Alienimonas californiensis. The sequence continues at coordinate 2,005,483 of NZ_CP036265.1, forward strand.
GGCGGTGCGGGCTAGGCCGGCGGCGGCGACGTCCGCGGCCGATTCGTCCCAGCCGTCCATCGCCGCGGCGAACGCCGAGCCCGCCGCGGTGGAGCCCGGCACGGCGGCTTCGTCCACCGGCTGCATCGTCCAGTTCCCCTCCCGCACGTCGCGGGCGGCGGCGCTTTTGAAGTAATCCAGCGCCCAGAAGATCGGCAACCAGCGGTGCTGCGGCGGGGAAGCGAGGCTCGCCAAGTGGGCGGAGTTCACCACCAACACCGCATGAAACTTGTGCCCCACCGAGGGCCGGGGCTGCACGTTCCGCACGCCCGCCAGTTGCAGGGCCGCCAGCAGTTCGCGGTAGCTCAGCCCCTTCGCGATGCGGGCGGCGACCTCCTCCAGCAACCGCTCCCGCGGGGTCTCCTCGATGAGCCGCACGGTCGGTTCGATGCCGGAATCGAACTGCACCGTGCTGGGATCGACGCGGGCCTCCTCCGCGAAGACCGGCCGCAGGCGGCTGAGAAACGCCAGATCGCCCCACCCCAGCAGCGAGGCGGCGCCCGCGGTCGAGGTGAGGAAGTTGCGGCGTGAGGGGGCGTGAAGAGCCATCGGTCCACTCCGAGGGGGGCATGAGCGCGCTGCCCGGCCATCCTACTCGGCCGGACGCGCGGGCGGGGGCGTCCCCCCGTCGGCCCCGGTTCGGCGACGCGGTATTCTGCCGGGATGACGCCGCCCGCCTCTCGCCCTACGCCCTCGTTCTACGGCTCCGACGCCGCCTCCACGGTCGACGCGGCCTTGGAGGAGAACGCCCCGTCCGCCGACGCTCCCCTCGAAGCCCCCGCCGGGCAGCGGGAGGACTGCGTGCGACTACTCGCGGAACGGACCGACGCCTCCCCCGAGGACGCCGAAGCCCGCGTCGTCCAGGGCGCCTACGCCTACGACCAGGCCGCGAACCTCGCCCAAGGCGGGAAGATCGAGGGGCTCACCTTTAATTACGCGACCAAGCGGGTGATCTGCCGGACGCCGGGCGGCGTGACGGAGACGATCCGCCGGGCCCAGACCGTCTGGGCGGCGGCCTACACGGAGGCGCAGGACGACGACAGTTGGGGGGACGGCCCGCTGGGCACGGCGGCGTCGTACGCGGAGAAGGGGGCCTCCGCGGTGGGCGGGGCGATCGGCTGGGTCTGGGGCGAGGCGAAGGGCCGCACGACGAAGCGGCTGGCCCGGGCGGCGTTCGGCAAGAACCCCGCCGTGCTGATGTTCGCCGCCGGGCCGAGCGTCTATCGGGCCCTCGTCACCGGCGAAACCTCCTGGCGGCAGGCGACGAAGGACCTGTTCGAGACCGGCTCCGGGATGGCCGGCGGCGCCGCGGGCGCCGCGGCGGGGGCGGCGGTGGGGGCGGCGGCGCTCTTTTGGATCCCGTTCGTCGGCCCGCCGGTCGGCGGGTTGATCGGCGGGGTGACCGGCGGTCTCATCGGGGCCGGCTGGGGGGAACGCGGGGGGGAGATCGTCGCCGACAACTTCGCCCCGGACGACGCCGACGCCCTGCGTCCGCTGGCCCAGGACGAACTCGCCCGCCTCGCTTACGCCCACGCCCTGGTCCCCGCGGAGGTGGACCGTCTGAAGACCGCCTCCGAGGCCCTGACGACGGACAAACTGCTGCGGAACTGGTTCAAACTCTACGACCGCAAACTGGACGCCGCCGGCCGCGACCCCGCCGCGGCGGCCGTGCGGGAAGTGGCCCGCGAGGCGTACGCGCCGCTGTTGGACGAGATCGTCACCGCCCGCCCGACGGTGTCGCTGCCGGCCGGATGAGGGGCGTTTCGCCGCCCGCGCAGCGGCGAACCCGGCCGGGACGCCTTCGCGTCGCGGTCGGGCCGCCGGGTCCCCTTTTCGTGGGAGGACCGGTCGCCTTGGGTTCTGCATCACGCTGGACTTCCGCCGCCCCGCCCGGTCGGAAGCCGGGCCCGGCCGGTGTGTGCCGGGGCTGGGAGGAGTGAGGTGGAATACGGGCTCACGGCCGACGGTTCATCAAGAACAGGTCATGAAGAACGGGGACCGGGCTTCGGGGCCGTGCCGTCCGCGGCGCCCGGGGCCGTGCGAGCCGGTCGGCTCGCCGACGCTCCCGGGTCGGCCGCGTGACGGGGTCGGCGTCCGTGCCTGCGGGCGGGGGGCGAATCGCGTCGATCGGCTGCGCGTGCCGACCGACGCGGGGGCGGGATTGCACGGCGTCCGTCACCAACGTCGGCCGCGTCGTCCCGCCCCGCGAGAAGCCGACGCCCGCCCGCATCCGATGCGGACGGAGCACGTCAGCCTCCTCACCCTATGGCGGACGGGGACCTATTTTTCCGGAAGCCCTTCCCAATAAACGACTTCCGGCGACGAACTGTGATGGAGTCGCCGGGGGCCATGCTCTCACGCCGGAGCGTCGCGCCAGCGAAACGCAGGCGGGTGAGCGTGCGAGCTACTCGGACACCGGTGCAGACGCGGGAACCGCTCTCCGTGCTCACCCCGACTGACTTCGCTCTGCTCCGTCAACCGGTGAGAGCATGCCACCCGGCCGCCATGATTGACCAAGTCGTCCTTCAGTCTTAATGTTGCACTTTCGGGATAACTCATTAAGTGCGGCAAGAGTAAACGGGATGCCATCGTACTCGGTGCCGGCGTCCGTGAAGTCGGCGTCGCAGACATTGCTGGATCGAGCGGCCTCTATGGCTGTGTGCAGGTATCGGACGGCTAAGTCGGACCTGCCAGCATGAAATCTCACAAAAAATAGGTCGACATTAATAGTGACGGGTGCCGTCTTGATTTGCGACTCCAGCCGCCGGATCATCCTGGGTTGCCGCCTCATATAACTTGCATCCGGGTCGATCGACCGAAGCTTGGTCACTGCGGCCAGAAGCTCTTTGCAGTTGCGTAGCCTGGCCGGCGTATTCTTCTGATGATTAATTCGTCGCTGAAGTTCCTCGATCTGTCGGTGAAGTGCCGCCTTTTGGATTGTATGCGGCCATGCGGGATCCCGCCGACGCATTTCTGCCCATGATTTCCCTGCCTCTTGGGACTCTGCGTTGGTCATTGGCCGGTAGGAATGATGATGTCGATCCGTAGGTTATCGGGCACCCAAAGCCGAACTGAGCGGTCAGCAGACGAACGGACGCTCCAGAGCCGACCGCTGGGTGCCATGCCCTTATCACATAGCATAGCGACAGCGGAACCGCGGCGGGTGAGCATGTGGGCGATGTGACGCTTTGAGAGCGGTTGGGGACTCACCCTCCATGCTGACTCCGGCCGCCGTCACTCCGCTCCGTCCGCCGGTGAGGGCATGCCGCACAGCGGGGCGAGCAGACGCGGCGATCCACGCCGCCACGAAATGCAGAACGCCGAGGCCCCCGGGGGGCCTCGGCGTTACGACGTGGGGTCAATGACTGGGCGTGCGAACTACGCCTTCATCGCCTCGGCGAGGATCTTGCTGGTGCCGGGACGCATGATGCGCTCGTCGACCTGCTCGCCCTGCTGGAGGGTGGCGCGGACCTGTTTGCCGCTGATGAAGACCGGCTTTTCGTCCGGGTGGTTCTCCATCAGGTCGACCCGGCCCATGCTGTCGTAGAAGGCGGCGAAGCCGACCTTGATGGGCTGGATCTGCAGGTCGCCGTTCAGGTTCTCGAAGATCTCCTGGGCGTCGAAGTCGCCCCAAATGGCCGTGCCGTCGGCGAACGGGGCGTCGGCGTGTTTGCGGCCGATGACGATGTGCGTCAGGCCCATGTTCTGGCGGTAGATGCCGTGCATCACCGCTTCCTTCGGGCCGCCGTAGAACATCTTGATGTCCAGGCCCAGCAGGATCACGCGGTCGGCGACCTCGCCGCCGACCTTCTCCCACAGCTCCGCGTCGCTGTCGCCCTCGCCGAGGCCCTTGTCGGCGATCAGCTGCTCGTAGGTCTGCATGCGGATCTCCGCGGAGACGTCGTCGCTCTTGGTCTCGCCGACCAGCGGGTTCAGCACGGCGCCGGCGTTCTTGCCCTCGCGGAGCAGCGTTTCCAGGCCGTAGACGAGCGCGTACTCGTGGGCCCGGTGCAGCGGGTTGCGGGTCTGGAAGCCGACGACGGCGTCCCAACCCTTCTCGGCGACGACCTTCCGCACTTCCTTCGGGGAGAGCACGTACTGGCCGAAGGAGGGGTTCTTCGGCTGGGGCAGGGCCCGCAGCGTGCCGCCGAACAGGTGGGTGGCGTTGGCGTCGCCCTCCATCACCATCTGGCCGCCGGGGTGGTCGGTGCGCTCGGTGCCGTAGACGGCCTTCACGTATTCGGCCTTGTCCCAGGGATAGACGTCCTCGACGTCCACCGTGGCGACGATCTGGCCGTCCGGGCCGGTCAGGGCGACGGTCTGACCGGCGAGGACCTTGGTGGACAGTTCCTCGGTCAGCGGGAAGGCGATCGGAATGGTCCAGGCGTAATCGAACCCGTTGTGGGTGATCACGCTGTCGGAGAGGACCTTGTCGTAGACGGCCTTGGTCATCGGCCCGGTCAGGGGCGAGAGCGTGCCGTCGGCGATCCGGTAGACGCTGGAGAGGTCCGCGGCGCTGACCGGCACCTGCGGGAGATTCGCCGCGGCCTTCTTGAAGTCCTCGACTTCGGCGGCGGGCACGGTGCGGTCGACGGGTTCGGCGAGGCCGCCGTGCGGGGGGATGAGGTCGGCCATGGGATCGGCGGGCGGAGCGCGGGGGTCTGGTGCGATGAGGGCGCGGGAGTGTGGGGCGCCCGCGGCGGGGCTTCAAGGGCGACGGGGCGGCGGGAGGCCGCAGCCCCGACGGGAGGCGGCCGGGCGGGACGCGGTCCGGCCCGGCGGGACGCGACCTGGGGGAGCGGGCAGGGTGGGGGATTCTTCCGGAATCCGTCGTCTCGGGGGGTCGTGCGGTTCCGGTCGCTCCGGGAACGGCTAGGATGCCGCCCCCGCGGAGGCGCTGCACGGTCCGAATCGGGACCGTACAGTCCGAGGACGCCCCCGCCGGTCCGTCGAGCGGAGCCGCGGCTCCCCCGATGCGAGCCGTCCCGCCGCTCCGTATCTTGCCCCGTATGTTTTCACCGTCGACGGAGGTTCTTGTTGGGACGGACGCCCCCGGTCGGGCGGACGCTCCCGGCCGGCCGGAGATCCGGGCCTCCAAGGCCCGCGTCCGCCCCGACGCGACGATCGCCGACGGCCGTCCGCTAGCCGACGGCCTGCCGCTCGACGGCTTCCCCCAGCGGCGGGACGTCTCCCGGTTGGGCGTGGCCCACCTGGGCAAGTACTACGCGCCGGCCCGCGGCGGGATCGAATCGCACGTGCGGGAACTGGCCGCCGGCCTGACGGAGCGGGGGCACCGGGTGGCGGTGCACGCGGTGAACTGCGGCGGGACGACCTCGGGCAGCGGGCGGTCCGTCACGCTCGGCCGCACCCGCAGCCGGCGGTTCGAGGACGACGGCGTCGCCGTCACCCTGCACGGCCGGGTCGCGAACCTGATGAAGCTGGACGTCTGCCCGCGGCTGACCGCGGGGGCGAACGGGTTGCTCGTGGGGCCCGCGGGCCGGCGGGCGACGTTGGGGGCGGGGCTGCGCGAGCCGACCGACGGCTCGCCGGACCTGCTGCATCTGCACGTCCCCAACCCGACGATGATGGTCGCCCTGGCCCTCAGCCGGTTCGCCGGGCCGACGGTCGTCACCTATCACAGCGACATCGTCCGGCAGTCGCGGGCGGCGGCGCTGCTGCGGCGCCTGGAGCGGCGGGTGCTCCGCCGGGCGGGGGCGATTCTGGTCTCCAGCGCCGAATACGCCGAAGCCTCGCCGGTGCTGCGGGAGCACGCCGACCGCGTGCGGGTGGTGCCGTTCGGCATCGATCTGGCCCGGTTCGCCGGCCTCGACCCGGTCGCGGAGAAGGCCGCGGAGGCCCTGCGCGCCCGGCACCCCGGCCCGCTGTGGGCGATGGTCGGGCGGCTGGTCTACTACAAGGGGCACGAGGTCGCCGTGCGGGCGTTGCGGAACGTGCCCGGCACGCTGCTGATCGTGGGGGACGGGCCGCTGGCGGAGCGGGTCGAACGGGTCGCGGAGGAGTGCGGCGTGGCGGACCGAATCGCCTTCCTGCCGAACGCCGACGACGCCGCCGTACGGGTCGCCCTCAAGGCCGCCACCGCCCTCTGGTTCCCCAGCACCCACCGCAGCGAGTCGTTCGGGATCGCCCAGATCGAGGCGATGGCCAGCGGCTGCCCGGTGATCAACACCGCGATCCCCGGCTCCGGCGTGCCGGCGGTCAGCGTGGACGGCGTCAGCGGGCTGACGGTCGCCCCCGGCGACCCCGCCGCCCTGGCCCGGGCCGCGAACCGGCTGGCGGAGTCGCCCTCGATGCGCAACGAACTGGCCGACGGCGCCCGCCGCCGGGCCTTCGCGGAGTTCGATCGCGACTTGATGCTGGGCCGCGTCGAGGCGATCTACGAGGAACTGACCGCGGGGGCGGGCCGTCATGCCCCCCGCTGACCCGCCGCCCGCCGCGGGGGGGGCGCCGTTCCGACTGCTCCACGTCTACAGCGGGAATCTGTACGGCGGCGTCGAGCGCCTGCTGGAAACGCTGCACGCCTGCGGGTCGGAGCAGGACGGCGGCGACGGGGCGGGGGGCGGGCTGCGGCAGGACTTCGCCCTCTGCTTTCGCGGTCGGCTGAGCGAACGGCTGCGGGCCGCCGGCGCCCGGGTCACGGAGCTCGGCCGCGTGCGGCGGGTCGAACCGTGGACCGCCCTGTGGGCCCGGCGTCGATTGGCGGCGGCGTTGCGGTCCGCGGCGGCCGCGGGCGAGCCCTACGACGCCGTCCTGTTTCATTCCTTCTGGTCCTTGGCCCTGCTGGGCACCGGTTTGCGGGCGGATTCAGGGGAAGGCCGCGGGTCCGCGATTCCCCGCCTGCTGTGGGTGCACGACGATCCGAACCCGTCTCACTGGACGTTCCGCGGGGCGGTGCGGGCCGGGGCGGACGGGGCGATCTTCAACAGCGAGTTCGTCCGCGGCCGCCCGGCGTCGCGGGCGTTGCTGAAGGGGCTGACGATCTCCGAGGACCGCGTCGCCGTGGTGCGACCTCCCGCGCCGGCGCCCCCGCCCGCCGCCGCCGAACGTCGCGCCGCGCTGCGGGCCGAACTGGGGGCCGAACCGGACGACGTCCTGATCCTCACCGCGGCCCGGTTCGAGGCCTGTAAGGGGCATGAGCTGCTGCTGGACGCCCTCGGTCGGCTGGCGAACGAACGCCGCTGGATCTGCGCCTTCGCCGGCGACGCCCAGCGGCCCGCGGAGCGGGCGCGGGTCGCGGCGCTGCGAACCCGGGCCGAACGACTGAACGTCGGGAACCGGCTGCGGTGGCTGGGGCACCGGGACGACGTGCCGGACCTGATGGCGGCCGCGGATCTGTATTGCCAGCCGAACGTGAGCCCGGAGGCCTTCGGCCTGACCTTCGTCGAAGCCCTGTACGCCGGCTGCCCGGTGGTGACGACGGCGATCGGCGGCGGCCGGGAGATCCTGCGGGCCGGGCTGCCGGAACCGGGGCTGCCGGAACCGGGGCTGCCGGCGCTGCACGGTCCCGCGGGGCGGCTGACCGGGATCGACCCGGCGGCGGTCGCCGAGGCCCTGCGGAGCCTGATCGTCGATCCGGCCCGCCGGCGCCGGCTGGCCGCCGCCGGTCCGGCGCGGGCGGCGGCTCTGTGCGATCCGCAGGCCCGGCTGGCGGAGTTGGAGGCGTTCTGCCGCCGGACGGCCGGTCGCCCGGCGGTCGCTCCGCTGCGCCCGGCCGCGACGCGGCGCCCGACCCCCGCGGCGCCATGAGTTCCCACCTCGCCCCGCCGCCGCCCGCCGCGGCTCTCGCCCGCCGCCGGTCGCCGTCCTCGCGGTCGTCAGGCAGGCGCTCGTCCGGTGGGGGGGCGTCGGCCCCACGGTCGCCGGGCGGGCGGTCGTCCCGCCGCCGCAAGTCCGTCGCGGCGGCCGCCTCCGCCGGCAGTTCGGCGTCCGCGGCGGCGCGGGCGTGGTGGACGCACCCCGGGGTGTGGCTGCCGCTCGCCCTCACGCTGTTCCCCGCGATCCTGATTCTGCCGGGCACGCAGTCGCTGCGATTGCCGTTGCGGATGCTGTCCTACGGAATCGCGGCGGCGCCGGCGGCGTGGTACGGGGTGAGCGTGCTCGGCCGGCGGGCGCACCCCTCGGCGGCGTGGCTGGCGGCGACGTTCGCCCTGCTGTCGGTGATGATTCTGCACCCCACGACCAACGGTCTGCTGGTGGCGATGGCCCAGATCGGGCTGTACGCCGCCGTCGCCGCCCCCCTGTTCTGGATGCCCCGCGTCCGCACCGGGCCGGAGGATCTGTCCCGCAGCCTGCTGGTGTTCCTGGGCTGCGTGGGGGTGAACTCCGCGGTCGGGGTGTTGCAGGTCTACGCCCCGGACACGTTCATGCCGGCGGAGTTCTCCCGCGTGGTGACCGAAAGCGAGTTCGGTCTGGACGGGGTCAGCTACGAGGGGCCGGACGGCCGCCGCATCATCCGCCCGCCGGGACTGTTCGACTCTCCCGGGGCGGTCTCCGGCGCCGGGATGGTCGCGGGCATCTTCGGGCTGGCGGCGCTGATGGACGGCCGCTCCCTGCGGGTGCGGGCGACGGGGGCGCTGTTCGCCCTCTGCGGGCTGGCGGCGATTCTGCTCACGCAGGTCCGCACCGCGCTGGCCGTACTCGCGGGGATGGTCGTCGTTTACTTCGGCGTCATGCTGATGCGGGGGCGGGTGCGGCAGGTCGCCTGGGGGGCGTCGTTGGGCGGGGTCGCCGCGGCGGCCGGCGTGGCGGTGGCCTTCACGCTGGGTGGAACCAGCGTCTCCGGTCGCTTCGCCACCCTGCTGGACGACGACCCGGCCTCCGTCTTCGCCAACTCCAGCCGCGGCGGGTTCGTCCGGCAGGCCCTCACCGAGCAGATCTTCGACTACCCCGTCGGCGCCGGCCTGGGCCGCTGGGGGATGATGCGGCGGTACTTTGGCAACCCGTACAACTTCAGTTCCCCGCCGATCTGGGCGGAGACGAACCTCAACGGCTGGATCCTCGACGGCGGCGTCCCCCTCCTGTTATTGAACCTCACGGCGCTAGGGGCGCTGTTCGCCTACCTCTACCGCACGGCCCGGCGGCACCCGGCGGCGCCGATCCGACAGGCGGCCACGCTGGTCCTCGCGGTCTGCGCCGGGTGGAGCACGATGATCACCAGCTACACGCCGTTCTGCTCCACGCTGGGCATTCAGTTCTGGTTCCTCGCCGGCCTGATCTGCGCCGCGGAGAACAGTTATCGGGACGCCACCGCCAAGCCCGCGGCCCCCAAGCCCGCGGCCCCCAAGCCCGCGGCCCCCAAGCCCGCAGCCCCCAAGCCCGCAGCCCCCAAGCCCGCAGCCCCCAAGCCCGCAGCCCCCAAGCCCGCGGCGGTCCGCCGGTGACCTCCGCCGCGGAATCCGTCCTCGCTTTCGACGCGGATTTTGAACGTCGACGATCCGACCCGTGATGAACGGCACCCTGCAATCGCCCGCCGCCCGCGCCCGCCCGCTGCGTCCGGCGTCCCCGATGAGCCCGGCGGCGTACGTCGGCAAGGACGTGACGTCGCTGTTGGACGTCGGCTGCAACGTGGGCGGCTGGCTGCGGGACTGCGCCGCCCGACACCCCGCGGCGTCGTTGGCGGGCGTGGAAATTAACGAGGCGGCGCTGCAAAAGGCCCGGGCGGCCCTGCCCGCGGCGGACCTGCGTCACGCCGGCGCCGAGCGGCTCCCCTTCGCCGACGAGTCTTTCGACTACGTCACCTGCATGGAGGTGTTGGAACACCTGCCCGCCCACCTGCGGCCGACGGCGTTCCGGGAGATGCGCCGCGTGCTCCGGCCCGGCGGGCGGTTAATTTTCAGCGTGCCCCACGCCGGCTGGTTCGCCTGGCTGGACGCGGGCAACCTGCGGCACCGCTTTCCGCGGCTCTATCGCTTCGCCCTCAAACGGGGGGGCCGCGACGCGACCTACGAACAGGCGGGGCAGGAGGTGGAATGGCACCAGCATTTCACGCTCGCCGAATTGGAACGGCTCGCCGGGGACGGCTGGCGCCGGGCGGTCGTGCGCCGCGGGGGGCTGGTCCTGCATCCGTTGATGGACTGCCTGAGCTGGCCGTTCTATCGCCGCGACGCGGCGCATCATCCGATCCGTCGCGGCCTCGGACGCATTGCGGCCTGGGACTATCGGTTCGACTTCGGCCCGGCGTCGTACGGCGTCCTGATCGTGCTCGAGCGGATTTAATCCGCCGATGCCCGCCCCGCCGCCCGACCGCTCCCGCAGTCGCATTGAACGCTACGCCCTGGTCGCGGGGGACTTCCGCCTGCACGGGGGGATGGACCGGCCGAATTACGAACTCGCCTGGCACCTCGCCGAACGCGAGGGGGCGACGGTCGAACTGGTCGCCCATCACGTCGCGGCGCCGCTGGCGGAGCACCCGCGGGTGCGTTGGACCCGGGTGCCGCGGCCGGGCGGGCGGGCGCTGCTGGGGCGGCCGCTATTGGCGCGGGCTGGGCGGCGGATCGCCCGGGAGGTCGCCCGGGCCGGGGGGCGGACGATCGCGAACGGGGCGAACTGCGCCCCGCTGGTCGGCCCGCCCGCCGCCGCCGCGAGCGACGTGAACTGGGTGCATTATCTGCACGCCGCCGCCCCGCCGCCGCGGCCCGCGACCGGCCGGGGCGGGCTGCGACCGCGGCTCGTGGCGGCCCGCGACCGCCGGGCGGAGCGGCGGGCGCTGCGGGCCGCGGGGCTGATCGTCGCCGACTCCGACCGCCTCGCCGGTGAGATTACGGAGCGGCTCGGCGTGCCGGCCGACCGCGTGCACCGGATTTATTACGGCGTGGACCCCGCCGCGTTTCGGCCCCCCGATCCGGCGGAATGCTCCGCCGCCCGGCTCGCATTCGGCATATCGAACGACGGGGACGCTGGCGAGCGGCCCGTCGTGGCGTTCGTCGGCGGGCTAGGGGCGGACCGCCGCAAGGGGTTTGACGTACTCTATGACGCCTGGCGGGACCTGATGCGCTCCGACGCGTGGCCGCGGAGCGCCCGGCTGCTGGTCGCCGGGTCGGGGTCGGAACTGCCGAGCCTGCGGGCGGCGGCGGAGCGGGACGGACTGGCCGATTCGATCCGGTTCCTCGGGCAGACCGACCGCGTGCCGGAGCTGTTGGCGGCGGCGGATCTGCTGGTCGCCCCGACGTTCTACGAACCCTACGGGCAAGGCGTGCACGAGGCCCTCTGCCGCGGCGTGCCGGCGTTGGTCACGGAGACGGCCGGCGTCGCGGAACGGTATCCCGCGGACCTCCGCGACCTGCTCCTGCCGGACCCGCCGGACGCCGCGACCCTCGCGGCGCGGTTGCGGGCGTGGCGGGCGAACCGGGCGGAGCTCGCGGAGCGGACGCTCGTCTTCGCGGAGGAACTCCGCTCCCGCGATTGGGAGGCGATGGCGGCGGAGTTCGTCGCCCTCCTCCGTCGTCACCCGCCGGCGGCCGCCGGCTTCACTTCGAATGCGTCGTTATGAAAAAACTCGTCCTACGCCTGCTGAACTGGTGGGGCTATGAAGCCCGGGCCCGGGCCGTCCTGCCGTGGGCCTTCTCGCTGGAGACCGATCTGGAAAAGCTGGGCCTCGACGCGGCGGCGGTCGACACGGTGCTGGACGTGGGGGCGAACGTCGGGGAGCACGCCCGGGCCTTCGCCCGCGCGTTCCCCCGGGCGACGGTGCATGCGTTCGAACCCGTCGCGGCGACCCACCGCCGGCTCAGCGCCGCCGTCGCCGACCAGCCCCGCATCCGGCCGCACTGCCTCGCCCTGTCCGACGCCGACGGCCCGGCGACGATCGCCCTGAGCGACAACGACACGATTAATTCGTTGGAAGGCATCAACCCGAAATTCGGGGCGTCGACGGGCGAGGAGGTGATCCAGCGGGAGCGGCTCGACGCCTGGCTGGACCGCGAGGGGGTGGCCCGGGTCGACCTGCTGAAGCTCGACGTGGAGGGCCACGAACTGGCCGCGCTGGAGGGCGCCCGCGGGGTGCTGGCGGCGGGCCGCATCCGCTTTCTGCTGATCGAAACCAAGGGCGTGCGGGCGGAGGAGGTGCGGTCCGTCGGGACGAGTCTGGTCGAACTGGAAGCGCTGCTCGCCCCGCTGGGCTATCGCCTGCTCGTGCTCTACACGGACTATCTGCACCTCCCGCCGAAGCCGTTCCACTCCAACTTCAACGCATTGTTTGGGCGGGTGGAGGGCGCCGCGGCGTCCCGCAGCACGGCGACGAGCTGACGGACGTGGGCGTCGGCGCCGAAGCGGCGGGCGGTCTCCCAGGCGCCGACGCGGAGACGATTGAAATGAGCGTCGTCGGCCAGCGCCCGGACCAGCGCCGCGGCGAGGGCCGCCGGGTTGGGGCGATCGCCGGGGGCGGACTCGCCGCTGACGCCGGGGATCAGCCAGTCCGGAATGCCGCCGGTCGCGTAGCCGACCGCCGGCAGGCCGACGCAGCCGGCTTCGACGCCCACCAGCCCGAACGGTTCCGGCCACAGGCTGGGCACCGCCAGCAGATCGGCGGAGCGCATCGCCGCCTGTCGGCGGTCCGCGTCGACCCAGCCGGGGAACTCCGCCGGCACGCCGGTTTGCCGGGCGAGGTCCTCCGCCTCCGCCAGTGCCGGGCCGTCGCCGGCGACGGTCAGCGAGAGCCGCCGGCCCAATTCCGCGGACGCTGTAGCCAGCGCCGGGATCAAGTGGCTCAGCCCCTTCAGTTCCGTGACGCGGCCGACGAACAGCACGCGGTCGCTACGGTCCCGCGGCGCCGGCGGGGCGGGGTCCGGCACGGCGTCCGGGGGGAACAGCGGCACGAGGCGCAACCGGTCCGCCGGCACGCCGTGGCGCGCGTATTCCTCCTGCATCGCGGCGCTGGCGACCAGCACCGCCCGGAACCGCGTCAGGTTCGCCTGTCGCCGGCGCTGCACGGCGTAGGAACGCAGCATCGTCGCCGGGCTCCGCCCGCCGCACCCGCGGGGCAGGTACAGGGCCAGACAGCCCGGCCCCAGCGTGCGGCAACAGGTTTGCACGCGGGGCCGGGCGAAGCGTTTCGTGCCGCTCACGCAGGCGCCGTGGTAGTTGTGGGCGTACAGCACGGTCGGGAACCGCCCGGCGAGGGCCGCCTCCCAGGCCGGATCGCCCGCGCCGTGCGAATAGACCACGTCCGGCCGCCAGTCGGCGATCTCCGCCAATAGCGTGTCCGGAGAGTTTCCCTCCCGCGTCCAGCACCGCAGGCCGGGGATCTGGGCGACGATTGAACTGGGGCCGTCCGCGGGTCGGGCGGTGACGACGGCCAACTCATGCCCCGCCGCGACGAGCTGCGGCAGCACGGCCCGTAGATAAGTCTCCGCCCCGCCGACGATCGCGGCGTGCTCCGTGTCGATCAGGATTCGCAGCGAATCGCTCATCTTTCCCCCCCGGCCGGAGCGGGGGCCGTGGGGAAGCAGGCGGACAGGTCGTTGACCCCCGGCCGGGCGAGCGCCGCCGTGAGGTCCGCCCGCGCCCGCCGACCCATTGCCGGCAGCCGATCCCGGACAGCAAGGGCCTCCCGCAGGGCGTCGGCCAGGGCGTCGCTGAGCGTTGCGGGGTCGCCGGCGGGGACGACCCAGCCGGTTTCGCCGGGCGTGACCAACGCGGCGGCCCCGCAGGCGTCGGTGACGACGACCGGCAACCCGCAGGCCATCGCCTCGGCGACGACGAAGCCGAACCCGTCCTCCAGGCTCGGCAGCACGAGCAGCTCCGACCGCTGCAACACCGGCCGCGGGTCGCCGGGGGCGGCCTCGACGGGCAGCCCGGCCGCTTCCCGCTCGAACAGCCGCCGGCAGGTCCGGTCGCCGGTCGCCCCGACGATCCGCAGCCGCACGCGGTCCGGCCCGAGCCGCCGCACCGTCCGCAGCAGCGGGACGAACCCCTTGCGCAGGTCCAGCGTGCCGACGAACGCCACGTTCAACGGTCCGGTCGGCTCCGGCCGCTTCTCGGCGGGGGCGAACCGGGCGAGGTCCAGCGGTTGGGGGACGACGACGATCTTGTCGCCGTCCACGCCGCGGTCGGTCATCGACCGCTTCGCCCAGTCGGAGGAGACGCGGATGCGGTCGGCGAGGGCGTATTCCTCTTCCACCCGCCGCACCGCCGCCGGGCTGGGATGACCGCGATAGCGGCGGCCGGTCAGCCGGCGGGCCTCGCCTTCGTAGGCCTCGGCGAAGCCGCGGAGGTGGCCGTTGGGGTTGTCCAGGCAGGAGGGCGACCCCGCCGCCGCCGCCCAGCGGAGCGACTCCAGCGCCACCTGGGTGAAGGCGTACACGCGGTCCGGGCGGAGGCGGTCGAGTTCCCCCGCCGCCCAGCGGCCGAGGCGGGCGTCGCCGATCGCCTGCACCCGGCCCGGGCAGAGCCGCCGCCCGAGGGCCGCTGCCGTGCCCCGGGGCCGCAGCCCCGGTTCGCGGAGCCACTCGACGGCGGACAGGGCGTCGTCGGCCGCGTCGGCGGTGCCGTTCCCCGCCCGGCCGGGACCCAGGGCGACGACCGGGCCCAGGGCGGCTAGCCCCGCGGCGGCGCTGCGAACCTGAGCCCCGAGCCCCCCCGGCCCGGCCGGGGCGCCGTGAACGAGCACCGTGTTCATGCGGGGCTCGCGGTGGCCGCGGGGCGCTCGGCGGCTCGGGCGATCGGACCGCCGGGGCAGACCTGTTCGAACAGCGCCGCCAGTTCGCCAGCCCGGCCTTCGGGGCTCAGTTCCGGCCAAAGGACGGAGCGATCGAACCGCAGCGGGGCGCCCGCGGTCAGCTTCGCCTCGCAGACCGCCTCCACGGCGGCCTGCATCCCCGCGACGTCGTCCGGCTCCGTCAGCCAGACGCCGGGGCGGCCTTCGAGGTAGTTCCAGTTCTCGCCCCGCGGGACGGCGGCGAGGATCGGGCGATCCGTCGCGAGGTACTCGTAGGTCTTCGCGGAGATGATCCCGCCGGCGCCGCCGTCCCGTCGCTGCGGCAGGCAGAGGAACAGCAGGTCGGCCCCCGCGGCGAGGGCGCCGACCTCCGCCGCCGGCACGCCGGGATGCACCTCGACCGCATCCTCGACGCCCGCGGTTCGCAGAACCTGCCGGATGATCTCCGGCGAGGCGGCGTTTCCCCCAAAGGTCTGCACCGTCACGCGGCCGGCCCACTCCGGCCGCTCGGCCGTGAGCGCCCGCACAGCCATCCCGAGATGCACCGGGGAGTGCGTGCGGTAGTCCAGCGACGCGGCCCGGTAACTTCCCAGCCCCTCGACCGCCCGGCGGAGCCGCGTCAGCCGGGGCCGGCGCTGCCACCAGTGATGCCACCCGCCCAACGCCCCGAGGTAGCGAATCACAACGCGGTCCGGCACCGGGGTCTTTTCCCCCACGGGCGGATCGGAAGCGGGGCGGAACGCCGGGGAGGCGGCCCGGCGGACGACGTGCACGCGGTTCCGCAGGGCCTCCGGCTGGCGGTCCCGCACACGGTCGGCGTTCACCTGCGAGACGTACGCCACGGCGGCGGCCTGACGGACGAAGCGGTCTTCCAACTCCCGCAGTTCGCGGAGGTGTCCGCGGCTGGGGTAGACCGGGTGCATGTCGCCGCAGGTCGGTGAGTCGCCCAGCACGATCACCAGCGGCAGGCCGGTTTCCTCCGCCAGCCGCACGCCGACCAGCCCCGCGGCGTAGGGCATGACGTAGCCGACGAGGAACCGGGGCCGCCGTTCCGCGACCAGCGCACGGGCCCGGGCCAGCGCCGGTTCGACCCAGGAGACGGAGCGGTCCGGCCGAATCAGCCAGGGGGCCAGCGCCCGCAGCGGGGAGCGTTCCACCCGCCGGGCCAGCCGCGACGGGCCGGGGTCGGGAACGTGGTGCGTCCGCACGCCGGGCAGTTCGACGTCGGGCGTGGCGGTGAGGGCTTCGAACCGCCACCCGCGGTCCCGCAGGGCGGTCAGCGCCCGCCCGGCCTGGATCGCCCCCGCCGGCCCGGGGGGCAGTTCGTAGTTGACGGACAGAAAATCGAGCACGGGGCGGGGGCGGGCGGGGAAGGCAGTTCGAATCAGCGTTCGTCCGACGCCGCCAGGTCGCGACGGCCGGGCAGTCGCGCGGCGTACGCCTCCAGCCGGCGCCGGTAAGCGTACGCCCGCCCCGCGATCGTCGCCCGCAGCGTCTCGCCGGCGGCGTCGATCTCCAGCACGCGGTCCAGCACGTCCGCGGCTCGGAGCGTGTGAATCGGCGTGACGAAGGGGGCCAGATCCATCGACTCCGCGAAGTCCCGGCACTTGTCGCCGTAGCTGACGATCACCGGCGGCGTGCCCACGCAACTGGCGAGCACCGCCCCGTGCAGCCGCATGGAGATCATCACCGTGCAGTCCTGAACCCTGCGGAAAACCTCCGCCGGCGAGGCGGGCGTCTCCACCCGGTTCAGGCGCCGCAACACCGACGCGGGCAAGCTGCGTTCGAGCGTGCCGACGTCTTCGTCGACCATCGGGACCGCGACCGGCTCCCACCCCCGTCGGACCAATTCCTCGCAGGCCCGGCCCGCCTCGATCAGGCGTTCTTCGTCGTAGTCCGCGAACTTGAACGGCCGGACGAGGTTGACGCCGAACCGCTTGACCGCCGGGCGGGGGACGACGGGGCGCTCGTGGGCGAAGGCGAGGGCGGCGTCGCCGACGATCTCCGCCTGCGAGGCCCCGAGTTCCTCCACCATTCGCAGCGACAGCGGCCCGCGGACGCCGAGGTTGGCGAAATGCGGCAGGATCGGGCGCCAGCCGGACAGATCGACGACGCCGGGCATATTGTGCCCCCCGCTGCCGGCCCCGGTGCCCAGGCTGTGCAGGGGCAGCCCCAGCCGCATCGCCGTGCGGCAGCGAGCCAGGGAGTAGTCGTTGAGCAGCGTGCCCCCGCCCAGCACCACTCCCCGCCAGCGGACCCGCCCCGCCCCGGGCAGCCGCAGTCGCGAAGCGATCCGGAACGGCCCGGCCGGTCGAAAAGGCTCCAGCGGCCCCAGCAATCGGACCGCCGCCTCATACAGGCAGGCGTCTCCCAGGTTCAGCCGATTCCCCCCCAGATATCCCAGCGGCGGCCGCGGGACGCGGAACCCCCCCGGCTGCGTCGCCCCTGGGCCGGCGCTTCGGCCTGTTCGTCGAGGCGAGATCAAGGATCGAAAACGGAGGGGGGCCGGGCGCGGGGAAGGGGCGCCGAGGACGGGCGTCGGGGAGAACCGCGGGCCCGGGGGGCGGGGCGTCAGGCGACCCGGCCGCGGACGGCGTGGAGGATCCGGTCGCGCCACCGGCGGCGCTCGGCGCGATTGAACGCCGTCAGGCCGACCGCCGCGGCGCAGCATAGGCTCGTCAGGCCGCCGCACACAATCAGCCCCGCCCAGGTGGTCGTCGCCCACGCCGGGACCTGCGGGAGCAGCCACCAGCCGAGCAGCCACGCCGCGACGCCGGCGGGCAGCGGGGCGGCGACGGCGGCGTACAGTCGCCGCACGGAGAACCCCAGTTCCCGGCCCATCAGCACCGGTTCGTACCACAGCCCCGTCGCGGCGTAGCTCAGCGCCGTGCCCAGCAGCGGTCCGGCGACGCCGTACCAGGGCGTCAATCCCACGCTCAGGGCCAGGTTGAGGACGGCGGCGGCGACGCTCATCGGCACCAGCGACCGCACGCTGCCGGTCACCTGGAAGCACCAGTCCCACACCACCGTGACCGGGAGGATGAACGACGCCGCGACCGCCGCCGCGGTGACCAGCGACCCGGAGTAATACTCCCGCCCCGCCCACAGGACGACGAAGCTCTCGTTCAACAGCAGGGTCGGCACCAACCCCACGACGGACATCGCCGCGGTCAGTTTCGTCAGTTCCAGCACCCGCGTGCGGTACGTCTCCCGCTCGCCGGAGTGGTAGAGGTCCCCCAGCCCCGCCCAAGTCGCGGAGGACAGGGCGGCGACCTGCCCCCGGATCAGCTCGGCGATCCGGCGGGTAAAGAAGAACCCAGCCACCGCCGCGGGGTCCAGCATCGCCGCCACGATCAGCGAGTCCGAGAACAGCGACATCTGCCCGCCAAGCTGGCGGATGAAGATCGGCGTCTGCAACGACCTCAGTTCCTTGCCCAGCCGCCGGGTCTCCCCCGCGCCCGACGCCGGACCCTCGTTCGGGTCCTCGTTCGGACCCTCGTTCGGACCCTCGTTCCGGTCCTCGTTCCGGTCCTCGTTCCGGTCCTCGTTCCGGTCCTCGTTCCGGTCCTCGTTCCGGTCCTCGTTCCGGTCCTCGTTCCGGTCCTCGTTCGGGTCCTCGTTCGGGTCGGGCGTCGCGGGTTGGGCGGCCGGGTCGGGACGGGAAGGGGCCGCACGGACGAACAGCGGGGTGTTGCGGCGCAGCTCGATCGCCACGAGTCCGACGTGAAAGCAGACCGTGCCGACGAGGGCGCCGACCGCCTGCCCGGTGATGCCGGCCCCGGCCCACGCGGCCAGCAGGGCGATCGCGGTCGTGGCGACGTACTGCAGCAGGGACAGGCCGATCACGACGTACGGCTGTTGCCGGCATTCGATCAGCGTCCGCACGTAGTCCAGCGAACTGACCGCCAGCCCGACCGCGGAGACGACGCACGCGGTCCGCAGATCGCCCATCAGGCCCGGGCCGACCGGGATCAGCCACCCGATGACCGGAACCGCGGCGATGCAGGCGAGCGCCTTGAGCGCCCCCGCCCGCCGCGAACTGCGGCCGGCCACGGAGAGGACCGCCGGCAGCGTCCCCCCGCCGCCCGCCAGCGCCCGCGAGAGCAGCGGCGCCAGCGAACCCCGCAGGCCGAAGTCCAGCAGGGTCAGCCAGGCCATCAGCTCCAGCCAGGCCCGCCAGGCCCCGAACGCCTCCGCCCCCAGCCAACCGACCAGCAGCGGCGAAACCGCCAACCCCCCGATCAGCGTGACCGCCGAGAACCCCGCCGAGGCGACGAACCCGTACAGGGACCGGCGGGTTCGTGACATGCGGCGGGGCGAAACGGGGCCGACGACCGGCGACCGGGGGGAGACGAAACGCGGGGGGCGACGGTTCGAATGTTCGTCGCGACCCGGCAGCGGGAAGCCGGCGACCGGGAGCCGGCGGCAGGTCAGGCGCGGAGCGCCGCCCTCAAACGGTCGGCGATCGCCGGCCAGGCGAACTGCGCATCGTAAAGCGCCCGGCCGCCGGCGGCGATGACGGCCCGCCGGGCGGGGTCGTCCAGCAGTTCGCCGACCGCCGCCGCGAACGGGGCCGGTTCCGGGGGCGTCAGCCGCAGCGCCGTGCCGTCGGCGTCGCGGAGCAGGCCGTCGGTCAGGAAGGCCCGCGTGCCGACCGTCGCCACGCCCTGCTGCAAGCCGGCAATCATCGAGCCCCGCCGCGTCGAGACCCCGTCCACGAACGGGGCCAGCGCCAGGTCCATCGCTGCAAACTGCCGGGCCGCCTCCGCGGCGGGCAGCCGGCCGGCGTCGATCACCCGCCCGCCCAGCGCCGCCCGCACCGCGGCGCCGTGCGGGCCGACGTACAGCAGCGCGGCCTCGGGCGACCGCTCCCGCGCCGCCGCCGCCGCCGCGTCCACCAGCGGGAGCAACCGGGAAGCGTGCGCCGACCCGAACAGCCCCAGCACGGGGACGTTCGGCCCCAGGTTCCACCCCGCCCGCAGCGCCTCCCGCAGCACTGCCTGATCGGCGGCCCCGCCCGCGACCTGCGGCAGGTTCGAGCCGACCGGCAGGTGGACCGCCCGCCGGCGGGGATGGCGGCGGCGGAATCGTGCGGTCCAGGCCTCGATCGAGAAGAACGTCACGTCCGCCAACGCCGTCACCGCCGCGAACTGGGGACGCTGCCACAGTGACATCGCCGCGGTCTTGGCGTCGGCGAAGGGGACGAACAGTTCGTGCACCATCACGGCCACCCGCGTCCCCGGGCTGGCCCGGCGACAGGCCCGCAGGGCGAGCGGCAACCGCGGGGCGAATCCCCGGCGGCCGTAGCTGAACGGGTTGTACTGCACGACCAGCCAGTCCGGCCGCCGCCGCCCCACCGCCGCCGCCAGCCCGCCCCGCAGCAGGTTTTCGCAGGGCACGATCTCCACGCCCGGGATCGGATCGGCCGGGTTCGACCCCGTGAGGACGCCGATTGTTCCCCCGTCCCCCGCTGCCTCGTCCACGGCCGATAGGGCCGCGGCCAGTTGGGCGGTGTAGTCGCCGATGCCGTCCGGCGCCGGCGGCAGGAGGGGGAAGAACAGGTCGATCCGGGGCGACGACATCGGGCGGGGGCAGCGGGACGCGGGTGGGGTTCTGTCCGGCGTTCCCTTCCGACGCCCCGGATCAGCCCATATGGTCCGCCGAAGCGAATCGGACACAACCGCCGGGCCGCCCGTCCGTCCTTCCGCCTGTCCCATGTCGCACGCACTCCTTTGGATCGCCGGTAAGCTGCCCCGCGGCCTGATCCGGGCCGTGTCGCGCTCCCAGTGGCGGCACCCGTTGATCCGCAAAGGCGTGGAACGTCTCTACGACCTGTTCCGCGGCCGCGACGGCGTGATCCAGGGGGGCGTCGGCGCCGGCCTCCGGTTCAACCCCGGGCCCTCGCACGCCGGCTACCTGCTCGGGACGACCGAGCCGGAGATCCAGCGCCTGCTCGCCGAACTGATCAACCCGGGCGACACCGTCGCGGACGTCGGGGCGAACGTCGGTTACCTCACCACGCTCGCCGCCCGCCTCGTCGGGGGGGAAACCAGCGGCGGGGGGCGGGTGGTGGCGATCGAACCGTTGGAAGAGAACGTCCGCTGGATCCGGCACAACGTCGCTCTCAATGCGGGCGAGGAGCGGTTCGGCCGCATCGACGTTCGCTGCGAAGCGCTGGGCGCCGCGGACGGGACGGCGACGTTTCAGCTGTCGGAGGTGTCCACCTGGGGACGGTTGGAATCCGCCGGGTCGGCGCCCAATCAGCCGGCCGGCACGCGGCAGGTGCCGGTGCGGTCCCTCGACTCCCTGCGGGCCGAGGGCGTCTTCGGGGAGCCGCCCTCCTTGGCGCTGTTGAAGATCGACGTCGAAGGGGCGGAGGCGGACGTGCTGGCGGGCGGACGGGAGACGCTGCGGGCGCTCCGTCCGCTGTTGCTGGTCGAACTGCACGGCACCGCCCCCGCGGTCGCGGCGGAACTGGACCGGGCCGGCTACCACGCCGCGGTCGTCGGCGGGGCGGGCGTCGCGGCCGCGGACGCCCCCTGGGCGGCCTACCTGCTGGCCGCCCCGCGGGACGACGCCGCGCTGTGCGCCCGGGTCGATCGCCTTTGCGCCGCGGCGGCGGAGACGCGGTGAGCGGCGCCGTTCCCCCCCGCGAGCTTGGCCCCCGCGAGCCCGGCCCGAACCGTCCCCTGCGCGTGCTGACGGCGGGGCACTCCTACGTCACGGCGGCGAATCGGGCGATCGCCCGGGAGGTCGCCCGCGATCCGGCGTTCGAGGTCACCGTCGCCGCCCCCGCGGTCTATCACGGCGACTTTCGCCGTGAGGTCTGCGAGCCGGAGCAGGCCGGCTCCCCGCTGCGGATCGAACCGATCCCCGCCCGCTGGACGCGGCGGGTGCACGTCTTCCGCTACAACGCCCGCGTCCTGCGGCGCCTGACGGCCGGCGGCGGATTCGACGCGGTGCACGCCTGGGAGGAGCCCTACATCCTCGCCGGCTATCAGATCGCCAAAGCCGCCGCCGCGGCCGGCGTGCCCTACGGGTTCCGCAGCGCCCAGAGCCTCAACAAGACCTATCCCCCGCCGTTCCGCCAGTTCGAGCGCGCCGCCCTCCGCACCGCCGCCGGCTGGGTGGCGGGCGGGTCGCTGGTGTTCGAGAACCTCGTCTCCCGCGGCTACCCGGAACGGACGGGGCGGATCATCACCCTCGCCGTGGAGACCGCCCGCTTCCGCCCGCTCCCCCCGGAGGCGAAGCGGGCCGTGCGGGAGGAACTGGGCCTGCCGGGACCGCTGATCGTGCAACTGGGCCGGGTGAACGAGGACAAGGGCGTCCGCGTGTTGCTGGCGGCGCTGGAGGGGCTGGGCGAGCGTCCGTGGGGCCTGCTGATGCTGGGGAACGGCCCGTTGGAGGGGGAGGTTCTCCGCTGGGCGGAGGCCCGCGGCTGGGGCGACCGGGTGCGCGTCGGCGCCGTGCGGCACGAGGAGGTGCCCCGCCGTCTGGCCGCCGCCGATCTGCTGGTCGCCCCCAGCCAGACGACGCCGCACTGGAAGGAGCAGTTCGGCCGGATGCTGATCGAAGCGTTCGCCTGCGGGGTGCCGGTGATCGGCAGCGACAGCGGGGAGATCCCGCGGGTCGTCGGCGACGCCGGGCGGATCGTGCCGGAGGCGGACGCCGCCGCCTGGACCCGGGTGATCCGAGAACTGCTGGACGACCCCGCCGCCCGGGCCGACCTCGCCGAGCGGGGGTTGCAGCGCTGCGGGCAGTATTCCGTCGCCGCGGTGGCGGAGCGCTGGAAGGATTTCTACCGGGACCTCGCCGCCGCCGGGTCGGCCGGGGCGGCGGCCGGGGCCGCCGGATGAGCGACGCGCCCCTGCGGCTGGCGCTGGTCGACGACTTCCCCGAGGAGGGCTGGACGAGCATGGACCTGTGCGCCGACCGCCTCGCCGCGGAATGGGCCGCCGACCCACGCTTCGCCCCGCAGCGGATCTGCCCGCCGTTCCGAACCCCCTTCGGCCGCTTCGCCCCGCTGGCGCCGGGCCGCCGCGGCAAGCGGGCGGCGGCGAACGCGGACCGGCTGTGGAACCGCGTCCGCACTTACCCGGCCCACCTCGCCCGGATCGCGGGGCGGTTCGACCTGTTCCACATCGTGGATCACTCCTACGCCCACCTGACCCATCACCTGCCGGCGGATCGCACGGGGGTTTTCTGCCACGATCTGGACGCCTTCCGCAGTCTGCTCGACCCGGCCGCCGAGCCCCGCCCCCGCTGGTTCCGGGCCCACGCCCGCTCCGTCGCCGAGGGGCTGGGCCGGGCGGCGGCGGTATTCGTCAACTCCCGGCAGACGCGGCGGGAACTGGTCGCCAGCGGCTTCGCCCAAGCCGACCGCGTGGCGCTCGCCCCGCTGGGCGTCTGCGAGGAGTTCGCCCGCCAGTCAGCGAACGCCGCCGCGGAGGCCGCCGGCGCCGCGGAACTCGCCGCCCGGGACCTGCCCGCCGGGCCGTTCCTGTTGCACGTCGGCTCCTGCATCCCGCGGAAGCGGATCGACGTGCTGTTGGAAGTCTTCGCCGCGGTGCGGGCCGAACGGCCCGAGCTGACGCTCGTGCAGGTCGGCGGCATCTGGACCGAAGGCCAGCGGGAGACGTTGGAGCGTTTGCGCCTCGGTGATAGCGTTCGGCAGCTCTCCGGACTGAGTCGGACGGCGTTAGCGACGCTCTACCGCCGGAGTCAGACGGCGTTACAGCCGAGCGCCTCTGAGGGGTTCGGCCTGCCGGTGGCCGAGGCGCTGGCCTGCGGGGCGAAGGTGATCGCCAGCGATCTGCCCGTCCTGCGGGAGGTCGGCGGACCGCTCGCCACGTTCGCCCCCGTCGGCGACGTGCCGGCGTGGCGGGCGGCGACGCTGGCCGCCCTCGACGCCCCGCCGCCCGATCCAGCCCTCGCCGACGCGCATCTGCGTCAGTTCACCTGGGAGGAGCACGCCCGCCGCATCGGCGCCGTCTACGAACGGCTGGCCGCGGGCGAACCCTTCGCCGACCTCGTCGCCGCGGACGGGGTGCCGGGGGAGTCGGTTTGAACGGGACCGGAGCCACCGGGGCCGGCCCCCGCCTGCTGTTCCTCAGCCCGGTCGGGACGATCGGCGGGGCGGAGCGGGTGTTGCTCGACCTGTTGACGGGGGTCCGAACCGGGCTGCCGGACGCGTCGCTGACCCTGCTGTGCGGGGGGGAGGGGTCGCTGCTCGAGGCGGCCCGGGATCTCGGCGTGAGCGCCCGGGCGGTCCCGCTGCCGGCGGCGGCGGCCCGGCTGGGCGACAGCCCGGACTCACCCGGCGACACGAACCGCGGCGGGGCTCAGAGCCGGGTCGCCCGCCTCGCCCGCTTCGCGGCGGCGGGGCCGGCCGTGACACGGGGCGTCCTCCGCTGGCGGGCGGCGATCCGGGCGGAGCGGCCGGACCTGATCCATTCCAACGGCCTGAAAACCCACCTGCTGACCGCCGCGGCGCTGGCCGGCCGGCGGGCCGGTCGGCGACCGCCGGTCGTCTGGGCGGTGCACGATTTCTACTCCGAACGCCCCCTCGCCGGCCGGGCGCTGCGGCGGGCGGGGCGGGGCGTTTCCGCGTTGGCGTGCGTCTCCGCCGCGGTCGAGCGGGACGCGCTCACCCTCCTGCCGAACGCGGCGACCCGGGTGATTTTGAACGGCGTCGACCTGACCCGCTTCGCCCCCTGCCCCGAAGCGGGGGACGGGGCGGCCTTGGACGCCGCCGCCGGCTTGCCGCCGGCGCCCGCGGGGACGCTGCGGGTTGGGCTGGCGGCGACCTACGCCCGTTGGAAGGGGCAGGATGTGTTGATCGAGGCCGCCGCCCGGCTGCGGGCCCGGCGGCCGGACTTGGCGGTCCGCTGGTTCGTCGTCGGCGGACCGATCTACGCCACGGCGGCCCAGTGGACGCGGGGGGAGTTGGAAGCACTCGCCGAGCGGGCGGGGGTGGCGGATGCCGTCGGCTTCGTCCCGTTCCAATCCGACATGCCCGCGGCGTACCGGGCGCTGGACGTGGCGGTGCACGCCAGCGTGCGGCGGGAGCCGTTCGGGCTGACGATCGCGGAGGCGATGGCCTGCGGCCGCCCGACGATCGTCGCCGCGGCCGGCGGGGCGGCGGAACTGTTCACCGACGGCGAGGACGCCCTCGGCCACTCGCCCGGCGACGCGGTCGCCCTCGCGGTCGCGGTCGAACGCCTCGCCGACGACCCGGCCCGGCGGGCTCGTCTGGGAGCCGCCGCCCGCCGCACGGCGGAACGCCGCTTCGACCGCGATCGCGTGGGATCGCAGTACGCGGCGCTCTATTCCGAACTGCTCGGCGCCCACGCGGCGCCCGGCCGGGGGGAGACCTGACGATGATCGATCGCCTGTGGAAACCGTGGTTCGTGCGTCGCCCGGAGCGGTTCGCCCGCCGGATCTGGACCGCGGTCGCCCCGCCGGCCCCCGGGGTGCGGCCGCTGCGGACCGCCTGGGGGGCGACGATCGCCGCGGACCCGACGAAGGACATCGGCCGGAGCGTCCTGACGACCGGGGTGTACGACCTCACGCTGTCCGAAGTCGTGGCCCGGCTGACGCCGCCCGGCGGCCGGGCGATCGACGCCGGGGCGAACGTGGGCTACGTGTCAGTGCTGGCGGCCCTGTGCGCCGGCCCCGGGGGACGGGTCGACGCCTACGAGCCGCACCCGGACCTCGCCCCTGTCGCGGAGCGAAACCTCCGCGGGGCCGCGGACGCGGGGCCGCTCGCCCGGGTCGCGGTGCATCCGGTCGCATTGGGGGAGCGGCCGGGCCGGGCGGACCTAATCCTGCCGGCGGGGTTCGGCGCCAACGACGGTCTCGCCCGGCTCGCGGAGGGGGCGTCCGGGGGTTCCGAGCAGACCGGGGAGCGGCGGGTCTCCGTGGACGTCCGCCGGCTGGACGACGAGTTGAATGCGGAGGGCGCCGGCGGGGCGGTCGACCTGTTGAAGATCGACGTGGAGGGGCACGAGGCCCCGCTGTTGCGGGGGGCGGCGGAGGCGCTGGCGGCGGGGCGCATCCGGCACGTGCTGTTCGAGGACCACGCGGTCCACGACGCCGCCGGCAGCGAGGTCACGCGGCTGTTGGAGGAGGCCGGGTTCACCCTGTTTTCGTTGGGCCGCACGTTTCACGGGCTGCACGTGGAACCGCTGGCGGCGGGACGGCTGGCGAGTTCCTCCGAACCCCCCAACTACCTGGCGACCCGCGATCCCGAAGCGGCGCTCGCGGCGCTGCGGCCCCCCGGCTGGCGCGTGCTGGAGCGCCGGTTCCCGGCCCGCCCGGCAGCCCGCGGGCGGGCAGAGGGACGCCGGTGACGGCCGCCGATCTCGCTGGACTCGGCACCCCGCTGCGTCCCGGCGACCCGCCGCCGCCCGCCCCGGGGCGCCCCTGGCCGCTGCCGGCGGACGCCGAACCGGCCGCCGCCCCGCGGCGCCCGCCGGCGGTGGACAGCCTCACCGCGGTGCGGGGGTTGGCGGCGGTGTGGGTCGTACTGTTCCACTTCAAAGCCGATCTCCACGCTCTGTTGCCCCTCGACTGGGCGGCCCCGCTGATCGCCCGCGGGCACCTCGCGGTCCCGCTGTTCTTCGTACTCAGCGGGTACGTGCTAGCGCTGAACTACGCCGCCGCGTTCGGGCGGGGGCTGACGGCGTCCGGGACGAAGGAGTTCCTGCTGCGTCGGTTGATCCGCATCTATCCGCTGCACCTCGCCACGCTGCTGGGCACCGCCGTGATGGCGGCGGTCGGCACGCGCCTGGGCGGCACGCCGGACCCGGAAAAGTACGGCCTCGTCGACTTCCTGCTGAACCTCGCCCTGGTGCACGCCTGGGTTCCGTTCTACGAGCAGGCCTGGAACTATCCGTCCTGGTCGATCAGCGCCGAGTGGTTCGCCTACCTGCTGTTTCCCCCGCTGGCCGCGGGGCTGTGGCGGGTCTCGGCGGGGAGTCGGGGGCGGGCGGCGGTCGGCCTCGTCGCGGGGCTGGCGCTGGCGGCGACGTTGGCGATCGCCCTGTTCTGGGGCGCGTTCGGGCTGCCGTACGCGATGCCAGCGTCCGTCGTCGGTCCGTTCACCGTGGGGGCGGCCGCGTGGGTGTTTCAGGCCCGGGCGACGAACCCGTGGCGACCGCCGGGGTGGACGCTGTGGGCGGCGGTTCTGCTGCTGGTCGTCGGCGCCTCCCTGCCGGGCTACCGCCGGGCCGCGGCGGCGACGCTCATCGCGTCCGTCGGCGTGGTCGTCTTGTTGGGAGCGGCCGGGGACCGCAGCCCGCGGGCGTTCCGGTGGGGGCCGCTGGCGGCGCTGGGGGAGGCGTCCTACGCCCTGTACCTCACCCACGCGATGGCCCAGAAGGTCCTCTACACCCTGTTGCCGGCGGGGCGCTTCGACGAGTCCGCCCTGGCGGTGCGGCTGGGGGTCATCGCGGCGTACGTCGCCGTGATCGCCGCCGCGGCGTGGCTGGCGCAGGCGACGATCGAACGCCGGGTCGTGCCGTGGCTGCGGCGGCGTGCGACCGTGCGACGGCCGGGGTAGCTTCGGGAGAGCGAGGATTGGCGTAGCCAAACCTCAGGCGACCGCCTGCGACCGGCGAACCCCGATGACGAGTGGCCCCAACTGGTTCTCGATCTGCGGAGCGGCAACCTGACGACCGTCGTCGGCAGCGAACCGCCCCGGCCCTACCTCAACGCCGCGGGGCGACTGGTGCGGTCGACGGGCTCGGCGAAACCGCCGTGCGGCGGGATGAGGTCGGCCATGTCGGCGGGGATCCAGTCTTGGGATCCGTGGCGCGGGAGGGTCGTGGACGGCCGCCGTCGCTTCAAGGCGACCGCGGAGATAGGCTTGGCGGGTGAACTGGTTATTCCCCCTCACGAACGGCCTCGGCGGGCTCCTCCTGTGCGCGGTCGCGGCGTGGCTGGCGGCGAACGGCTTGCGGCAGATCCGGTGGGGGGCCCGCGGCTCCCGATGGGCGGTCGCGGCCGGGGTGTGCGTGGCGACGTCCGCGGCGATTTCGTTGGCGTTCCAGGTTCCGGGCGTGTGGGAACGGGTCGCCCAAAGCGCGTTCTTGCGTGAGGACGGGACTTATTCCCCGTGGATGAACGTCACGTTCGCCGTGCTCCCCGCCGCCGCGGCGTGGGCGGCGCTGGCGGCGTCGTGGCGGGCGTTCGGGGTCAGGGCGGGGGAGCGGCGATGAACGACGACGGAAATCTCGCTGCCGTTCTGTCCGCTGCCGCGGTCGGGCTGCCGTGGGCGATCCTGCTAGCGGTGGCCGCGGCCGAGCGGCGCCCCGGACGGGGCTGGGTTGCCGCGGGGGCGGCATGCCTGCTGCTGTTATCCGGCGCGCAGGCCGCGCACTTCGCCCAGGAGTGGTCCGGCGTCCGGGGATACCTAAACCGGCAGTTCGGATGGGCGGTCGTGCTGGCGTTCCTCCCGCTGCAGGTCACGGGGTGGGGGCTACTGACCGTCGGCCTGCGGGCCGTGTGGCGGGCGGCGGAGCCGGGAACCGACCGCGTCGGTCCGTAGCGGCTCGCTCAGGCCGTCATGCCGCTCAGCACGCGTTCCGCCTCGTCGGCGTGGCCGGCGTCGATCAGGACGTCGTAGGTCTCCGCCCGCATGGCGCCGACGCTGGTGAAGTCCCGCTTGCCGCCGGTCATGGCGTAGCCGATCAGGGAGAAGATCGCGCCGAAGACCGAGCCGATCGCCGTGGCCCACAGGATCAGCTCCCAGTTGAAGCCTTCCCGGACCAGCACGCCGTCCACTTCCTCCACCGCCGGAAAGAACAGGGCCAGCAGCAGACCGATGAACAGCCCCGTCATCGCCCCGCTGGCCAACCCGTTCAGAAAGGCCCGGCCCCAGTTCAATCGGCCGGTGACCTGCTCCACGAACTTCAGCCCGCGGCCGACGATCGTGACGTGTTCGACGGGGAACTTCTCGTCGGACAGATAGTCCACCGCCTTCTGGGCGGCGGCGTAGTCCGCGTAACTGCCCACGACCCGCTGCGGGTTGGCGGGGGCCGGGGCGGTGGCGAGGTTCGACCGGGCGGGGACGCCTGTGCTCATCGGGGCGGGGACGGTTCTGAAGGAAGGAACGACGGCCCCGCAGCCTAGGAACGCACGCCGCCCGCGGCCTCGGGGGAACTTCCCGTCGGGGCCGCGGGCGGATTCGGTGGCTCTTCAATCGCACGGGGGGCTGACGCCCCCGCGCTCGCCTCGGCGCCTAGGCGCTGAAGCTGGACCCGCAGCCGCAGGTGTTGCGGGCGTTGGGGTTCTCGAAGGTGAAGCCGCGCTTCTCGACGCCGGCGTAGAAGTCGATCACGGTGCCGTCCAGGTGCGGGCCGCACTTGTAGGGGACGGCGACGACCTGGCCGTGCTGGGCGAAGACCTCGTCCTTGGACTCGTCGACGCTGTCGTCGAAGCCGAGGGCGTAGGAGAACCCGCTGCACCCGCCGCCGGACACGCCGACCCGCAGCACGCTGCCTTCGGGCAGGGCCTGCTCGGCGATGACGCGGCGGACTTCGGCGACGGCGGCTTCGGTGACGGTCACGCAGCCTTCGGTCGGCAGATCGGCGACGTCCGGAACGCCGGCGGGCGTCGTCTGGGGAACGGCGGCTTCGCCGGTGACGGGGGGAGCTTCGGCGGTGGCGGGCATCGGGGTCCGGGTCAGCGAGGGCTGAAGTGGGATCAGGGTCGGTTAGTCTAGGGCCCGGCCCGGCCGACGGAAAGGCGCCTCCCGTCCCGGCCGGCCGTCGGGCGTTCGCCGCCCGCCCGTTCGTCGTCGCGTCCGCTTGTCGAAAGCTCCCCCGTGCTGTTCCCCGAGACCGTCTCCAAGCTGTCGGACCTCACGCCGGGGGCGACCGCCGACGTGTTCGCCCTGCTCTCCTCCAAAAAACAGGACGTCACGAAAACCGGCAAGCCGTTCTATAAATGCACCTTCCGGGACGCCGCCCGGGAGGCCTCGGTAATGGTCTGGAGCGACTCCGGCCACTTCGCCGACTGCGAGGCGAACTGGAAGAAGGGAACGTTCTACAAGCTCCGCGGCACCTATGAGGAAGGCAATTACGGTCCTCAACTGAGCCTCGACAAGATCCGCCCCGTCCTGCCGGCGGACGCGGACGCCGGCTTTGACGAGGCGGACTTCTTCGAGACCAGCCGCTTCGACGCGGACAAGATGTTTCGGGCCCTGACGACCCTGTGCGAGGAGAAGATCGAGAGCGCCCCGCTGCGGGCGGTCGTGTTCAAGATCCTGAACGACCGGGCCGAGGCGTTCAAAAAATGGCCGGCGGCCAGCCGCAATCATCACGCCTTTGCTGGCGGATTGTTGGAGCACACCCTCAGCGTGGTGCGGACGACCGTCTGGCTGTGCGAAAAATACGCCGGCCTGTACCCGAACCTCGCCCCGCCGCTGTGTACGGACGCCGCGATCGCCGGGGCCACGCTGCACGACGTGGGCAAGCTGGAAGAGCTCGACGGTTCCCCCGCCGGGGCGGACTACACGCCGACCGGCCGGTTGCTGGGGCACATTCTCATCGGCCGGGACTGGCTGCGGGAGGCCGCCGCCTGGCAGGCCGACCAGCCCGCCGGGCCGGTGGACGCGGAGTTATTACTAAGGACGGAACATATCGTGGTGTCGCATCACGGGATTCGGGAGTTCGGCAGCCCCGCCGAGCCGCACACCCCCGAAGCCCTGATCGTGCAGCACGCGGACGACCTGGACGCGAAATTCTCGATGCTCGCCGACAGTCTGACGCAGGCGACCGGCGAGGGATCGTTCACGCCGTTCAGCAAGACGTTCGGCAAACCGATCTTCCGCGGGCTGTCGGGCACGGCCTAAGTCGGGTCGGTGCGCTCGCTCTCCTCAACGCCGTCCTCCCTCGCGACCGCCCCGCCCGTGCACGCCTCGTCCCCCGTTTCCCTCTGGCACGGGGTCGCCCTCTGGCACGGGGCCGGCAACACGTTCGCCCTACACGACGGCCTCGGCGGGGAGCCGGCGCCGAACCCGGCGGCGGTGTGTACAGAAACCGGCGTCGACGGGTTCGTCGCGCTGACGCCGCCGCGGACGCCCGGGGCGGCGGCGAGCCTCGCCTTCTTCAACCCCGACGGCGCCCCCGCCGACGCCTGCGGCAACGGACTCCGCTGTGCCGCGGCCTGCCTCGATCCGCACGGAACCCGCGGCACGATCACCTTCGACACCCCCGCCGGCCTTCGCACCGCGACGGCGCTCGCCGGCCGGGGGGGCGTCGTCCAGGTACGGGTTTCCATGGGCAAACCACGGTTCCGCCCCCCGCCGGACGACCCGCTGGCCTTCGCGGAGTTCCTGCCGAACCAGGCATCCACCGGCGACTCCGGCCGCCCCGGGCTGGGGACGTTCGGTCCGCCGATTCGGGTGGACCTCGGCAATCCGCACGCCGTCTTCCTGGTGGACGAAGCGCCGGGGGACGCCCTCGTCGGCGCGCTCGGCCCGGCGCTGCAATCGCACCCGCTGTTTGCGGCCGGCGGCGGGGTGAACGTCGGGTTCGCCTTCGTCCACCGGCCGGACGCGATCACGCTGCGGGTGTTTGAACGCGGCGTGGGGGAGACGGCCTCCTGCGGGAGCGGCGCCTGCGCGGCGGTCGCGGCGGCGATCGCGGTGCGGCGCTGCGTGCGGCAGGTGATCGTCGCCGCCCCGGGCGGAGAGCTGACGGTTGACTGGCCGGCGGGCGGCGAGATGTTCCTCACCGGCCCCGCCGCCCCGCTGCCGCTCGGGTAAGCCCGCTGCCGCCCGGGCGAAACGCAGGGCGGTTCCCCGGTGACGCTCGGGGGGCCGGTTTGAGAACTTCGTGAACGGCGCCGGTCGCGGTGGGTCCGGCGGGGTTCGCCGCCTACGCTGCCGTCCCGACAGGAACCCGCAGAGTCGAACAGGAGCCCCCGCCGTGGCCGACGCCCCCCGCCGCCCGAAGTCCGACGAGCCGGACGCGAAACCGAAGCACGCCGGCCCCGCCGCGGACGCCAAACTGTCCGGCAAGCCGAAGTCTCCCCCCCGCCGCCGCGGCCGGGCGGACGACGCCGAAAGCGAACCGCTGCCGCTGGAGCCGGACGAGACCGTCCCGGACCACATCTTCGCCGAGCAGAGCGAACTGGTCGACTCGATCAAGCGGACCGCGGACAAGCTGCTCGCCGACGGGGCCACGCGGGGCGACCTGAAGATTCTGGAGCGGACCCTGAAGGAGCTGCGATACGCCTTCAAGATGTTCACCCCCTACCGCAAACAGCGGAAGGTGTCGGTGTTCGGCAGCGCCCGCACCGCGGAGGTCGCCCCGGAGTACGCCCACGCCGAGAAGTTCGGCCGCCGCATGGCCGAGGAAGGCTGGATGGTCCTCACCGGGGCCGGCGGGGGCATCATGGAGGCCGCCCACGTCGGCGCCGGCCGCGAAATGAGCATGGGCGTCAACATTTTATTGCCGTTCGAGCAGCACGCGAACCGCATTATCGACGGCGACCCCAAGCTGGCGAACCTGAAGTACTTCTTCACGCGGAAGCTCCTGTTCGTCAAGGAGGTGCACGGCATCGTCACCTTCCCCGGCGGGTTCGGCACCCAGGACGAGGCATTCGAGACCCTCACGCTGGTGCAGACCGGCAAGCGGGACCTCATGCCGCTGGTCTGGGTCGACGAACCGGACGGTAATTACTGGGGCCACTGGCAGCAGTTCGTGAACGACGAACTGCTGGAAAAGGGCCTGATCTCCCCGGAGGACACGTCGCTCTACAAGATCACGACGGACGTCGAGGAAGCCGTAGAGGAGGTTCTGAACTTCTACAGCGTCTATAACTCTATGCGGTACGTCCGCGGGAAGCTCGTACTCCGGCTGCACGCCGCCCCGGACGATCAGATGCTGGAACGGATCAACGACGAATTCAACGACATCTGCGCCAGCGGAAAAATTACCTGCTGCGGCGCCCACCAGCAGGAGGCGGACGACGATCACCTCGAGGATCTCCCGCGGCTGCGGCTGGACTTCAACCGCCGCTCCGCCGGCCGCCTGCGGCAACTCGTCAACCTGCTGAACCGCGAACTCGCCGACGCCCCGAACCGCGTCGAGGCGTCG
Organism: Alienimonas californiensis; assembly: GCF_007743815.1. Lineage (GTDB taxonomy): Bacteria > Planctomycetota > Planctomycetia > Planctomycetales > Planctomycetaceae > Alienimonas > Alienimonas californiensis. The sequence continues at coordinate 2,038,300 of NZ_CP036265.1, forward strand.
AAACGGTGAACGTCAGCGTCCCGGACGCTTGAAGCGTCCGGGACGCTGGGCGATCACTTCTTCGCGTTCAAAATCGGCTTCAACCCGGCTTTCAGCTGTTCTGCCCAGATCGCGTAGCCGGCGTCGTTTTGGTGGAGCATGTCGCTCCGGAACAGCTCGGCGTTCGGCGTGCCGTCCTCGTTTAAATAGGCCTCCGTGGCGTCCAGGTAGTACACCTTGTCGTCCTCGGCGGCGATCTGTTTCATCGCCTCGTTGAAGGCGTTGATCCGCGGCCAGGCCTTCCAGCGGGAGGGGGTCGGGGTGACGGAGATCAACACCACCGGCACGTCGGCGTCCATTTCGTGCGCCGTGGCGACAATGTGCCGGACATATTTCGCGGCGCCCTCGGGGGTTTGATCGGTGGGTTTGGCCTTGGCGGCCCCGGTAATGTCGTTCGCCACGAACAGGGCGATCGCGGCCACGTGCGCCCCCGGCTCGCCCGGCGTGAGGTGCGGGGCGAACAGGCGCTCGGCGAAGTAGGCGAAGTCGCTGTACCGCGCCCCGCCGTAGCCCCGGGCGACGACCGGGATCGGCGCCATGTCCTCCTCCACGTCGCCCTCCATCCACAGCCGCACCGAGGACGACCCCGCCAAGAGCACCGCCCCCTCCGGCGGGCCGCCGGCCGCGTAGAGTTCGCGGTCCCGCTCGCCGAGCTTTTTGACCGAGGATTCGAACTTGGCGATGTTCGATTGCCAGCGGTCGAACGAGACCTCCGGGGCCTCCGCCGGGGCGTCGGCGGGCAGGAACGAACAGAGCAGCAGGGCGAGCGGGGCGACGGTCATGCGAGGCTCCATGGCGGGGGCGGAAATGGATACGTCCCCGCAGCCTACGCAATCAGCCGACCGCTCTCCCCTCGCCGCGGTTTCGGACCGCGGGCGTGCGTTGACGGGATCCCAGCCCGTCGCCGCCCCGCCGGCTACACATCGTCCCCGTGCGGGCCGAAGTACGCCCACGCCCCGTCGAAGTCTTCGACGCTCCACGCCTCCCGCGCGGAGGGGACGCCGGGGGGCAGGGCGGCGCGCTCCTCGGCGACGACGCCCGCCAACGTCCGGCCCAGGCGCGCCCCGAAGGCGTCGGGATCGGTCTCCGCCGTCGTCACGCCGTCGAGGCCCGTCACGGCGACCTCACCGTCCTCGCACAACCGTTCCCAGCAGCCAGTCCAGTGCGGGCGGTCCAGGGTGACGCCCTCGTCGAGGTACAGCGTCCACTTGCCGTCGGGCTGTGCGGCCGGTCGGGTGTCGAATACGACCGCGACCCACCCGCCCTGGCCGGCATCGGCGCCGACGGTGGTCAGCGTGACCGGGCCGCCCTCGCCGGGGCCGAAGTTGTCGTCGGGCCGGAACTCCGAGAGCCGCGTCTTCAGGAACGTCCGGAACGCCTCCGCCTCCCCACGGAGGTCGATCGCGGGTTTGAAGTCCCCGTCGGGCTCCGGTTCGTCGCCGTCTTCCCGCTCCGCGTCCGGGGCGTCGTGGCGCTCGGGCGGATCGGTCGCCCACTGCCCCGGGACGAGCCGGACGGTCGGCGCGAGGCCGCCCAGCAGCGGGTGGTCCGAGACGTCCCCGCCCTGACAACTCCAGCGGATCATCAGCCCCAGCGAGTCGCCCTGATAAACATGGAACAGGTCCCGGCCGCCGCGGGCGAAACAGTCATGCGTCCAGCCGTCCGGCAGGTCGAGGGGTTGCAGCACGTCTTCCGCGAACGGCCCCACGCCCGGTACGCGGACCTTCAGTTTCGCCCTCTCGCGGTACCGCCCCACGGTCTCCTCGAACTCCTCCCGCCCGGCGGGCAGCCGAAACATGAAGAATGCGACCAGGGCGGCCCCCCGCCACGGCGACCCCGGCGGGTAAGAAGCGGACAGCCGCAGCGTGGCCTCCGCCTCCTCGGCGGACCAAAACCCATCCTCGACCTCGACCGCATCGGCCCCTTCGAACCGCAGGCAGCCGAAGTTGAACGTCGGGGCGAGCCGGCGCCCCTGCAAGGACATCTGGGCGGCGGGCACGGCGGGGCTCCGGGCGGGGGACGACGCCCCAATGGAACGCGGCCGCCGCGGCGCGGCAAACGTCGCGGCGATCGGTCAGCCGTGCCGACGGATCACGCGGCGGCTCAGCGCCCGTGCTTAACAGCTTTGCGGAGGGTGCGGGAAGACGCCATGGCGAATCGGACCCGCCGGCTGCCAAGCCGGTTCGCCCCTGTTTGACGCCGACCGCCGGGCAGCGGACGCTCGGGCGCTCCCCGGTTTCGCTCGGCCCCCGTGATGCTCCGTCCTCGTCGTCTCGCCCCGCTGCTGCTCGCGGGCGCCGTTCTGAATATCCCCGCGGCGCTCGCCGGGCCGCAGGACGCACCGCCCGCCGACCCGTCGCCCGCCGACTCGTCGCCCGCGGCCGGGCCGCCGTTCGAAAAGTTCGTCCTGCCGATCGGGGGGACGCCGTGGAAGGACTGGACGATCGTGAATTACGTGGACGTGGACCCGAAGTTCCGCGGCGTCCGCGACGCCCGCGGCGGGGCCTATACCTACGACTTTCATGAGGGGATCGACTACACCCTCGCCCACTTCGCCGCGATGGACCGCGGGGTCCCGGTGTTCGCCGCGGCCGACGGCACGGTCGTCGACGCCGAGGACGGCCACCCGGACCGCAACGCCGGGGACACGACCGATCCCAAGAACCGGGCGAAGACCCCGCCGAACCTCGTGCGGATCGACCACCCCGGCGGCGTGCGGACGGCCTATCTGCACCTTCGTAAGGGGTCAATTACAGTCAAACCCGGCGACCGGGTGACCGCCGGGCAGAAGATTGCGGAGGTGGGCAGTTCCGGGAATTCCTCCGACCCGCACCTGCATTTCGAGGTCTATCAGGCCGAAGGGGCGAATCCTCAGCAGATCGCCCGCCGGGGCGGCGTGCTCGTGGCCACGCTGGAAGATCCGGAGCACTGGTGGCGGGACCCGCTGCCCTACGCCGCCGAGATGACCGGGGCGCTGGACCACGGCGTCACCCACGCGGAGTTGACGGAGGAATCGGTCCGCGACCGGCCCGCCGACGCCGTCTCCTTCGCCTCTCGCGGCCCCGCCGGCGGCCCCGATCGCACGGTGCGGGTTTGGGCGCGGCTGTACGGGCTGAAAAAGGGGGACAAGCTCACCTTCGACGTGCTCGACCCGAACGGCCGGCCGGCGGCGACAAAGACTTTCACGACGGACGAAATCCGCTACGGCTGGTGGTCCTACGAACTGGAACTGCCGGTCCGCGTCGACCCCGGCCGCTGGACCGTGCGGGCGACCCGCAACGGCAAGCCGCTGTTCACCGACGCCTTCCTGGTGAACTCGCGGAGCGAATAACGCCCGCACGATCCGACGTCAATTCATCCCCAACTGCCCGCGCCAGCGTTCGACCTGGGCGGCGACCTGCTCGCGGCCGCCGCCGCCGTAGCTTTTCAGCACCGCCGCGGCGTTCTTCGCTCCCAACACCGAGCGCAATTCCTCGCTGCCGCCGGAGACGAGGCGCCCGTCGGCCGAAGCGAATTCCTCGTCGCTCAGGTCGGCCAGCCGGCGGCCGGTTTTCTCGCACAGGGCGACCAGTTTGCCGATCACGCCGTGAGCGGTCCGCATCGGCACGCCGGCCCGGATGGCGTGCTCCATTAGGGCGGTGGCGTCGAGGAAGCCGTCTTCCAGACGGCTCTCGATCTTCGCCACGTTCAATGTCGCCCCGGCCACGATCGACGGCATCAAATCCAGGCAAGCCACGACCGTGTCGTGGGCGTCGAACAGGGCCAGTTTGTCCTCCTGCAGGTCACGGTTATAGGCCGTCGGCAGGCCTTTCAAGAGGACGAGGGCCTGCACCAGCGCCCCGACGACCCGGGCGCTCTTCCCGCGGATCAATTCCGGCACGTCCGGGTTCCGCTTCTGCGGCATGATGCTGGAGCCGGTCGTATAGGCGTCCGGCAGGCTGAGGAAGCCGAACTCCGTGCTGAACCAGACGATCCACTCCTCCGCCCACTGCGAGAGGTGCGTCGCGGTGACGGTCAGGGCGAACAGATATTCGAGCAGGAAGTCCCGGTCGCTGGAGATATCGAGGCTGTTGGCGGCCGGGCGGTCGAAGCCTAATAACTCCGCGGTGCGGTCGCGGTCGATCGGCAGCGTGGTCCCGGCCAGCGCCGCGGCGCCCAGCGGACTTTCGTTCAACCGGGCCCGGCAATCGCGGACGCGGCCGCGGTCCCGGTCCAGCTTTTCGACCCAGCAGAGCCAACTGTGGGCGGCGGAAACCGGCATCGCCCGTTGCAGGTGCGTGTAGCCGGGGATCACGACGTCTAAATCCTGCCCGCAGCGGCCGACGAAGGCCCGCTGCACGTCGGCCAATAATTCGTCCAGCCGATCGCAGGCCTCCCGCACGAACAGCTTGAGGTCCGTGGAGACCTGATCGTTCCGGCTGCGGGCCGTATGCAGCTTGCGGCCGGCGTCGCCGATCTTCTCGGTGAGGGCCGACTCGATGTGCATGTGTACGTCCTCCAGTTCCGTACGGAACGGGAACGTGCCGGCTTCAATTTCGCCCAGCACCTCGTCCAGGCCGGCGTGGATCGCGTCGCGTTCCTCGGCGGTCAGCAGGCCGTTTTCGGCCAGCATCGTGGCGTGGGCCTTGGAGCCGGCGACGTCGTGCGGGGCGAGGCGGGCGTCGAAGGAGATGCTCTCGGTGAAGCTCTCCACCCGCGGATCGGTCCCGCCGGCGAACCGGCCGCCCCACGCCTTGCCGGAGTGGCCCTCGGAGCCGTTCGCGGGGGCGGGGGAGGGGGCGGCGGAATCGGGCACGGCGGCGGTCACGAAGGTGCGGGAGCGAACGAACGAACGGGGGCGATGCGGGCCGAATCCGGCGGGCGGCGGGGGATTCCCGGGCCGGTCGCGCGGGTCGGGGCGGTCGGGCGGGAGTGTGCGGCCGCGGACGGCCGCCGACAACCGCGGCGCCCCCCCGGCCCCTGCCGAACGGGGGCGCCGGTTGCGTAGCCTAGACCGGTTCCGCCGCTCGTTCCCCCGCCGCCCGCTCCGCCGTCATGACGCTCCGCCCGTTCCAAGTCGTCGGTCTGGGTCTGCTGGGAACCGGTGCGATGCTGGCGTTCAGCCCCGCGACCGCCGCCGGCGCCGACCTGAACCAGTCGGCCGACGCCCCCGGCGTGATCGTCCCCCGCATCCCGCGCCGGGTCGCGGTGCAGGACGAACCGACGCCGGACAAACCCGTGCCGGACGCCGCCCTGGAGGCCCCGCCAGACGACGGCTTCTCTGAGAACGGCTTCGGGGAGGAATCCTCCGTCCGCCGGTCGTCGCCCGACGGGACGCGGATCCTCCCGCGGGTCACGCGGGACGAGTACCGGGCGGCGTATCACGCCGTGCCGTTCAGCCTCGCGGAGCACCGGGCGAACCCCGGCTACCGGCACGCCGCCGCGATGAAGTTCCTCACCGGCGAGTACCCCCCGGTCCCGCCGGCGACGATCGCTCCCCCGGCCACGGCCGGCCCGGCGTTCGGAGTTCCCGGACTCGGCGCCCCCGGGTTCGGTCCGCCGCCGTTCGTGTTCGACCGGGTGCAGGGCGTGGTCCCGACGTTCGTGGACCGCTACCAACCGCCGCGGGTCTACCTGCCCGGGCGGTGAGCCCTCTTCCAAGCGTCAGGCGAACGATCGCAGCGCCGACGTTCGCTTGCGGTTTCGCGGGGCCGCAGAACTCTCGGGCCCCGCGAAACCGCAAGCGAACGTACAAGCCCGGGGTTACTCGGCGGCGGGCGTCCCCGCGGCGGCCTTGGCGTTGTGCTCCTGAATGATCGACGCCCCGCCGGCCTCCTCGCCCCAGATCTTGTTGAGCCCCTCGACGCGGCCGCAGGAGGCGGCGTAGGCGTTATAGCGGGCCGGGTTCGTCTTATAGAAGTCCTGGTGATAAGCCTCGGCCTCGTAGAACGGGCCGGCCTCGGCCAGTTCCGTGGCGACCTTGCGGTCGAAGCGTTGTTGAACCTGCTTGAGCGACGCCTCCGCGGCGGCCTTCTGCTCCGGCGTGTAATAAACCCCGGTGCGGTACTGGTTGCCGCGGTCCACGAACTGCCGGTTCTGCTGGAACGGGTCGACGTTCCGCCAGAAGACGTTCAGCAGCGTTTCGTAGCTGACCTTCTGCGGGTCGTAGACGACCTTGATCGCTTCCGTGTGGCCGGTGCGGCCGGTGGTGACCTGATAATAGGTCGGGTCTTCCAGCCGCCCGGCGGTGTAGCCGCTGGTCGTGGAGATCACGCCGTCGAGCTTGTCGAAGGGCGATTCCATGCACCAGAAGCACCCGCCAGCGAAGATCGCGGAGGCGCGGCCGTCCTGCTCCCCGGTTCCCTCCGCGGCGTCGGCGGTCGGCAGGGGGGGCTGAACGGCTGATGCGGCGGGCGCCCAGGCCAGTGCCGCGGCGGCGAGCGCCGCGGCGGAAAGAATCGGCAGGCGGCGGGCGGAACAGGCGAGAGCGGTCATGGAAACCTTCGTTCGGGGGCAAGCGGCGGCATTCTACCCGCCCGCCGGGCGGCCGTCGGCGGGTAAGCTGTCGCTCCTTCCCGAGCCCCGCCTCCCGATCGGTTCCTGAATGCCTGCCGCGTCCCAATTGTTCCTCTCCCGACTGTTCGTCGCGTCGTCCGCGCTGGCCGTTGCGATCGTCGCGGCCCCGCAACCGGCGGGGGCGGACGAACGCCTGGCCGGCAAGGCCTGCCGCTCCGTGCACCTGCGGCTCCCGGCGCCGAAGGCGGAGGCGTTCTATCAGGAGATGACCGTCCGGGAGTCCGCCCCCGGGACCTACTTCATGGCCTGCGGATGGAACCGCGGGTACTTCGGGATTCAGGAACTGGCGAACGGCGAAAAGCTGGCCCTGTTCAGCGTCTGGGAGCCGCCCGCCGGCCAGAATCCGGACCTCGTGCCGGAGGACCGCCGGGTCGAACTGCGGTCCAAGGGAGAGGAATCGGAGGTGAAGCGCTTCGGCGGCGAGGGCACCGGCGGACAGTGCTTTTTGAAGACCGACGCCGCCGATTGGGAGATCGGCGACGTCTGCCGGTTCCTCCTCGTCGCCTCCGTCGATCAGGACGAGACCGGCGCCCCGATCGCCGGCCGCACGGCCTATACGGGGTATTTCTCCCGCCGTGCCCAGGGTGAAGAGTCGCCCGGCCCGTGGCAGAAGATGGCGACGTTCTCCACCCTGACCCCCACCCAAGCCGGCGAATTCGAGCCGCTGCGGAGCCTGTACACCTTCGTCGAAGACTTCCGCCGCAACGGCGTGAGCCTCACCCAGCGCCGGACGGCGGAGTTCGGCGCCGGCTGGGTGTGGACCGTGCCGGACGCCACGGCCAAAGCCGGCGCCGGTCTGCCCCGATGGGAGCCGCTGAACGAGGCCCAGTTCACCGCGGACGGCAACCCGGCCCAGAACGTGAACGCCACGACGCTGCCGGGCGAAACCCCGACGCAGGTGGGTCGATTCACCCTGTCCACCGGCGGCGACACGCCGGAGAACGCCGACCGACTCGGCGAATCGCTGACCCGCCCGACCTCCCTGGCCCGCATCGCCCCCCGCCCGCCGAGCGACCTGCCGTTCGACCCGTCGGCCGACTGACCCTCGCGTGAGCCCGGAGCGCAAGCTCCGGCCGTGCGTCGTTCGGGGCGACGGCTGTGCCGACGGCCGATGCTTGCGCATCGGGCTGGTTTTGAACGCGAGACTTCGCGGAAAAACGCTCTAATTCGCTGCGGCGGCCGGGGCGCCGGTGAGGGTGAAGGGGGCTTCCTCGTCGTTCGCCGCCGGCGCCGGTTCGGACAGCCAGCCCAGGGAGGTGAAGAACGCGTCCGTCAGCCGCAGGGTGGTCCGATAGGGCCGGCCGCCGTCGCGGCCCTGGTTGAAGAATCCGTGCCCGGCGCCCGGGAACAGGGCCAGCTCCGCCCGCACGCCGTCGCGGCGGAGGGCTTCGCAGAACAGCTCCACGGAGCGGGCGGGGACGGTCGTGTCCTTCTCCCCATGAAACAGGATCGTCGGCGGGTCGCCGGCGTCGACGTGATGAATCGGCGAGAGCCGTTCGTCCCCGCCCTCCGGCAGCAGGCCGGCCATCCAGCGGTCGAACGTCGCCGTCGTCCCGTCGGGAGCGGTGTAGGGGGCGCAGATCACGCCGGGGTTGAACAGGGCGAGGGCGTTCGCGGTTTGAAAGCCCTCGGGGTCGCCGGGGAAGGACTCGATCACGCCGCAGCAGGCCCCGAGGTGCCCGCCGGCGCTGCCCCCGCCGGCGGCGACGCGGGTCGGATCAACGCCGTACTGCTCCGCCCGGGAACGCAGGGCGTGTAGGGCGGCCCGGGCGTCCTGGACGCATTCGACCGGGCCGGCGCCGTGAGTCTTGTTCACCCGGTATTCCGCGACCGCCGCGACCATCCCCCGGTCCGCCAGATGCCGGGCGTGCGGGGCGAACTGCCCGGGGCTCCCGCCCCGCCAACCGCCGCCGAAATAAAACACGATTGCCGGCCGGGCCACGACTTTCGCCGGGCGTTCGGTCGTCCCCTCCGGCAGGAAGACGTGCAACGTTAAATCGACCGTGCCGCCGGCTTTGGCGTCCTCGGCCGTTTTGTAGACGAACGCGGCGTCGGCCCCGTGCTGCGGGGCGACGTCCGCGGAACCGGGCGCCGCGAGGGCGGCCAACAGCAGGGCGAGCGACGGCATCGGCGGAGCCTTTTTGAAACACGGGCGGGCCGGTGCGTTATGACCCCGCCCCGGCGCCGTCGCAAACGTGTTCGGGTTCTTCTGATACCAACCCGAAGCGTCAGCGAGGGCTTCCGATCGGCCCTCGCTAACGCATCGGATTGGTGAAGCGAAGGCGTTCGACGTCTTCTATCCCACATCCGGCAGCGTCGTTCTCAGCCCCTGCAATCCCCGCCGGAGCAAGCCGGCGACGCTGGGGCCGGTGCGGTTCATCGCGGCGGCGATCTCCGCGGGGCTTTCGCCGTCGAGGTAGTGCCGCGTGACGGCCTCCCGCTGGTCCTCCGGCAGCGATTCCAGCGCCGCGGCCAGTCGCACGGCCCGCTCGTGCCGGGCGGCGCCGTGGCTGGGGGAGCTGACGTCCGCCTCCAACAGCCCGCCCAGCCGCAGGGAATCGGCGGCGAGCTTCTCCTCCGTGCTGCGGTCCCGCCGCACGTCCCGCTTCTCGCGGGTGTGATCGCGGGCGGCGTGGGTGATGACCCGGGCGAGGATCTGCCGCAACCAGGCGCAGCGTTCGGCGTCCGTTTCGCCGCGGAATAGATCCCGGGCCTCGTGGGCCTGAAGCAGGCTTTGCTGCACGACGTCCGAGGCGTCCAGCCGCGTCTTCAACTTCCCGTGCAGCCCCGTCCGGGCGAGGTGCCGCAGGTAGCCGCGGAAGCGTTCGAAGTCGTCGTCCATAAGGCGGAGGGGGGAGGGCGGAAGGCGGATGGACGAGCGCGAAGTCTAACGCCCCGCCCCCGCCAACGGCCTTTCGCCCTCCGCCTTCTCCCTTCCGCCTTGAGGCTCACCGCCAATCCAGCACCGCGAACAGCCCCTCGCGCTCGGCGAAGCGGCGGGGCAGGCTGGCGAGGCGGGCGGAGAGGCGGTCCCGCAGCACGCTGAGGATCAGCCCTAGCACGAACAGCGTCGCCCCGCCGGCCGTCAGGCCGACGCCCAAAGTCACCTCCGCCCGGTGCACGACGGACCAGACGATCAGCGTCGCCGCCCCCGCCAGCCCCAGCGACCCGCCCAGCGCCGGCGCCAGCGTGCGGGCGGACAGGCCGACGATCAGCAGCGAGGACGCCGCCGCGACCAGTGCCAGGGCGTCCGGCGCCCAGGCGTCGCCGTTCGCCTTCGTCACGAACACCGCCGCGGCCGTCGGCAGGAGGACGAACAGCGTGCCGAACCACAGGCCGACCGTGACCACGCCGCGTTCCTCGTCCCGCATGCGCCGGATGGCGTCCGTGACGAACGGCTCGTCCGGCTGGCCGTCGCGGACGTGCTCCCGCACCCGGCCGGCGTGGGCGCCGGCGAGCATCGCGGCGCCCAGCGCGACCGCGACCGCTTCGAGCTTCCGGCCCAGCGGGACGTTCAGCAGTTGGTTCGCCGCCAGCGCCGCCAGGCCCAGCGCCACCGCGGCGAGCGTCCGGTGCAGCGTCTTCGCCCAGGGAACCGGGTTGAGCGACCCGCCCAGCAGGCCCAGCCCCGCGACCGCCGCCAACCCCCCGGCGTCGGCCCACAGCGGGCCGTTGAACAGCGCCCCGACGCCCTTGGAGACGGCGAACAGCTCCGCCCCGGCCAGCACGACGGCGCCGCACCGCAGGGCGGTCGCCCCGGGGCCGCGGGCCTCGTCGCCGGCGCCGGCGCCGCGGTCGACGGCGATCACGCCCACGCCCGCCGCCCGGGCCGCCGCCAGCAGGCCGACCCCGCAGGCGGCGTACACCGCGGCGTCCCAGCGGTCCGGCAGGCCGAGATATTCCAACATGTTCCAGACGGCCGCCGCCCCGGCGCCGGCGGCGAGCACGGGGATCACGCTCCACCAGCCGAACAGCCCCTCGTCCCGCGTCACCCCGGCCCGCCGGTCCCGCCGCCGCCGCACGTCCGCGGCGAGGGCGTCCAGCGAGACCAGCCCGTTGGCGATCGCCGTCCAGATCGCCGCGGCGATCAGCCGGGGGGCGGCCGTCTCCAGGGGGAGCCGCGGCAGGAAGACGACGCCGTTCCGGGCGACCTCCGCCAACGCGGCGAACGCCGCGGCGCCGGTCAGCAGCGCCGCCCCGCCCCACAGCAGCGGCACGGCGAACGGGTCCCGGGCGAAGGGCGCCGCTTCGTCCGAGGCCTTCGGGCCGCCGTCGTCCTCCTTCCCCCTGGGGAACAGGCGGACTCCCTCCACGCTGAGGACCCCCAGCACGGCGAGCGTCCCCGCAATCCACAGCGGTTCGTCCAAGCGGCGCCCCTGACCCAGCGCCAGCAGGGCGGTGAGCGTCACGCCGCCCTGCACGGCCAGCAGGAACCGGCGGTCTTTCAGCAGCCAGACCGTCGCCGCCTGCAACGCGGCGCACCCCGCCGCCCAGGCCCACAGACCGCCGGTGATTTCGACGAGGTGCTGGGCGTGAAGCAGCCAGAGGTTGAGCGGCAGGGTCACGCAGGCCAGCCCCGCCGCGGCGAGCCCCGCCATCCGGTAGCGGGTGCGGGTGGCGAGCCCCCAGCCCAGGAACAGCAAGGCGCAGCACCCGCCGATCAGGCTGCTGGCCAGCACCCGCGGGTCGTCGAACACCCCCAGCGAAACCAGCCAGACCAACCCCCCGGCGATCACCAGCCCCCCGCCGGTGCCCAGCAGCGCCCGGATCGTGCGGGGGTGCAGCGCCCAGGCCCCCAGCGTCGTCATCCAGGACGGCCAGGCGGGTTCGTGCTCCACATTTGGGCCGGGGGGACGCCCCGGCGCTGCGTGTCGGTCCGGCGCAGCGGGACGATCGGGGGAGGCGAGAACGGACACGGCGGCGGCGGGAATCGGGGATCGTGGGAGACGCTCCGCCCCCCGAGCCCGTGCGTCGCCCTCCCGACCGCCGGTTCCTCCCCGCGGCGAACGCCGGACATTCGCCCACCCGTCGCTCCTTCTCGCCCCCGGGGACGGAAACCCGCCGCCGCTTAAAATGGGGGCCGAACAATTCCCCCTTCACGTCCCCCGCTACGAAGCTTCCGCCATGCCTGCCGCCTGGACCGACAAAGACGAACGGATGTACGACCACGTCAAAGACAGTGAATTGGACCGCGGCCGCTCCGAGGACCGCGCCGAGGAGATCGCCGGCCGCACGGTGAACAAACACCGCCGCGAGGAGGGTCGCACGCCCAATAAAACGACCCAGGGGACCGGCAATCCGACCAGTTCGCTGGAGGACCGCACCAAGGACGAACTCTATAACCGGGCGAAGGAACTCGACATCGACGGCCGCAGCAAGATGACGAAGGAAGAACTCATCGACGCGATCCGCGATCGGCAGTAGTTCGACTGTGAGGAGCCGGCGTCGTCACGGCGTGCGTTTCAGCCGCCGGGCCAGTTCGGGCCGGGCGACCTTGAGTTCGTCGACGATCAGCCCCGCGGTCGCCGCCGCGCCCGCGGGGCTGAAGTGGGTTTGGTCGGTCGGATCGAAGTCGTACGCCGCGGTCGCCTCCGGGCCGAGGCGGTTGTGGTGGTCGACGCTGATCCCGTACAGGTTGATAAACGGCACGACCTCCTCCTGGGCGACGGCCCCGGCCGCCTCGGCGAACGCCGGCAGTCCGCCGCGCAGCCCCTCGGTGCGGGGGAGAATCTTGCCGTCCGGCCCGAAGTTCCGCCGGGTGACGGAGCTCAGCACGACCGGCTGAGCCCCCGCCGCCTTCACGCGGCGGACGTAGTCCGTCAGCTTTTCGCGGTACGCGTCCGGGCCGTATTTCTTCTGGTCGTTGTGGCCGAATTGAATGAGGACGTAATCCGGCGACTTCGCCAACAGTTCGTCCAGCCGCTCCGAGAGCGTGTCGAGCCGAGCGCCGTTTCGGGCGTAGTTGAGCACCGTCGTGCGGTCGTCGAATCGCTCCGCGAACGCCGGCCCCCAGCCGTAGGTCGTCGCCACGGTGGAGTCGCCGATTAATCCGATGACCACGGCGTCCGCGGCGTCGTCCGGGACGCCCACGGCGACCGAGAGCAGGGAGGCGGCGAGGAAGGCACTGTTCATGGCAGTCCAATGTCAGTTTTATTTGGAAAATGCGTCGGCGGGCGCTTTGAGCGCCCCGAACGCCGCGAAGCAGGAGTTTTTGTGCAGCAGTTCCGTCCTCGAAAAGCCGACGTCCCGCAGGAGATCCAGCTGCCAAGTGACCGGCCGGGGGGAATCTTCCCGTTCGATATAGTCGAACACGCGATCACGGTACGCCGGGCCGTCGAGTCGCTCCAGATACTCGCCGTACCGGGACTGCATGAGGGCCTGCACGCCGGGCGTTTCGTGCGACACCAAGTCCGTGATCCAGACGCCGCCGCCCGGCCGCAGGATGCGGTGAAGTTTCGTGAACGCGGCTCGCCAGTCGGCGTCGTCCCGCAGGTGATGCAGGACCGCGGCGGCCAGCACGACGTCGTAGGCGCCGTCCTCCAACTCCACCTCCCGAAAGTCGCCGACGAGCGGCCGCACGACCCCGCCGTTCGCCGCCGAGACCCGGCGCTCGGCCGCGGCGACCATCGGTTCGCTGAGATCGAGCAGGTCCGCGTCGAAGTCCCGCTCGGTCGCCTCCCGCAGCTTCAACGTGTTGTTGCCCGCCCCGCAGCCGAGGTCCAGCACGCGTCGGATCGGCGCCGTCGAGGCGACCGCCGCCTGCGTGATGAGTTCCATCGCCAACGGGGCGTCCACCGTCGCGGCCTGGCCGGTGTCGAGCCGCGAGAACCGCTCCACGTCGCCGTCGAAGCGGGCGCGGATCTCTTCGACGGAGGATTTTCGATGCAGCGGCGTGGGCGTCATGCGGAGCTCTCGGAGACGGGCCGGTCGGGGACTGTACCCGCGGAGCCGCGGCGGGCGCCCGGGGTTCGGACTTCGTGGATTCTCCCCCACGCCGGCCCGGTTTCGCACCGGCGACGGGCGACCCGCCGGCGCCGACGCTCGGTCGAGCCGGTCTTCGACGGGGGCGAACGCCCCGCCGCACGCCGTTTGACCGGCCCCCGGACGCCGCTGTAGCGTCCCTCCCCCCTTCACGACCTGAACTGTCAGCCCGCGCCGCATGCCCGGACCGCTCCTGTCCGCAGCCCTGTTCGTCACGCTGCTGAATCCGTTCATGATCGTGATTTATCTGGTCGACGTGATTCACAAAGTCGACTCGGAACGGTTCCGCCAGGTGCTGACGCGGGCGGGCGGGATCGCCGGGGCGGTGTTCTGCGCCTTCGCCCTGCTGGGCGACGCGATCTTTTCGACGGTCGTGCAGGCGGAGTTCGCCTCGTTTCAGATCTTCGGCGGGATCGTCTTCCTGCTGATCGGGTTGCAGTTTTTATTCCGCGGCCCCGCGGCGATCGAGATGCTCCGCGGCGACGCCAAGGAATTAGCCGGGGCGATCGCGATGCCGGTGCTGATCGGCCCGGGCACGGTCAGCGCCAGCGTGGTCGTCGGCCAACGGCACAACGGCTTCGTCGCCTGCGCGATCGTGCTGCTGGGCGTGACGCTGTGCGTCTCGACGATCGTGCTGCTGAAGGCCGCCCACGACTACGTCCGCCCCCGCAACGAGGCACTGATCCAACGCTATATCGACGTCGCCGGCCGCATCACGGCGTTGTACGTGGGCACCGTTTCGATCGAGATGATCATGCAGGGGGCGCTGGTCTGGGCCCGGAAGTTTTGATGGGCGGGGCGAGTCACGTCGACTCGGGCGACTCCGGCGCGGTCCACAGCGGATACGGGAGCCCCGCCAGGCGATTAATGACGAACGCCTGAACCAACAGCAGGAACACCGCCGCCAACAGCACGGGGATCTGCCAGAGATGCGGCATCAATCCCAGCGAGACGATCAGCGTCGTGGCCCCGGCCGGCGGGTGGGGCGCCCGCAGGAGAATCATGATCGCGCTGGTGCTCCCCAGCGAGAGCGCGGCGGCGCCGGCGTAGGCCCAGCTCACGCCCGCCCGCAGCGCCGGGGCGGCGTCCAGCAGGCCGAACGCCGCCAGACTGAGCCAGCCGGCCACGGCGCCCACGAGATGCCCGAGCAGGGCGTTCCGCGGCGAGGACGCGGCGGCGGTCGGCTCGTAGAACAGCAGAAAGGCCGTCGGCCCCAGGGAGGGAAAGAGGAACGGCGACCGCGTGGCGTGCGCGAGGATCGCCACCAGCCCGACGCTCGCCCCCCCGTTGATCAGCCCGAACAGGGCCAGCATCCGCGTGGGATCGTGCCGCCGCACCAGCGCCGTCAATTGAAAGGGCCGCAACCACGCCGCCATGCGTCGAAGATGCCGTCGCCGCATGCCGTCCTGACTTCGTGCTGATCCGCGGACCCCACCTCGTGCGGAGCAGAGTAGAAGGGTTCGGCGGGGCCGGCCACCCGCCGGACGCCGCGGGCATGAGGAATCGACGCGTCATGGAGGGCCTTCGGCAGTGAGTTTCGGGACGCGCGTGGCGAGCGGACGACCGGCGTCGGCCGACGGACGGGTTCGCTCCGCGCAGCGGCGATCCCGGCCGCGAAGCGTTCCCGAATGGGGTCGCGCCCGCGGCCGGGCCGCTCGTTCGGGTTGTCGACTCAACGTGTTCAGCCGCACGCGATTCGTGCGCCGCCCCGCCCGGTCGGAAGCCGGACCCGGTCGGTGTGTGCCGGGGATGGGGGAATGAAGGTGGAATACGGGCACACGGCCGGCGTTCTTTGAGAACGGGGGCCGGGCCTCGGGGTCGTGCCGTCCGCGGCGCCCGGGGCCGTGCGAGCCGGTCGGCTCGCCGACGCTCCCGGATCGACCGCGTGACGGGTTCGGCGTCCGTGCCTGCGGGCGGGGGGCGGATCGCGTCGATCGGCTGCGCGTGCCGACCGACGCGGGGGCGAGTTTCACGGCGTCCGTCACCAACGTCGGCCGCGTCTCCCGCCCCGCGAGAAGCCGACGCCCGCCCGCATCCGATGCGGACGGAACCGTCGACCCCTCACCCTACGCGGGTTCGGGACCACTTTTGTCCGAACTGCCTGTCCGACAGCAGGTTCGGCGCACGAACCGCCTTCCCTCGACCGACGGGCGGCGCTGGCCTTGCCAGGACCGCGGGGAATCACGAACGGTTCTCAACGGGAATGACGACCGAACGTCGCTCGCCCTGGCAGAGCCAGTGGCGCCAGAGGAGCAAGGCGCTGTCGGACGCCACCAGCGCCGCCTGCCGCGACGAGGCCGGCCACCCGCCCGCCTAGGCCGCGGTCCAGTCCTCGACCGGCGGCCCGACCGCCGGGGTCGCGGGCGTGCGGTCAGGACACGTGTCGTCGGGAGAATCGTCGGCCGGTTCGACCGTCACCCGCACCCGCTGACCGTCCGGCAGGTCGGGGGCGTCGTCCAGTTGAATCAGGCGGCCGTGAACGGTGCCGGTATGAACGGTCATGGTGCGGGGAGCCCGTGCGAACGGCGGGATGGCTCATTCTAGCCGGCGCCCCGCTCCGGGGGCGGACCGGCCGCGGTCAATCCAAGATCAACGCCACAACGGGTCGACCCCGGCCACCCGCCCGTCCGAGGTCAACCATCGCTCGGAGTGTCAGAGAACTCTATCTTGCTCAGCAAAACCTTCACCATCTCCGGCGACATGATCCGATCCATCGAAAACGTGGAGGTGATTTTAAGATCGATCGGCACATCCGGTCCGACGGCCTCGATCATCTTGGATGCCCTAATTCTCTGCGACTGGGCATCGATGAGGTTGAAAGTGAACGCCATCAATTCTGGCAACGAGAATAGACGTGCCGTGCCGTCTCGAAGAACTATAGAGAAGATGTCATCGGAAAGGCGGTCCACCACGTCGTCCTCAGCGAGGATGCTCGGTTCGGCCAGCACTTTCTGCGGAGGATGAACAGCGAACGGCCAAGCCTGCTCGTCAGACATCATTAGTTTGGCCACTAGTTCGAAGACCCCATCCATCTCCTTCCGGGTCAGGTCGTAAGGGCCGACTCGATCGGCAGGCACCTCTTCCCTCCGCCGAACTCGTCGTCTGTAGCCTTCAAATGGGGCGGCGAGCCGCCAGCCTCGTGCTGTCTTAGAGATCGCTTCATGCTGTCGGCCGAACTCTGCTAATTGAAGGTCGCATTTGTTTAGCAGCCCGTCGTTGAGCAGCCTCCCCGCCTCGCTGAGGGTGTTTTTCAGCTCGCGTACCTGCTCGACAATGCGGTCGGGTAGACGAAAGTGACGTGAACCGAACTCCGATTCTGCCTCTCGGAACTTTGCTTCAGCCTGATTGTTTAGGTCGTTGTACTGCTCGACGAGCAAGTTGACCCGTGCCACGACCTCTGGCGTTCTCTCGGGGAAACGTCGCTCTTGTTCCACTCCAACGAGAACGTTCACTCGGGGCGTCGGGTACGAGTGCTTCAGTTGCTCAATGCGCTTCCGCTTCTCGACAGCCCTCAGGATGCTTTGTCCGGCCTGTATGAGCGGTTGTAACGTCTTCCCAAGTGTCTCCAGCCTCGATTCCCGACGTGACCACCGATCTCGGAGCAGAGCGAACAGGAACCCTGCAACGCCGATCGTGAAGCCGCCGACGGCTATCCAAGTCCGCGGATCGGTCCAAGCATCATCGTCTAACGTCATCGCTATCGGGTTCTCTCACAACGGTGTGTCCATGGAGGAACGAGGAGAAACCCAGAGTGGTTCACATCATTCTGGTTCCCAACGTATGCGGCACTGGCGGATCGTCAGGATTAGCGACATCTGGAGAGCTAACCCCTCGCTCCCGTTCTCAACTCGCCTCCTGCCGCAGGCTGGCCATCGCGGTGTAGTCCTCCAGCGTGCTGGTGTCGCCGGTCGTTTCGCGGCCGGCGGCGATGTCGCGGAGCAGGCGTCGCATGATCTTGCCGCTGCGGGTTTTGGGGAGGGCGGCGGCGAAGCGGATCTGGTCCGGGGTCGCCAGGGCGCCGATCTGGCTGCGGACGTGCTGGATCAGTTCCTTTTGCAGCGCCTCCGGGTCCTCCGGTTCGCCCTTGGGGGTCACGAAGCAGCAGATGCCCTCGCCCTTCAGCTCGTGCGGGAAGCCGACGACGGCGGCCTCGGCGACGGCGTCGTGGGAGACGAGGGCGCTTTCCACCTCCATCGTGCTCAGCCGGTGGCCGGAGACGTTAATGACGTCGTCCACCCGGCCCATCACCCAGTAATAGCCGTCTTTATCCTTGCGGGCGCCGTCGCCGGCGAAATAGATGCCGGGGAACTTGCCGAAGTAGACCTCTTTAAACCGCTCGTGGTCGCCGTGCAGCGTGCGGAGCATGTGCGGCCAGGGCTGGGTCATCACCAGCAGGCCGCCCTCGCCGTCGGGCACTTCCTCGCCCTGCTCGTTGACGATCTTCGGCACTACCCCGGGCAGGGGGAAGGTGCAGGAGCCCGGTTTGGTGGGCGTCACGCCGGGCAGGGGGGAGATCATGATCCCGCCGGTTTCCGTCTGCCACCAGGTGTCCACGATCGGGCAGCGACCGCCGCCGATTTTTTCGTGATACCAGACCCAGGCTTCGGGATTAATCGGCTCGCCCACGCTGCCCAGCAGCCGCAGGGAACTCAGGTCGTACTGGGCCGGCCACTCGTCGCCCCATTTAATGAAGGCCCGCACCGCGGTCGGGGCGGTGTAGAAGACGTTGACGCGGTGCTTCTCGACCAGTTCCCAGAACCGCCCCGGGTCCGGCCAGTTGGGGGCGCCCTCGTACATCACGGTGGTCGCCCCGTTGGCGAGGGGGCCGTAGACGATATAGCTGTGCCCGGTGATCCAGCCGATGTCCGCGGTGCACCAGTAGGTGTCCTCCTCTTTGAGGTCGAACACCCATTTCGTGGTGAGCTGGGCGCCGAGCAGGTAGCCGGCGGTCCCGTGGCGGACGCCCTTCGGTTTGCCGGTGCTGCCGGAGGTATAGAGGATGAACAGCGGGTGTTCGCTGTCGAGCGGCACGGCGGGGCAGTCGGCGGAGGCGTCCGCCATCAATTCGTGCCACCAGAGGTCGCGGTCCGGGGCCATCGTGACCTCGCCGCCGGTGCGGCGGACGACGACGCACTTTTTGACGGTGGGGCTTTTGGCGAGGGCGTCGTCGACGGCGGCCTTGAGGGGGATCTCCTTGCCGCGGCGCCAGCCGCCGTCGGCGGTGACGATGACCTTGGCCCCGGCGTCGTTGTTGCGGTCGGCGACGGCGTCGGCGCTGAAGCCGCCGAAGATAATGCTGTGCACCGCCCCGATCCGGGCGCAGGCCAGCATCGCGATCGCCAGTTCGGGGATCATCGGCATATACAGGGTCACGCGGTCGCCCTGCTCCACGCCCAAGCCTCGCAGCACGTTGGCGAACTTGCAGACCTCCCGGTGCAACTGGAGGTAGGTGAGGGTCCGCACGTCGCCGGGCTCCCCTTCCCAGACGATCGCCGCCTTATTTTTGCGGGGGCCGTCCAGGTGCCGGTCGAGGCACTGCACCGTGGCGTTCAGTTTGCCGCCGACGAACCACTCCGTGTCCGGCATCTCGCCCCGTTTGACGGCGGCGAAGTCCGTGTCCCAGGTGAGCAGTTCGAGGGCCGTCTCGCCCCAGAAGCCTTCCGGGTCGTCCTTCGCCCGGTTCCAGAGGGCCTGGTACTCCGCCTCGCTCTTGATGTGAGCCGACTGCGAAAAGGCCTCCGGCGGGGGGAAGCTGCGGTTCTCGTGGAGGTGCGACTCGATGTTCCCCCCGGCGCCGGCGGCTCCGCCGGCCTGGGCGGCTCCGCCGTCGCGTTCGTCCTGGGGCGGATCGAAGTCGGCCTGATCGGACACGGTGGCGGGCTTGGCGTCGGACATCGAATCGGGTTTCCAGAACGGTCGGCGGGCGAACGCCGGGGAGGATACCGATCAGACCCGCGGAGGGGGACCGGGCGCGGGGGGAAGGTGTTGCCCTGAATGGCAACGACCCGTATGCTGCCCATGAAGCGATTTGCGCACCCGCTCGGATGACTACCGAGTTGGATCGCTTCACCCCCCCCAGCACGCGAGAGCCGATGATCAATCCCCTCCAAGTCTCGGTAACTACGCGTCCATGCCCTACTACTTCGTCTTCTGGAACTATGAGCCCGGCGGCAACGTTGAGCACATCGCCGACAACGATCTGACGCAGGACGACGTCGAGTCGGTCCTGTTCGACCCCGACGAACGCGGCGTCAGCCGTTCGTCAGGGGAGGAGGTCGTGTTCGGCGAGATCGCCGACGGCCGCTACATCATGGTCGTGTTCGAGCGAATCAGCTCGATGGAGTTGAACCCGATCACCGCCTACGAGGTCGATCGTTAGCCCCCCCCCGCCAGAGTCCCCCAGCAATGCCCGCCGCACCCGCCGTCAAGAAGACCGATCCGTCGCATCCGTGGCGGGTTCGGCACGTTCCCGCCGCGGAAGAACAGGCCCGGGACGAGCGTCTCCGCCAGGTTTACGCCGACGCCAAGCCTGAGGTTCAAGCGGAAGTCCTCGCCAGACTGCTCCACCGGGCCACCAAGGGCGACGGCGTACGCATCGGCACGACACGGCTGACGCTCAAGGCCCTCCGCGAGGCGCAGGGCGTCTCCCTCACCGACCTCGCTGCCCAGGCCGGGATGCAGAAGTCGTCGCTCTCCCGTCTGGAGAACGAGGACCGCAATCCCACCGTGAAAACGCTTGAACGGATCGCCGCCGCGCTCGGCAAACGGTTGGTCGTGCGGATCGAAGACCTGCCGGAGCCTGGCGAGGCGCCGCCGGAGCCGGCTGGCGACTGACCGTTCGCCGAACGGGCGGTCCGGCGGCACACTGGGGGCGTGACGTCTTCCCCCCCTCCGCCGCCGTTCGACGACGCATCGCCCGCCGAGCCGCCGGGCCGGGTGCAGGATCTTGGCGGGTATCGGCGGCCGGCGGAGCAGGCGCGGCCGGGGCTGCTCTGGTGGGCGATCTGGTGGCCGGTCGGGGCGCTGGCGCTGGACAGCGCCCTGCTGCCGATCTCCCGGCTCAAGGCCCCCCTGCTGCGGGCGTTCGGGGCGACGATCGGCAAGGGACTGGTGATGAAGCCGCGCGTCCGGGTGAAGGACCCGCGGAACCTCGTGATCGGCGACCACTGCTGGGTCGGGGAGGGGGTCTGGATCGACAACCTCGCCCAGGTCACGCTGGGGAACGACGTCTGCCTGTCGCAGGGGGCGTACCTGTGCACCGGCGGGCACAACTACGCCCGGGCGAGCTTCGACCTCGTCACGGGACCGATCACGGTCGAAGGGCAGGCGTGGGTCGGGGCGAAGGCGGTGCTGCTTCCCGGGGTGACGGTCGGCGCCGGGGCGGTGGTGGCGGCGGGGTCGGTGGTGACGAAGGACGTGCCGCCGGGGATGATCGTCGGCGGCAATCCCGCCCGCGTGCTGCGCCCCCGGCCGACCCGCCCGCCGCGGGGGGCCGCATGAGCGTGCGGGCCTCCGCCGCCGAGGACGCCGCGTCGCCGCGGGTGGCGATGGTCACGCGGTCGGTCAGCCGGGCCGGCGGGGGGCTGGCGTCGGTCATTCTGGACCTCGCCCGGGCCCTGTCGGCGATCGGCCGGTCGCCGCACGTCCTCAGCGTGCGGGACGAACATTTCGCAGAGGACGCCGCCGCCGCGGGGCAGATCGAAGGCCGTCCATTGGCCGGGGAGGCGTTCGCCCCGCAGGGCCCGCGGTTCACCCACGGCGCCTGGGGCTACGCGCCCGGGCTGGACCGTCGGTTGGGGGAACTGAACCCGGACGTGGTGCACTCCCACGGGCTCTGGCACCACAGCTCGGCGGCGACGGCGGGGTGGGGGCGGAAGAGCGGGCGAAAGTGGGTCGTCTCCCCGCACGGGATGCTCGATCCGTGGGCGGTGCGGCGGAGCCGGGCGAAGAAACGGGTCGCCTGGTGGCTGGCGGAGCGTTCGCACCTCGCCGGCGCCGGCTGCCTGCACGCCCTCGCCGACGCCGAGGCCGACGCCGCCCGCGCCTACGGCGTGCGGGCCCCGATCCTCGTCATCCCCAACGGCGTCTCGCTGGAGGCCCCCCGGCCGGACGCGCCCCCGCCGTGGGGGGAGGGGGAAGAGGTGAGCGCCGCGGTCGGCGGGCGGCGGGTTCTGCTGTTCCTCGGGCGGCTGCACCCGAAAAAGGGGCTCGATCTGCTGATCGACGCCTGGGCGCACCTGCTGAAGACCGAGCCGGCCGCCCGGGACTGGCATGTGGCCGTGCTCGGGTGGGACGACGGCGGCCACGCCGAGGAGTTGAAGGCCCGGGCCGCCGCCGCGGGCCTCTGCGGCCCGGGCGGACGGCCGACGGCGGGAAAGGGCGCCCTGGGCTTCTACGGCCCGGCGTTCGGCGACCGGAAGGCGGCGGCGCTGGCGGGGGCGAGCGGGTTCGTGCTGCCCTCCCACAGCGAAGGCATGCCGGTGGCGGTGCTCGAAGCCTGGGCCTACGGCTTGCCGACCGTGCTGACCGACGCCTGCAACCTGCCGGAGGGCTTCGACCGCGGCGGGGCGTTGCGGGTCGAACCGACCGCCGATTCGCTGCGAACCGGGCTGGCGGAACTGGTGACCGAATCCGACGCCGCCCGCGGCGCCCGCGGCGCCGCCGCCCGGGCGCTGGCGGAGGCGGAGTTCGCCTGGCCGGTGATCGCCCGCCGGTTCGGCGCCCTCTACGACTGGCTCGCCGGCGGCCCGGAGCCGGACGGCGTGCGACGGGGGTGAAACTCAGGGGGGGGGAGGAGTGATGGGGGAGGGGACGACGCCGGAAACTCTTCCCTCATCCCCCCTCCCTCATCCCCCGTCCCGGCTTGCCGGGGACTCGCGGGACTGGGAAGGTGGCGAAATGAGCGCCGCCGATCCCCTCACGTCCGACCCGCTCGCGGTCGCCCCCGCGTTGGCCTTCTTTACCGTGGCGACGGCGGACGGCTCGCTGGACGCCGCGGAGATCGAGCAGTTCCGCAAGCAGATGAGAGCCTGCGGGGACTGCGGCGACCTGTTCGCCGGCGCGCTGGAGCGGCTGTCGGCGAACGCCGACACGCTGGACGCCGTGACCGCCGCGGCCGGCGAAGCCGTGTTGAGCGGCGAAGCCGACGCCGCGTGGCGGTCGGTGCGGGCGGCGCTGTCCAGGGAGGACGCGGAGGACCGCGCGCGGTTCGTCGCGGACGTGGTCGCGTTCGCCCGGCAGATCGCCGAGGCCGCCGGCGGTCTGTACGACGTCGGCCCGCGGGTCAGCGAAGCCGAGGACGCCGCCGTCGGCCGCATCGCCGCGGCGCTGGGGGCGAAGTAGGCGGGGCGCCCGGGGCGTCTGCGACTTCATTTCTCCCCTCTCCCTTGAGGGAGAGGGGCTGGGGGTGAGGGTGACGCACGGTTCACACGCCCCCCCCACCTGCTTCGCTAACCGTCCGGCCGACGGGCGAGTGAACGGATCGTGATCATGTCCCGGCTCGCGACTGAAGTCCGTTCGGACTGTCGCACGGCATACGAAAACCCTGCGGGCGGGCGGCGGCGTCGTCGGGGGCGGGGGGCGCCGGCCCCGGCCCCGTTGTGCCGGCTTTGGGGCGACCCGTACCATGCATCGGCCCGTCCGAGACCAGTTGCCCCCGCCGGAGATCGTCGTGACGCCCCTCGCCCCCCAGTTCACCGATCGGCCGAGCCCCCGACGGCTCCGCCGCGCCGCCGCCGCGGGGCTCGCCCTCGCCGTTGCCCTGCTGGCCGCCGCCCCGGCTGAAGCGGCCAGCCGCACCGAGACCGTCGTCACCCCCGACGGCTGGACGCTGCCGGTGGAGGTCTACACCCCCAACGGCGCCGGCGAGGACACCCCCGTCGTCATCCTGCTGCACGGCGAGAAGGGCAACCGCAAGAACTGGCAGTCGCTGGCGGAGTACCTGGAGAAGATGGGCTACGCGGTGCTCGCCCCGGACCTCCGCAAGCACGGCGAGGCCTCCATGAACGGCCGCACCGAAACCGGCGAGGAAGTTCGCTCCGCCGACTACCGCGGCATGCTGCGGTTCGATCTGGAGGCGGTGAAGGCCCTCGCGGTGCAACTCCACCAGAATAAGCAACTGAATATTCGCAAGCTGGGCATCGTCGCGGCGGAGAACTCCGCCCCCGTGGCCCTGCTGTACACCTACGCCGACTGGCTGAAAAAACCCCTCGTCGACGCCCCGGACCCGGCGTACCGCACCCCCACCGGGCAGGACGTGCGGGCCGTCGCCCTGCTGTCGCCGGAGGACTCCGTGCCCGGCCTGAACCCCGGCAAGGTGTTGCGGCAGTTGGCGGACGACGGCGCCGACATCGCCTTCCTGATCCTCTACGGCTCCGAGGACCAGCGGGACGGCGGCGCCGCCAAGGACCTGTTCGAGCGCCTCGGCGGGGAGAAGACCCCCCGCGTGGTGCTGGCCCCGGTGCCCGGCGTGCCGCTGCGGGGCACCTCCCTGCTGCGGCCGCCGCTGGGCGAGAAGCTGTTCCAGGGGCTGGCCCGGCAGGACGGCAAAGGCTTCCTGGATTTGTACCTGAAGGCCCGCCCCGACCCGTGGCAGGACCGCGCCGGTCGGCGGTGAACCCGGCCGTCGTTCTCTCCCCAGGCCCCCGCCCGCCCGCCTGATGATCGCCGCCCCGCTGTTGCTCGCCTGCCTGCTGGCCCCGCCGGCCGTTCCCGAAGAGGGGGAACCGCTCGCGGGTCTGGCTCTGGAGCGGCGAGCCGCGGCGGAACTGGAGGCCGCCCTCGACGCCCCGCTGGCGGCGGCGGTGGATATCCGGCCCGACACCAGCGTCACGAACGCCCTATCCATCCTGCTGCCCGACCAGACCGTGTTGCCGGACACGCCGGCGCTGGACCTGGAGGGGATCGATCTGCGGGACCTGCCGTTGCCGTACGGGCTGCGGCTCCCCGCCGGCCGCTTTCCGGTGCGAACGGCGGTGGACGAAGTGTTGCGCCAGGTCAACGACGTCCCGCTGGCCTTCCTGAACGACGGCGGCATCCTTCGCGTCACGACGCAGGACGCCGCGGACGAAACGCTGTTCACCCGCGTCTACCCGGTGCGGGACCTGCTGGAGGCGGCCGGGCCGTCGTACGCCTGGGAGCCGCCGATGACGGCGCCGCAGGGCTTCGGCGCCGGGCAGGGCGCCGGCCTCGGGCAGTTCTCCCTGCCGCCGGTGGCCAATCAGGTCGGCGCCGGAGCGGAACCGCCGGCCGCGACGGGGGAGAGCGAACCGCCCTCGCCCCTCGACGTCGCCCTCGCCGCCGAACAGCCGCTGATCGACCTCATTCAAACCCTCACCGGCGGGCTCGACCAGGGCGGCGGGTGGGAGGAAATCGACGGCGAGGGCGGGTCGATCGAGACCTTCAACGGCGTGCTGACGATCCGGCAAACGCAAGCCGTGCACCGGCAGATCGAGACCCTGCTGGCCGACCTCCGCGTCGCCTTCCAACAGCAGCCGTGGACTTTCCCGACGGACCTGCCGCAGGCGGAGCCGCCCCCCACGGCGCCGAACGCAAGCGCTGAGGAGCCGACCGAATGACCGCCGCCCTGCTGCTGCTCGCCTGCCTGTGCGTTCCGCAGGACGCCCCGCCGGAGCCCGAGGCGCCCGCCGCCGGGCTCCGCGATCGGGCCGTCGCCGAACTGGAGGCGGCGCTGGACGCCCCGCTGGCCGAGGAGAACGGCCTCCAAGACCTCCGACCCGGCGACACCCTCGCCGAGGCGGTTGAGAATCTGCTGCCCGGTCACGTCGTGCGGCCGGACACGCCGCGGCTGGATTTGGAGGGGATCGACCTGCGGGACCTGCCGCTGGAGAACCCGCCCCGCCTGCCCGCTGGCCGTTTCTCGGTGCGGACGGCGTTCGAGGAGCTACTGGAGAGCGTGACCGATGTGCCGCTGACCCTCATCAACGACGGCGGCATTCTCAAAATCACCACGCAGGACTACGCCGAGGAACGCCTGCTGACCCGCACCTATGCCGTCCGCGACCTGCTGGAGGCCGCCGGACCCAGCGCCGCGGCCCGCCGGCTGCCGAACTTCAACGACCCGCGCCTGCGGCCGGGCGGGAACTGCTTCGGTCCGCCGTACGACCCGGTCGCGGAGGCGACGGACGTCGCCGATGTCTGGCGGGCGGATGACGGGAACCCGCCCGCTACCCCGTTGGAAACAGCATTGATTGCGGAGCAACCGCTGATCGACCTGATCTTCGCCACCACCGGCGGCCTCCGAGAGGGCGGCGGGTGGGAGGAGATCGACGGCGAGGGCGGGTCGCTGGAGTTCTTCAACGGCTTGCTGACCGTGCGGCAGACCGAGCCGGTGCACCGGCAGATCGCCCACCTGCTGGCCGACCTGCGGGCCGCGGACGCCGCCCAGCCGTGGACCGTCCCGCTGACCCTGCCCGACCCCGGCGCCGCCCCCGCCCAGGAGCCGAACGAATGACCGTCGCCCCGATGCTTTGCGTCGCGGCCGTCGCGTTCGCCCCCGCTGACGACGCGGCCGAGCGCCCCCTCGCCGGAGCGGCGGCGGAACGGGCGGCGGAGGCCGCGCTGGAAGCGACCCTCGACGGCCCGCCGCCGGTGCCGTCGGAGATGAGTCTCGGCGAATCCTTCCCCGAAGCCGTGGCGGTCCTGGGACGGTTCGCCGATGTGGCGGTAATCGTGGACCGCCGGGCCTTCGGCGACGCGGACCCGGCCGCGGTCCCCTTCGCCCCGCCGACGGCGGAGACGGTGCAGAACCGGCCGACGCTGCGGGCGGCGTTCCAAACGCTGCTGGACGCCGCCGGCGGGCCGCCGCTGGTTCTGGAGAACCGGGCCGGGCTGCTGCGGATCACGGCGGCGGGGGACGCCGCGGGGAACCTCGTGCCGCGGGTGTACGACGTGCGGGGGCTGAGCGAATCGCTGGGGCTGACGGAGGCCGACCGCACCGAGGGCACGGTCGTGCAGCGGATCGCCGGGCCGGGGGCGGGGCGGGAGCCGACGCGGCTCGACCCGCCGCTGATCCTCGCCCTGAAGACCGGTGTCGGCCCGGGGCCGGGGGTGGCGGAGTGGGACACCGCCGGCGGTCCGGCGGCGATCGCGGAACTCGGCGGGCGGTTGGTGGTGCGGCAGAGCCCCGCCGGGCACGCCGCCCTCGCCCACCTGCTGGCCGACCTGCGGGCCACCGCCGACGCCCCCGCTCCGGGGGAGCCGGCCGAATGACGGATCGTTCCCCCGAGTCCGCCGCCCCGGCGTTCGTCGTCGCCCCCGCCGGCCCCGACGATGCGGAAGCGATTGCCGAGTTCAACGTGCGGCTCGCCGAAGAGACGGAGTCGAAGCGGCTGGACCCGGCGACGGTGCGGGCGGGCGTCGCCGCAGCGCTGGCGGACCCGGCGAAGGCCCTCTATTTCGTCGCCCGCCCGGCGGCGGGCACTGCGGGGGGCCCGGCGAGCGGGGAGCCGCCGATCGGGTGCCTGATGGTGACCTGGGAGTGGAGCGACTGGCGGAACGGTGCGATTTGGTGGATTCAGAGCGTCTACGTGCATCCGGACCACCGCGGCCGGGGGGCGTTCCGACGCCTGCTGGATCACGCGGCCGGCGCCGCCGTCGACGCCGGGGCCGTGGGGTTGCGGCTGTACGCCGAGCGGGAGAATCATGCCGCCCACGCAGTTTACGCCCGCTGCGGATTCGTCGAACCGGGGTACGTCGTCTTTGAACGAGCCCCGGCCGGCGCCACGGGGCTATGATTCGCCGGTGACTCGCTCCGTCGCCGGGCGGCGCCATACTGTCGAGGCGCCCGGCGCCGTCCGCGAACGCCGCCCCGGACCCGATTGTCGCGTCGAATCCGCTTGTGTCGGATAGCAACGCTTTCACAATCCCTTTTTCCTCCCCCTCCGTCGCACACGGCCGACCTCCATGGCCCGGATCACCCTACAGGTGTTGGAGGGATTAGAGCGGGGCGCCACCTTCCGCGATCTCCCCACGCCGGTCACGATCGGGCGGGAGGAGGAGAACACCGTTCGCCTGAACGACGAACGGGTCAGCCGTTTTCACGCCAAGGTGCAGGAAGACGGCGAGCGGGTCATCCTGACGGACTTGGACAGCACGAACGGCACGCGGGTGAACGGCCGGCCGGTCAGCGCCCGGGTTCTGCGGCCGGGGGATCAGATCTCGCTGGGCCGCTGCCTGCTGGCGTACGGGGGGCGGGAGGAACTGGATCATCTCTCCGCCGCCGCCCGCGAACGCCGCGCCGCGGAGGCGGCCGCCGGCGGCGATCCTGAGGATACGCAGGGGCGAACCGGCGGCTCGGCCGGACTGGGGCGGGGACAAGTGGTGGAAGAAGTCGGCGGCACGCCGCCGTTCCTGCCCCCCGGCGAGCGGCCGCCGGTCCCCCGGGATCTGGACCTCGCTCAGCAGGCCCAGTTGTGCGATCTGCTGGGGTTCGCCCACGAGGAGATCCGCCACGTCCTGCTGGAAGCCGTGGAAGCGGACTTCCGCGCCGTGGCCTTGCCGGATCGGTTGCCGAGCGCCTCGCCCGATCAGGCCGCCGCGCGGCCCCGCCGCTCCGAACCGCTCTCCCCGGAAGAAACGCCGAGCGACGGCGGCGGCTCCAGCAGCGGCGGCGGTTCCAGCAGCGGCGGCGGTCTGCCGGGCCGCGAGCCGGACTCCGCCAGCGGGGGGCCCCCGGGAAGCGAACCGCCGCGGATCGTCTCGTGGGAGACGTGGCAACGCCTGATGCGGTTGGAAATGTCGTTGGCGGAGATGCTCAAGGCCGCCGGCGAGCCGAACTGACGAGCGACGCCTCGCCGCTCGGCCGGTCGTATTTGGGGGCGAACGCCGCGGGGACGCCGCGGGCGGTTCTCCACCGGGAACGCGGGCGAATCTTCCGAGACGCCCGGAGCAGTGGGTCCGGTGAGCCCTGCGCTCGTCACGCAGTACACTGGCGACCCCGGGGGGAGCCTCTAGGTCGCACCCTGGTGGCGGCCTCGTGAGTTGCCCGATGATACGGGTAGGGGGTGCCCCGGGGGTCGCTGAGGGCGGGTGAGTCCGCGGGGGGCCTTGGTAGGGGTTTTTCTCGCGGTATGGCCGGCACGACCGGGTTCCTCAGCCCCGGGGGCGGGATTCCGCCCCCCCGTCGGCGGTTCGAGCCCGAGCCGGCGGTGCGTCGGGCCGAAGTTTCCCATGTGCCCGCCGCCTCGCCCCATGCTGCTCGTCCCGTGCCGAATCCAGCCGCCCCAGCCGCCGCGCCGGCCGATCGTCCGGTGACGATGGAGGCGGTGCTGACCTCCCCCGGCCTGCCGAGCCTGCCGGCGGTCGCCGTGCAGTTGCTGGAGGAGTCCCGCAAGGCGGACGTGAACGTCGGCCGGATTGCGGAGTTGATCGCTTCGGACCCGGCGATGTCCGCACGGCTGTTGCGGGCGGCGAACAGCAGTTTCTTCGGGTTCCGCGGCGAGGTCGCCTCGGTGAGCCGGGCGGTCGCCCTGCTGGGGGCGGGGGGGGTAGTCTCGTTGGCGCTGTCGTTCAGTCTTTCGGACGACGCTTTGCAGGCGGGGGTGACGGCGGACGCTTACCGGGCCTACTGGCGCCGCTGCGTGGTGCAGGCCACCGCCGCCGAGTTGGCCGGCGATCTGCCCGGCACCGTCGGCCGCGACGAGGAGGCGGCGGCGGTCGCGGCGGCGGGGAAGGGGGATCGGTTCCTCGCCGGGCTGCTGTGCGATTTGGGCACGCTGGCGTTGCTCAAGGCGTTCCCCGCGGAGTCCGTGGCCGTGTGGGCCGCCTCCGAGGACGCCCGGGTCGATCCGGCGGCGCGGGAGCGGTCGACGTGGGGCTTCGATCATGCCGCCGTTGGGGGGGCGCTGGCCCGGCGTTGGGGGTTGCCGGAGCGGCTCGCCCTCGCCGTCGCCCGTCATCACGAGACGCCGGAAGCCCTGGTGGCCGCCAGTGCCGGCGGCCTGATGCCGGCTTCGGCGGGGCCGCTGGTCCGCACGGCGGCGCTCGCTAGCGCGGTGGGCGATCACTTCTGCGGGCCGGACTCCGGCCCGGCGTTGGGGCGCCTGCGGACCGCCGCGGACACGCTGTTCGGGCTGAAGGGCAAGGCGCTGACGACCTACCTGGAAGACGTGCGGGAGCGGGCCGCCGCCGCCGCCGGGCTGTTGGAGGTCGATCTGGGGAAGTTGGGCAGACCGGCGGACCTGTTGGCGATCGCCAACGAGCACCTGTCCGAACTGGCGACGCGGCGCTCCGTCGAGGCCGACGCCCTGGCGGACCGGCACCGCAGGCTGGAGGCGGAGCACCGCGACCTTCAACAGCAAAGCCTCCGCGATTCGCTGACGGGCCTGTACAACCGGCCGTATCTGGTGGACGCGCTGCGGCGGGAAGTCGCCGTCTGTTCCCGCACGGGCAGCACCGTGGGGGTGATCTTCGCCGACGTGGATCGGTTCAAGGCGGTCAACGACACCTACGGTCACGCCGTCGGTGACCGCGTGCTGCGGGCCGTCGCCGGGGCCTTCGCCCAGGTGTTGCGGCGGACGGACGTGCCGGCCCGCTTCGGCGGGGAGGAGTTCGTCGTGCTGATCCCCCGGCCGACCGAGGCCGGCGCCCGGGCGGTGGCGGAACGGCTGCGGGAAGCGGTCGCGTGGACCTGTCGCACGGTGGGCGGCATCACGGTGAACACCACGGCGAGCTTCGGCGTCGCCCTGGCGGTGCCCACGGACCTGCCGGACGCCGCCGACAAACTGCTCGCCGAGGCCGACGCCGCGATGTACGAGGCGAAGAAGACCGGCCGCAACAAAGTGATCGTCCGCAGCCTGCTGTCTCCGGAGGAACGCACGCTGCATGGGGCGGTGGCGGCCCGGCGGTTCTCCCGCTGGCTCAGCGCCAGCGGCGCGATCCCCGTGCGGGACGTCGGCGAGGCGCTCACCGACCTCACCCCCCCGGATGTGGCGCTGGGCGCTCTGGCCCGCGAGGCCGGCGTGCTGGACGAGGTGCAGACCGACATGATCGCCGACGTGCAGCAGGTCGGCGAGCGCTTCGGCGAGGCCGCGTTGCGGCTCGGCCTGCTGACGCTCGAACAGCTCGCGGAGCTGCTCGCCCGCCAGCAGGAGGATCCCCGCGCCCTGGGCGCCGCCCTCGTCGCTCGCGGCCACGCCGAAGAGGCGGAGGTCGAGGCCCTGCTGCACGCCCACGCCGCCGCCGGACCGAACCTCATCCCCGTCGAACAACCCGCCGCCGTGGCGTAATCGGCCGGGGCGGCCAGCGTTTGTCTTCTCTCTCCCTTGAGGGAGAGGAGCCGGGGGTGAGGGTGGGGCACGGTTCACCCGTCTTCGCTCTCTGCGGTGGGTCACCGGCCGACGGGAGAGCGAACCGGCCCGTGAAGGGCGTGCATGAGTCACAGCCCCCTCACACCCGACCCCGCTCCCCCAAAAGGTGGGCGAGGGGAGAACGGCGCGCTCACGGCGGGTCGTAGCCGCCGGGGTGGAACGGGTGGCAGCGGCCGATGCGGCAGACGGCCTTCCACGCCCCACGGAGCGCCCCGTACTTCCGCACGGCCTCGATCGCGTAGTGGCTGCACGTCGGCGTGTAGCGGCAGGTCGGCCCCAGCAGCGGGGAGATCCAGATCTGATAGCACCGCACCCCGCCCACCAGCAGCAGCGCCGGCAGCCGTTTGAGGAACCCCGCCATCAGCGCCCCCCGCCGGGTCGGGATTGTTTGCTCGCCCACTGTCCCGGCAGGCGCCGGGCGAGTTTGACGAGGCTCCTGCGGAGCCGCGGGAGGTCGGCGCCGGTCTTCGGGCGGGGGATGAGCACGAAGTCCCACCCCGCCGGCAGGTCCGCCTTGGAGGTGCGAAACGCCTCCCGCAGCAGGCGTTTCACGCGGTGCCGGGCGACCGAGTTGCCGTTCTTCTTGGAGACGCTCAGCCCGACCCGGCTGATCGCCCGCCCCTGATACAGCCGCTCCGGATCGTCCTCCGGCCGCGGGGCCCCGAAGACCAGCAACACGCCGTCGCCGGCCCGGCACTTCGCGTCGTAGACGCGGCTGAACTGCGGCGTCGTCCGCAGCCGCACGTGCTTCGGGAACCGCTCGTCCGGCTCCGCGGCCTGCTCAGGACGCGCGCCGCCGATCGGCGACGGCGAACCGGGGGACGCGTCAGCGGGCGTCGGCATCGCGCTGCACGGCGGGGTCCGGCGGGGCCGCGGTCTGTTCGGCCAGCGTGTCGCGGGGCGACTCGGCCGCTCCAGACGGCGAACGGTCGGGCAACGTGTCCCGGTCGGCACCGGTCGTTTCGGTCTCCGCGGCCCGCTTCGCCGCCTCCTGTTCGGCCTGCACCTGTTTGCGATGACGTTCGATCTCCGCCCGGGTGGCGGCGTCGAACAGCTCGGCTTGCAACTCGTCCTCCTCCAGGAAGGCGCGCTTGTACCAACCGAGGCCCCACACGATCGCCACCAACGCGAACAGCACCCCCGCGGTCACGAAGAACATGTACCACAGCGTTTCCGTCATCTCCCGCCGCCGGACCACGGGGTTCGCCGGCACGGCCGGGGCGCCGAACGCCTCCCCGCCGCCGACGGTCGCGTCCCCGGCCTCCGCCGCGGCCGGTTCGTCCCACGGCTCCTGAGCGACCAGCGGCGACGCCCCGATCAGTCCCAGCGCCGCCCAAACGAACCCCAGCACCGCCGCCCCCGTCCAGAACCACCGGCGGATCGACGGCCGGCGGGGGAGGGGGGAGGACACGGCGAAGCGGTGCGGGACGGGCGACGGACCGGAGCGGTTCCGGTCATGCTACCGCCGCCCCCCGCCGCCTCAACCCGCCCCGGAGTCACCCGCCCCGGAGTCCGTCCTGGAACCCGGGAACTCCGCCGCCGCCTGCGGCGTCCGTCGGGGCCCCGTCCTGCCACAGCCCCGCCCATGTCCCGTTCGTTCCGTTTCGTTGCCGCCTCGCTGCTCGCCTCCGGCCTGTTGGCCCTCGCCGGGTGCGGGCAGGAGGAGGCGAACAGCCGCAACTTCACTGTGAGCGACGCCCCGGCGTCAGAGTCGCCGGGGAGCGACTACGACCACCTCACGATCCAGTTGCCGATTGAAGAGGGGGGCGAACCGAGCGCCCCGTCCGACGCCGCCGGCGGCGACGCCCGCCCCACGGCCGCCAAGCCGAAGATCATCTACACCGCCGACCTGACTGTGGTGGTCGACGACTTCGCCGCCGCCGAGACGGCGATCCCGGCGCTCGTCGAAAAGTTCGGCGGTTACGTCGCCGGGTCGAACGTGGACCGTTCGACGGGCGATCGGCTGCGGGGCACGTGGACGGTGCGGGTGCCGGTGGAGCGCTACGAGGCCTTCCTCAGCGGCGCCGGCGGGCTGGGCGTGGTCGAGGAACGGGACGAAACGGCCCGGGACGTGACCGCGGAGTTCGTCGACGTCGAGGCCCGCCTCGCCGGCCGCCGGGCGCTGGAAACGCGGTTGCTGGAGCTGCTCGCCGAGCGCCCCGGCGAATTAAAGGACGTGCTGGAGATCGAACGCGAATTGGCCCGCGTGCGAGAGGAGATCGAAACCGCCGAGGGCCGGCTGCGTTATCTGTCCAATCAAACCGCCTACAGCACGATCACCCTCAGCGTGCGGGAGGAACGCGACTACGTCCCGCCGCGGCAACCCGGCTTCGGGGAGCGGATCGCGGCGACGTGGGACAACTCGCTGGCCGCCCTTGCTTCCTTCGGTCGCGGGCTGACGCTGTTCGTGGTCGCCGTCACCCCGTTCGCCCTCGTCATCGGCCTGCCGCTGGCCCTGCTGATCTGGACGATCGTCCGCCGCGCCCGGCGCCGGCGCACGACGTGAGTCCGTTTTCCCCCCTCTCCCTTGAGGGAGAGGGGCCGGGGGTGAGGGTGAGGCGCAGTTCACCGGCCCCCGCTCATGCAGTGACGATCCGGCTGACGGGTGAGCGTGCGGACGGTGAACAGCGTCCGCGCGTCACCGCCCCCTCACCCCCGGCCCCTCTCCCCCAAAAGGGGGGCGAGGGGAGACGAGGTCTGCGGACGTTGAGAGGAGGTTCGCCGCCTTCTGCTCCCCTCTCCCTCAGGGAGAGGGGCCGGGGGTGAGGGTGACGCACGGTTCTTACGTCTTCGTTCAGTGTTCTGTGTGAGCCCGAAGCGCAAGCGAGGTTCGGAACCGTCCACACCTCGCTTGCGCTTCGGGCTCACAGAACCCGCTTCGCCGATCGCGGGCTGGCGAACGACCGGGTGCTGCTCCCCCCTCACCCCCGACCCCTCTCCCCCAAAAGGGGGGAGAGGGGAGAATGGGTTCCTCACCACCCCTTCCGGCTGCGGCGTTGTTTGCGCATTTTGCGGCGGTCGCGGCCGCGGACGGGTTCGGTCACCGGGATCGCCAGCGAGGGGTCGGCGGCGGGGTCCATCTGCGTCCGCTCGACGCCGCTGCCCTCCGGGCGGCGGCTGTCGAGATAACTCTGCAATAAAATCTGGGCGGCGAGTTTGTCGCGGGCGCTTTTCGTGGCGCTCCGCCCCGTCACTCCGGCGGAGCGCATTAAATCGTCCGCCGCGGCGCTGGTGCAGCGTTCGTCGTGAAAGACGACCGGCAACTTCAAGACCCCGCCGATCCACTTCCCGAAGGCCCGGGCGCCGCCGCTGCTGCCGCTCTCCTCCCCGCCGAAGTGCAGCGGCAAACCGACGACCACCGCGACCGGGTCGTGCTCCCGCTTGACGGTTTTGAAGAACGCCGCGTCCGACCCCGGGTCGGTGCGCACGTAGGTCTCCACCGCGGCGGCGTACTCCTGCCCGGTGTCGGAGACGGCCACGCCGATCCGCACCTTGCCGTGGTCCAGGCCCAGCAGTCGGCCGAAATTGGGGAAATCCGGCGCCGCGTCCGCCTGCGGGCGCGGCGGGGCCGCTTCGTGGCCGTCGGTCACGTCGGTCACGTGGCTGGCGTCGTTCAGGCCGTGTGCGTCGCTCACAGGTACTCCTCCAGACCTCGCTCTTTCAATTCGCCGATCAACCGTTTGACGGCGTTTTCGTCTCCCCGCTTCGCCACCAGTGTGGCGTCCGCGGTGTGGACGATAATCAGGTCCTCCACGCCCAGGGCGCAGATGAGGTGCTCGCCGGTGGTGTCCCGCACGGTGCAGTTTTTGGACTCCAGCGAGACGAACTTCTTCGCGTCGCTGCTGTGCCCGGCCTCGTCCTCGCCCAGCAGGCGGCGGAGGGCGCCCCAGCTGCCGACGTCGTCCCAATCAAAGGGCGCCTCCAGCACGCAGGCGGCATCGGTGCGTTCCAGCACGGCGTTGTCGATGCTGACGGAGTCGCACTGCGGGAACTCGGCTTCGACCGTCTCCTCATAGCGCGGCGTCCCCAGGGTGCCGGCGATCTCGGTCAGCCGCTTGCGGGTGTTCGGCTCGTATTCCGCCAGCGCGTCGAGGATCGCCTCGGCCCGCCAGGTGAAGATCCCGCAGTT
This sequence comes from Alienimonas californiensis, assembly GCF_007743815.1. Lineage (GTDB taxonomy): Bacteria > Planctomycetota > Planctomycetia > Planctomycetales > Planctomycetaceae > Alienimonas > Alienimonas californiensis. The sequence goes on from NZ_CP036265.1 coordinate 2,073,331, forward strand.
CCAATAGAAGTCGCCGCTGTCGATATATTGCCGGGCCGTGTCGGCGTCCGGCTTTTCGCGGAAGGAGGCGACGGAGAACGCCTTCTTCTCCTCGAAGCCCGGCAGCGGGGCGCCCCGCTGAATGTAACCGAAGCCCTCGGACGGAAACGTCGGCGGCACGCCGAACAGCACGAACCGGCCGGGGCCGTCCTGCACCACCGCCGCGGCGGTCGCGGCGGCCTGCTGGAAGACCTCCGGCGGGCCGATCACGTGGTCGGCCGGCAGCACGAGCATCGTCGCGTCGGGATCGGCCTTGAGCAGATGCACCGCCGCCAGCCCCACGCAGGGGGCCGTGTTGCGGGCGCAGGGTTCGACCAGCACGTTCCCGGCCGGCACCTCGGGCAGTTGCTTGCGGACTTCCTCCGCCTGCACGGCGTTGGTGACGACCCACACCCGCTCTGGGGCGATCGTGCCCGCCCCGCCGTCGCCCGCCGCGCCGTTCGGGCCGTAGAGCCGATCGACGGTCTGGCGGAGCATGGTCTGCTCCCCGGCGATGGGCAGAAGCTGTTTGGGCAGGGCGGTGCGGGACTGCGGCCAAAACCGAGTCCCGCTCCCGCCGGCCATGACGACGGCGTGCAACATGGGGGACGAACAGGAAGGAGCGACGGAGGGCGAAGGATTCGCGGCCCAGTCTACCGACCGGCGGGCGGGGGACCCACCCGTTCGAAGCCGGGGCCGCCGCGGCGTTTCCCCCTCAGGCGATCACCGTGGGACAGCCGACGTCCGGGGCCACGGGGCCGCCCTCGACGATCTCCCCGCCGAACCAGCGGCGTTGGAGCCAGAAGGCGACGTTCACCAGCCCGATCAGCGCCGGCACCTCGACCAGCGGCCCGATCACCGCCGCGAAGGCCGCCCCGTGGCCGATGCCGAACACGCCGACCGCCACCGCGATCGCCAGTTCGAAGTTATTGCCGGCGGCCGTGAAGCTGACCGCCGCCGTCGTGGAGTAGTCCGCTCCCACCGCCCGGCCGGCCCAGAAGCTGACCAGGAACATCACCACGAAATAAATTAGCAGCGGCACGGCGATGACCGCCACGTCCAGCGGCCGCGCGACGATGCGTTCCCCCTGAAACAGGAACATCACCACGATCGTCGCCAGCAGGGCCGCCAGCGTCAGCGGGCTGATCGTCGGCAGGAACGTCTCCTCGTACCACGTCTTCCCCTTCGCCCGCAGCAGGACGAACCGCGTCAGCATGCCGGCCGCGAACGGGATGCCGAGATAAATCGCCACGCTCAGCGCGATCTCGCCGACGCCCACCTCCACGACGCTGCCCTCCAAGCCCAGCATCGGCGGCAGCACGGTCACGAACAGCCAGGCGTAAAGGCTGTAAAAGAGCGCCTGAAAGACGCTGTTGAGGGCGACCAGACCGGCCGCGTACTCGCTGTCGCCGCGGGCCAGATCGTTCCAGACGATCACCATCGCGATGCACCGGGCCAGGCCGATCAGGATCAGGCCGACCATGAACTCCGTATATCGCGGGTCGTCCCCCAGCAGCGTCGGGGCCAGGAGGCCGAGGAAACCGACGGCGAGGCCGAACATCAACAGCGGGCCGACGATCCAGTTCTGAACCAGCGACACGCCCAGCGCTCGCCAGTCGCGAAACACGTCGCCCAGCTCCTCGTATTTCACCTTCGCCAGCGGCGGGTACATCATCACGATTAATCCCAGGGCGATGGGGACGTTCGTCGTGCCGACGGACAGTCCGCTGACGGCCTCCTCCGCCCCCGGCAGGGCGTACCCCAGCAGCACGCCCGCGGCCATCGCGGCGAAGATCCAGACCGTCAGATAGCGGTCCAGAAAGGAGAGCCGCCGGCTCGGGGCGGCGGACGCATCTTGAATGGACATCGGGACGTCTTGAACGCTCATCGGGTCGCCTCCGCGGCGACCAGGTCGCCTTCGGTCTGTTTGGGGTCGTAGGCCGTCATCGCCGTCTCGATTTCGTCGCGGACGCGGCGGAAGACCGCCAGTTTCTGGTCCTCCGTCCCCTCCACTGCGGCCGGGTCGTCGAACGGGAGGACGTGCCGGGTGACCGCCCCGGGCCAGATCCGCGGGCAGGTCTCCGAGGCGTGGTCGCAAACGATCAGGAGGTGCCGCACCGGCAGCCGGCCGAGATATTCGCCCAGCCGCGTCGGCAGGGCGTCGTGGATCCCGACGCCGGCCTCGGCCATCACCCGCACGGCCAGGGGATGCACGGCGTCCGCGGGCTTCGTCCCGGCGCTGCGGACGGCGAACCGGTGGCCGTGAAACCTCCGCAGAAAGCCCTCGGCCATCTGGCTGCGACAGGAATTCCCGGTGCAGAGGATCAGGACCAGCGGCTTGCTCCTCGCCCCGCCGAGGCGGTCGGCGAGGGGATCGTCGGGCGAGGTCATCTCGGTCTCGTTGGAGGGGGAAAGCTCAGGAGAAAAGCGGCCGGAGGGCCGCGTATCCGGTTTTCCGGATGTCATCGGGCAAAAAAACGTGACGCCGAATCGGATCAGCGGCAGTCGCCGCGGCCGGAGGATCCGCACCCGACGTAGCGCAGCCGTTCGGCGTCGGCGGCGAGTTGCGGGTCGCTCTCGGCCACGGCTTCGAGCGTTGCCAGCAGTCGCCGATGCACGGCGTCGCCGGGCTCGGTCAGCCGGTAATGGCACCACGCCCCGTCCTTGCGACAGGTCGCCAGCCCGGCGTCCCGCAGGAGGGCCAGATGCCGGGAGGCGGTCGGCTGAGGCACGCCCAGCACCGTGACCAGGTCGCAGACGCACACCTCGCCGCTGCCGTCCCGACCGGAGGACCAGAGCAGCCCCAGCAACCGCAGTCGGATCGGATTGGCGAAGGCCCGCAGGAATTCCATCGCGGCGGGCTCTGCGGCTCCGGCCGGGGATTCGATTGCGGCGGCGGTCGGTGCGGGCTCGGACATTCGGTTTTTCGAATGTAGAAGTCCGCCCCCGGCCCGTCAACGTTCGTCCGGCCGCGGCCGTCTCCCGCCCCGGGCGAAGTCGATCCCAGGCGAAGTCGCAGGGGTCGCGGTGCGGTTCTCCCCTTCACCTCACGCCGCCGGACCGTAGAATTTCGGACTGCGCCGACTGCTTATCCGCGGCCGGCGCGGCGTATCGCATCCCCCTTCAATCCTATTCCCAATCCGATGGCCTTTCGCCCCGAACAACTCACCATCAAAGCCCGCGACGCCGTCGCCGACGCGCAGGAACGCGCCGGCGAGGCCGGGAACCCGCAGCTCACGCCGTTGCACCTCCTCAAGGCGCTGTTGGAGGAGACCGGCGGGGTGGTCGATCCGCTGCTCAAGCGCGTCGGCGTGAACCTGCCGCAGCTGCGGTCCACCGTCGACAGCGAACTGTCCCGCCTGCCGGCCCGGGCCGGCGGCCGGGCGGGGGAGCCGCCCGGGGCGGATACGGCCTTTATGAAGGTTCTCGACGCCGCCCGCAAACGGGCCGACGCGATGAAGGACCAGTTCACCTCCACCGAACACCTGTTATTGGGCCTGCTGGACGCCGGCGAGGCCGCCGGCCGCCTGCTGACCATGGCCGGGGCCGACGAGAAGGACCTGCTCGAAGGGCTGAAGGCCGTCCGCGGCGGGCAGACCGTCACCAGCCAGAACCCGGAGGGCACCTATCAGGCCCTCGAACAATACGGCCAGAACCTCGTCGACCTGGCCCGGCGCGGGAAGATCGATCCGGTGATCGGCCGCGACGCGGAGATCCGCCGCGTCATTCAGGTGCTGAGCCGGCGCCGCAAGAACAACCCCTGCCTGATCGGCGAACCCGGCGTGGGCAAAACGGCGATCGCCGAGGGACTGGCCATGCGGATCGTCGACGGGGACGTGCCGACGAACATTAAAGACAAAACCATCGTCGCCCTGGATATGGGCGCGCTGGTGGCCGGGGCGAAATTTCGCGGGGAGTTCGAGGAGCGCCTCAAAGCGGTGCTGAAGGAGGTCACGGGCAGCGACGGGCAGGTGATTCTGTTCATCGACGAGGTCCACCTGCTGCTCGGCAGCGGCAAGACGGAGGGGGCGATGGACGCCGCCAACCTGCTCAAGCCGGCCCTGGCCCGCGGCGACCTGCGCTGCGTGGGCGCCACGACCCTGGACGAATACCGCAAGTATATCGAAAAGGACCCGGCCCTCGAGCGCCGCTTTCAGCCCGTGCTGGTCGGCGAGCCGAGCGTGGAGGACACGCTGTCGATCCTGAGGGGCATTGTCGATAAATATCAGACGCACCACGGCGTCAAAATCACCGACGCCGCCCTGCGGCAGGCGGCGGCGCTGAGCGACCGGTATATCAACGACCGCTTCCTGCCGGACAAGGCGATCGATCTGATCGACGAGGCCGCCAGTCGGCTGCGGATGGAGATCGACTCCATGCCCGCGGAACTGGACGAGGCCAACCGCACGCTGGCCCGCATGCGGGTCGAGGCGAAGGTGCTCGAACAGGAGGGCTCCGCGGAGAGCAAGGAACGGCTGGGCGAATTGAACCGCGAGATCGCCGACCGCGAGGAGTCCTTCAACGCCCTCAAGGCCCGCTGGGAGGCGGAGAAGGAGACGCTCAGCGGGCTGAAGCCGTTGCAGGAGGAGATCGGTTCCCTCCGCACCGAACGCGAACGGGCCTTCACCGTCGCCCGGCAGACGAACGCCAACGAAGACTTTCAAAGAGCCTACGAGGCCGAGGTGAAACTGAAGGCGGCCGAGGAGAAATTAACACGCCTCGAAACCCGCTTCGCGGAGATCGCCCCGGAGGACCGGCTGCTCCGCGAGGAGGTGACCGGCGAGGATATTGCGAAGGTCGTCAGCGCCTGGACCGGCGTGCCGGTGACCCGGATGCTGCAAACCGAGCGCGAAAAACTTCTCAATATGGAGCAGCTTTTGAAGAGCCGCATGGTCGGTCAGGACGAGGCTGTCGCCGCCGTGGCGGACGCCGTCCGCCGGTCGCGGTCGGGGCTGGGCGACCCGCACCGGCCGGTCGGCTCCTTCCTGTTCCTCGGCCCCACCGGCGTGGGCAAAACGGAACTGTGCAAGGCGCTGGCCCAGTTCTTATTCGACGACGAGCGGGCCCTCACCCGGCTCGATATGTCCGAATTCATGGAGAAGCACAGCGTCGCCCGGATGATCGGTGCCCCCCCGGGGTACGTCGGTTATGAGGAGGGCGGCAAGCTGACCGAGGCTGTCCGCCGCAAGCCGTACAGCGTGATCCTGCTGGACGAGATCGAAAAGGCCCACCCGGACGTCCTCAATATCCTTCTGCAGGTCCTGGACGACGGCCGCCTGACCGACGGGCAGGGGCGGACGGTCGACTTTAGTAATTCCGTCATCGTGATGACCTCCAATATCGGCTCGGACCGCATCCTGGAGATGGCCGACGCCAATGAATTGCCGGCGGAGGTGAAGAAGGAAGTGCTCGGCGTGCTGCGACGGGCGTTGCGGCCGGAGTTTTTGAACCGGATCGACAGCGTGGTCGTGTTCAACCCGCTGACGCGGGCGGAGATCCGCCAGATCGTCGACCTGCAACTGGACGGCCTGCGGAAGCGGGTCGAGGCGGAGGGCTACCAACTGGAGGTCACCGACGACGCCAAGCAATTGCTCGCCAACGAGGGCTACGACCCGACCTTCGGCGCCCGGCCGCTGCGGCGGGTGATCCAGGACCGTCTGCAAAACGGCCTCGCCGAGGCCCTGCTGGACGGCCGCTTCAAGGAAGGATCGACGATCTCCGTCGACGCCGCCCCGGACGGCTTTGTCTTCCGCGGGACGGAGGCGAGGGAGGCGGAGGCATAGCGCCGTCTCCGCCGCCTCCTGTCCGGCGGCGTCAGGCGGCGGCGCCGGCGACGCGGGCGAACAACGCCTGATAGTCGTGCGCCTGCCGGGCGAGGGGGTATTCCGCCTCCGCGACCCGGCGGCAGTTCGCCCCGAGCCGGGTCCGCAGGGCGTCGTCGGAGAGCAGGGCGGCGAGGGTGTCGGCAAGGGCGGGCACGTCCTCCGGCGGGGCCAGCAGGCCGGTCTCGCCGGGGCGGATCATGTCCGGCACGCCGCCGACCGCGAACCCGACCGACGGCGTCCCGCAGGCCATCGCCTCCAGCACGGTGTTCGGCAGGTTGTCCGCCAGCGAGGGAATCACGAACAGGTCCGCGGCGGAGTACGCCAGCGCGAGCAGCCGATCGTCCGAAACCGAACCCAACGAGACGTGCGGCAGGCCCTCCGGCAGGTCCGGCACGCCGCGACCGACCGTGAGGGCGCACAGGTTCGGCAGCCCCCGCAGGCGTTCCAACGCCCCCTTCAAATAGGAAAACCCTTTGCGGACGTTGTTGACCGCGTCCGCGAGGAATAGCGCCGTCTTGGCGTCCGGCGGGACGCCCAGCAACTCCCGGGCGGCGGCTTGGTTCCGCGGCCGGAACACGTCCGTTTCCAGGCCGTAGGGGATCACCTCGACCGGAAAGCGTCCGCACAGCGAACTGCGGCCGACCTCCGCCCCGAGCCAGCGGCTGGGGGTGACGAAGGTCAGGCGGTCGGTCGGGATTTTGGCGAACGCCCGAGCCCGCCGCTCCCAGATGCGGCGGGACAGATCGCGCTCCGCGTCCCCGGCCAGTTGCGGGCAGCGGCCGCACCCCGGCCGACCCTCCGGGCTGACGAAGCGCCCGCACCCGCGGTCGTAATGACAGCCGCCGGTGAACGGCTGCATGTCGTGCAGCGTCCAGACCAGCGGCACCCGGGCGGCGGCGGCGGGCAGAAACGCGGCGTCGTCAAACATCCCAACGACCCAGTGCAGGTTCAGCACGTCCGGCGGGGCGTCGGGCGACCCCTCCGACTGGGCGTTGCCGACCGACGGGGCGCCGCCGGCTTGGGGGAAGATCGTGTCCAGCAGGTCGGCGCCGTGGACGCTGCGGTCAGTATGGAAGACCTCGAACGGCGGGTCGCCGGCCAGCCGAATGGGCAGATCGCGGCGGAGCGACCGCTCTCGGAGCCGGCGGGCGAGCCGCCGGCCGACGGAGAGCGACGGCCGGAACGCCCGCACGGCGGGATCGTCCGAGGACTTATTGAACGCCAGCATCCGCGACGGGCAGCCGACCGCCCGCAGCCCGCGGTGCAACCGCCACGAGGACCGGGCCGCGCCGCCGGCCTTGTCCGACGTGCTGAGCAAGAGCGGACGGATCATGCCGTCCGCCCGGCCTGATCCCCGGGGCGGTCCCCGGCGGCGGGCGGCGCGGGCCGGGTCGCCTCCATGAACAGGGAGTCCGGTTTATAAATCGTGCCGTCGGCTTCGGCGTCCAGGCGTTGATCGGCCCAACCGTCCCAGGCACTCTCGCCGGCCCCGCGGCGAATCGGCTCGACGAACCCGGCCTCCCGCAGCGTGCGGGCGAGGCTCACCCGGTCGTACATCCACTGATGCACCTCGCCCGCCAGTCGGAAGCGGCCGATCCGCAGCGCCTCGCGGTCGATCGAACCGAGTGCCCGTTCGGTGAGCGCCCGTCCGCCGAGCGCCCGGAGTCCGCGTCGCACCGCTCCCGCCGCCCGCCGCCAGGGCGACCGTCGCGGGGCGGCGTCGCCGGTCGGGCCGGCGGGGGCTTTGCCGCGGGCGTCCAGCCAGTGGGCGACTTCCATCCCGCAGCGCTCGCGGATGAACCGTTCGTTCGGCACGTCCGCGGATCGCAGCAAGTCGCCCATGCGTCCGCCGGACCGCTCCCGGGTCGTCTGGTCGTAAAGCTCCAGCGTCATCCAATAGAGATCGCGCTCCGCCGCCGTCCGCTCGGCGGAGCCGTCGTCGTCGTCGGCGCAGCGGTCCAGGGCGGCGAGATACCCGCGGACGACGCCCTCCAGGTCGGGCACGACGACGCGGAGCGTCCCCCCCGGCCGCAGCACGCGCCGGCACTCCCTCAGAAAGGCCGGCACGTCCGCGGGGCGGAAGTGCTCCAGCACGTGGGAGTGATAGACGAAGTCGTAGGAGGCGTCGGCGAACGGCAGCGGGTCCCGCAGGTCGTGCGCCAGGACGCCGGGGGCGGACCGGACGTCCACGTTAGTCCAGTCGTCCCGATACCGGGACCCGCAGCCGAGGTTCAGGCGACGGGCGAACGCTTCCCCCGCAGCGGGCCGTGCGGGCGGACTCATCCCTGTTTGACCGCGAGCCGGCCGGTGTAATCCACCCGCTGGAGGAACATCCGCACGCCGCGGTCCCGCAGGTATTCGTCCACCGCCCGCCGGGCGCCTTCCCAGTGGCCGTAGTCGTCCAGAATCAGGACGCCCCCCGGCACGAGGCGCGGGAAGAGATGCTCTAATTCGTGCTTCGTCGACTCGTACCAGTCGGTGTCGAGCCGCAGCAGGGAGATCGTCTCCGGCACCGCGTCGGGGAGGGTGTCCTCCACTTTGCCGCGGACGAAATGCAGGCGCTCCGCGGGGTAGCCGACGCTCGCCACGTTCCGCTCGACGTCCTCCTGGGAGCAGTACGCCCAGTTCGCGGAGGCGGCTTTATCGGCCTTTTCCTCCTCCAGCAACTCCGCGGCGGTGTGGCCGTCGGGATCGCGGTCGAGGTCCGTGGGCGCGGACATGCCCTCGAAGGTGTCGAACAGGTGCACGTCGCGGCCGAGTTCGCCGCGCCGTTTGAGCACGTGCAGCATCGCCATCACGCTGCCGCCCCGCCAGACGCCGCACTCGACGAAGTCGCCCGGCAGGTTGTGGTTCTGCACGTACTCCACGGCGTCGCAAAGCGCCGCCACCCGGGCGGGGCTGGTCATCGTGTAGTCGCGGACGGCGGCGATTACGTCGGCGTGCGGGCCCTGCGGCGCCGGTTGCGGACGGCCCGTCACGCGGTCGAGTACCCGGCGGCTGAGCGAGCGGAACGGAGCGGGCACGGCGGGCGGCGCGAGGGTGGGCAGGTCGAGCGTCCGCCACTATGGAGCGGTTCGATCGGGCGTTCAATCAGCGGTCCCACGGGCCGTCGCTGGGTTCCCGCCTCGGCGGGGAGCGGCGCCGCCGGGCGACTCCGGCTTCCCTAATGCACCGCGGGCGGGCGGGGCAACCCGAGGAGGCCGGCTGTTCTCCGGTTTGCCCTCCTGCTACGCTCGGCGGGACGCGGGACGACGGCGATGCGACCCTCCCGATTGAAACGTTTGCTGGCGGGCGAGGCGATGAAGCGGGCATTGGTGACCGGCATCACCGGCCAGGACGGGTCGTACCTCACCGAATCGCTGTTGGCGGCCGGTTACGAGGTCCACGGGCTGACCCGCGATCCGGCAGGGGCGAAGGCCGCGGCGCTGCAGGACCTCCCCGGGGTGCGTCCCCACGCGGACCGGCTCGCGCTGCACGGCGCCGACGCCACCGACGGCGCCGCCGTCTCCCGGCTGGTGGGGGAGGTCGCCCCGCAGCAGATCTACAACCTCGCCGCCCAGAGCCACATCGGCGAGTCCTTTAAGAGCCCCGCCGGCACCGTCGCGGCCAACGCGCTGGCCGTGGCGAACCTGCTGGAGGCGGCCCGGTCGCTCTCGGAGCGGCAGGAGGTGCGCTTTTATCAGGCCTCCTCCTCGGAGCTGTTCGGCTCTCCCGACGTCGTTCCGCAGACGGAACGCACCCCGCTGCGACCCCAGAACCCGTACGCCTCCGCGAAGACCTGCGCCTACCACCTCGTGCGGAACTACCGCGACGGCTACGGGCTGTTCGCCTGCAACGGCATTCTCTTTAATCACGAAAGCCCCCGCCGCCCGCCGAATTACGTCACCCGCAAGATCACGCTGGCCGCGGCCCGCATCGCCGCGGGACGGCAGGAGACCGTCACGCTGGGCTGGCTCGGCGCCGCTCGCGACTGGGGCTACGCGAAGGAGTACGTGGAGGCGATGCGACTGATGCTCTCCGCCGACGCCCCGGACGATTACGTCATCGCCACCGGGGTGGCCCACACGATCGAGGACCTGCTCGCCGCGGCATTCGACCGCGTGGGGCTGGACTGGCGGCAACACGTCAAAACGGACCCCGCCTTCGAACGTCCGACCGAGGTGAAGAACCTCCGCGGCGACCCCTCGAAGGTGGAGCGGGCGCTGGGCTGGCGGGCCGAAACGACGTTCGAGGAACTGGTCCGCCTGATGGTCGACGCCGACGTGAAGCGGGTCGCCGCCGAACGCAACGCCTCCTGAACCCGCCTCCGACCGCGGTTGATCCCTGCCTGGCACGGCCCGCGGAACGGGACGCGGAAGTTGCTGTTTTTCGATGCGGGGGAATCCTGTAGGCTGCCGTCCTGGTCCCGCAAAGCCGGCGCAACCGTTACGCTCGGCTCCTTGCTCCTCGGTTTTCTGACTCCCCTGGTCGCGATGTCCCCGCCCGCCTTGCGAGCCGAAGGATTGGGGAAGCGGTACGACCTGGGCCTGACACATGCGGGCACCCTGTCGGGAGTGGCCCGGCGGTGGACGCGGCGCCTGCGGGGCCTGCCGCCCGACGAACACTCCGTCGATGCCGACGGCCGATCCGCCGAAGGCGGGTCTGGCTCGTTCTGGGCGTTGAAGGACGTCGACTTTGAAGTGACGCCCGGGGAAGTCGTGGGGATCGTCGGCCGCAACGGGGCCGGCAAGAGCACGCTCCTGAAGATCCTCAGCCGGGTGACGGCGCCGACGACCGGTACGGTGCAGATCGAGGGGCGGGTCGGGAGCCTGCTGGAGGTCGGGACCGGCTTCCACCCGGAGCTGACCGGGCGGGAGAATGTCTATATGAACGCCACCCTGCTGGGGATGAGCAAGCGCGAGGTCGACGCGAAGCTGGACGAAATCGTCGCCTTCAGCGGCGTGGAAAAATTCCTCGACACCCCGGTGAAACGCTACAGCAGCGGGATGAAGGTCCGGCTCGGGTTTGCCGTCGCCGCGCATCTCGAGCCCGAATTGCTGATCGTGGACGAGGTGCTCGCGGTCGGCGACTCGGACTTCCAGAAGAAGTGCCTCGGCCGCATGAAGACCGTCGCCGGCGAGGGACGGACGGTGCTGTTCGTCAGCCACAACATGGGCGCCATCAGCATTTTATGCAGCCGCGCGGTCCTTCTGCGCGAGGGTCGGATCGTCAACGACGGCGACGTCATGGAGGTCGTGCAGGATTACTTCGACGGACCGGAGCGGAAAGTCGCCCTCGCCGAGCGAACGGACCGGCTTTCGGAGGGCGGTTTCCGCCTGACCGCGGTCTCGATGCGTCCGACGGACGATCCGTCCCGAGACGTCCTCGCTTGCGGCGAAACGGTCGTACTTCGGCTGAGCTATCAGGCGGGCGACGACGGAGCGTTGCTGGACCGGGTCGGCGCCGGGGTGGCGGTCAGCGCCGCCGACGGGCGCTACCTCACGGGCTTTTACACCGCGACCAGTCCTGCCGAAACGCTCGAACGCCTACCGCCCCGGGGCGAGTTGGTCTGCACGATTCCCCGGCTCCCGCTCATGCCGGGCCGCTATCGATTGAAGATTTCGATCGGAGCGCCGGGCAGCGGGCAGGACACCATTGAGGACGCCTATGAGTTCGACGTGGTGGACGGCGATTTTTTCGGCTATGGCCGGCCCTTCCCGATTCAGCAACGTGCCGGCGTCCTCACGCCGCACGAATGGTCGTTCGCCCCGGCGGAAGAGGCCGCCGCGCCCGCAATCGTGAACCGGGCGGCATGAGAGCGCTTCTCCGACCGCTCCGCAGCGCGGTGCGCCGTTCCGTCCGCTGGGTCGCCGCCGGCCCTCCGCGGCGGCGCATCGACTCGGCACGGGAACTCCTGGCCGGGCGGAGGCCGATCGTGTCCGTCGCCGAATGCGCGAATTCGCTGGGGTTCTCCTACGCCCCGAGCGGGTGGCACTACTTTACGGCGATGCTGCGGGACTTTGATCGCCACGCCGGGCCGGAGGGGGCTCTCCCGCCCTTCGAACAATTCTACGAACAATATCATCATTCCACGCTCGCCGGACTGATGGGGTGCGACGGCCGCCCCGGCTGGCCGCACGACTCGGAGTATCTGGTCCCCTGGAGCGACCGGGGCCTCTCGTTCGCGACGGACGACGTGCACCAGTGCGGTCCCCGGTCCCCGGAGGCGATTCGGGCGGACGTGTGGGGGATGTGGGAGCTATATCGCAAGATTCAGGCCGAGGGTTATCGGCCGGCGCGACACCGGGACGGTTACATCCGGGGCGTCTTCGCGCTGCGGGGCTCCGGGGACCGACGGTTCCTGGTCACGGGCGGGCAACACCGCTGCGCGATCCTTTCCCATCTCGGCGTCGAGAAATTCCGGGCCTGGCTGGATCCCAGCCAGCCGATTCATTTCGTTCGCGGGAGCGAACTCGACTCGTGGCCGCAGGTCCTCTCCGGACGTTGGAGTCGGGACGCCGCGGCGGAATATTTCAATTTATTATTCGAGTTCGACGGCCGAGAGCGGGCGCCCGATCGTTTGGGGATCGGGCCCGTGCTGCACGGTCGGTCCGAAGGAAGCCCGCTATGACCTCCGCCCCCCGTCGCGCCTTCGGCTCCCTGCGGCGCCTGCTGCCCGGCCCCCCCCCCCCGGCGTCCCGCCGACAGCTATACAACCCAGCGCCGGAACTGGGCGAAGGCTCCATCCGCGAGGGAAGCAGTTGGGAGCAGTGGGAGGCGATCGAAAGCCGCCTGCCGGCCGACGACCGCGACTGCCGCAGCGCGATGGACGTCGGCTGCGCCAACGGGTTTTTCACGCTGCGCCTGGCGGGCGCCGGATTCGCCGCCCTGGGCGTGGAGCAGAACCCCGATTCCGTCCGGGCCGCCAATGAGGCCGTCGAAGCCGGGGGCGCCACCGGGGTGGCGTTCATGCGCCGCGAGATGACCCCGCGGACGATCGCCGGCCTGCCCGCCGTCGACGTCGTCGTGTTCAAGTCCGTGATGCAGCAGTGGGCGGTCAACTTCGGGTGGGAGCCCGCGACGGAGATGCTGCGAACGCTATGGGGGAAGGCGGGCCTCTGCCTGTTCTTCGAAATCGGCGAGTCGCTCTCCTGCAAGCCGGAATACGCCGCCGCCATGCCGAACATGGGCGACTCCGCCGACGCGAATCGTCAGTTCGTCCACGGAATGCTCTCCGACCTGCCCGGCGCCGAAGAGATCGAATGCCTCGGGTATTACCCGACGGAGTACCGCAACGAGAGTCGGCACCTCTTTGCGGTCCGACGCGGCTCCTGACGAACCTCCCGGCCTCGCATCCGGCCTTTTCACTGCTCCCCCCGTCGCCTCTTTCCGGCGCCGCAGTTCCTCCGGTCCCGCACTCACGACCCGACGACGATACCTCAATGAATATTACTTGGGACGGCAGCACGATTCTCGTCACCGGCGGCACCGGGTCGTTCGGGAAGCAGTTCGTGCGGACGGTGCTCGACCGCTATCAGCCGAAAAAGCTGATTATCTTCAGCCGCGACGAACTCAAGCAGTTCGAGATGGCGCAGGTCTTCCGGCCGGAGGAGCACCCGGCGCTGCGGTACTTCATCGGCGACGTGCGGGACCGCGATCGGCTCTACCGGGCCTTCGACGAGGTGGACATCGTCGTGCACGCCGCCGCCATGAAGCAGGTGCCGACCGCCGAGTACAACCCGATCGAGGCGATCCGCACCAACGTCGACGGCGCCGCCAACATTATCGACGCCGCCATCGACCGCGGGGTCAAGCGGGTCATCGCCCTCTCCACGGATAAGGCCGTCAACCCCGTCAATTTGTACGGCGCCACCAAGCTGTGCAGCGATAAACTGTTCGTCGCCGGCAACCACTACGCCGGCCCCAAGCGGACGCGGTTCAGCCTCGTGCGGTACGGCAACGTCGTGGGCAGCCGCGGGAGCGTCATCCCGCTGTTCAAGCGCCTACGGGAGACCGGCCGTCTGCCGATCACCGACGATCGCATGACCCGCTTCTGGATTACCCTGGAGCAGGGCGTGGACCTGGTGCTCAACGCCCTGAACCGGATGGGCGGCGGGGAGATCTATGTCCCCAAGATTCCCAGCATGAAAGTCACGGACTTGGCCCGGGCGATCGGCCCGGACTGCGAACTGGACGTGATCGGCGTGCGGCCCGGCGAAAAGCTGCACGAGGTGATGATCACCGAGGACGACGCCCGCAACACGCTGGAATACGACGACCACTACACCATCCTGCCGGAGGCCCTGCGGCAGAGCCGCGGCGATTCCGAAACCGGCGGCCGGCCCTGCGCCGACGACTTCCGCTACAGCAGCGAGACGAACGACCGTTGGCTGACCGCCCAGCAATTGCGGGAGATCGTCGATGCGGCCTGACGAGCGTCCCGCCGCCCCCGCTGACGCCTCCGCGGCGAACCCGGCCCCGCTGCCGTACGGCCGCCAGACCGTGGACGAGGCGGACGTCGCCGCCGTCGTGGAGTGTCTCCGCGGCGATCGGCTCACGCAGGGGCCGCAGGTCGAGCGGTTTGAGGAGGCCCTCTGCGAAGCCAGCGGCGCCCGCCACGCCGTCGCCGTCGCCAGCGGCACCGCGGCGCTGCACCTGGCCTGCCTGGCCCTCGGCGTGCGGCCCGGCGACGTCGGCGTGACCGCCGCCGTCACCTTCGTCGCCAGCGCGAACTGCCTGGCGTACTGCGGCGGGACCCCGCACTTCGCGGATGTGGACCCGCGGACCGGGTTGATCGACGTCGCTTCGCTCGCCGCGGTCGTCGACCGACTCGCCGCCGCGGGGACGCCGCCGAAGGTCCTCGTCCCAGTCGACTTCGCCGGCCAGCCGGCGGACCTGCCGGGCGTGCGGGCCGTCGCCGATCGGGTCGGGGCGAAGGTCGTCGCCGACGCGGCCCACTCCCTCGGCGCCGCCTACCGTTTGTCCGGCACCGACGGCGCCGACGGGCCCGTTCGTCGGACCGGCGAGGGGCGACTGGCCGACGCGACCGCGTTCAGCTTTCACCCCGTCAAGCCGGTCACCACCGGGGAGGGCGGGGCGGTCGTCACGGACGACGAGGGCCTTGCCGAGACCGTCCGCGAGCTGCGCACGCACGGCATCCACCGGGATCCCCGCCGCCTCACCCGGCCCGACGAGGGGCCGTGGTACTACGAGCAGAACGCCCTCGGCTATCACTACCGCGTCACCGATCTGCAATGCGCGCTCGGGCGGTCGCAGTTGCGCAAGCTCGACGCCTTTCTCGCCCGCCGCAACGCGATCGCGGACCAGTACTGGGCGGCCCTCGCCCGGGCTCCGTTCGCCGGCCGGGTCGAACCGCTGGCGGTCCGGCCGGAGACGGTGCGGCACGGGTACCACCTGTTCGTGATCCGCCTGACGCCGGGCGCGGGGGAAACGCTCGAGTCCCTCGCCCAGCGGCGGCGGACCGTCTTCGAGGCGCTGCACCGCCGCGGCGTGCTCGTGCAGGTGCACTACGTCCCGGTGCCGATGCAGCCCTATTACGGCGGGGACGCCTCCGCGTTCCCCCGCGCCCAGGCGTATTACGCGGGGTGCGTCAGCCTGCCAATCTTCCCAGGCCTCGGCGAGGGGGACGTGCGGCGCGTGCTGGACGCGTTGGCCGACTGCCTCGACGAAGCCCCGGCGCCCGGTTCCCCGGCGCCCGGTCCCGAAGCGGCTCGCGGCGACCGGCCGGCGGCCCTTTCCTCTCAGACGGTTGCGATGCGATGAGCGAACGCCGACCGAAAGTCGTCGCCGTCATCCAGGCCCGGATGTCCAGCGCCCGGCTGCCCGGCAAGGTGCTTCAGCCGCTCGCCGGCGAACCGATGCTGCACCGCGTCGTCGAGCGGGTGCGGGCGGCGCATCACGTCGACCGACCGATCATCGACGAGACGATCGTGGCGACTTCCAACGACGCCTCCGACGATCCGCTGCAGGCGTGGTGCGAGGAGCGGGGCGTGCGGTGCGTCCGGGGTTCGCTGCACGACGTGCTCGCCCGGTATCAGACCGCCGCCGTCGTCGCGGAGGCGGACGTGATCGTGCGGATCACCAGCGACTGCCCGCTGATCGACCCCAGCGTGACGGGGCGGGTGATCGCCGCGTACCTCGCCGCCGACCCGCCCGTCGCCTACGCCTCAAACACCGACCCGACCCGCACCTACCCCCGAGGGCTGGATGTGGAGGTCTTCTCCGCGGAGGCGCTGGGGATCGCCCACCGGGAGGACGACAACCCGGCGTGGCGGGAGCACGTGACGCAGTTCCTCTGCCGCCAGCCGGAGCGGTTCCCCCGCACCTGCGTGACGGCCGACGAGGACGCCTCCGCCCACCGCTGGACGGTCGACACGCCGGAGGACCTCGAACTGGTCCGCCGCATCTACGATCACTTTGCAGCCGACGGCGGGGTCGGGCCGACGGCGTTCGATTGGCGGGACGTCCTGGCACTGCTGGCGGAGTGCCCCGATTGGGCCGAGCTGAACCGGCACGTCGAACAGAAGAAGGTGGCGTGAGCGTGGACGCCCCCCCCGCGGGCGCCCCCGCCACGGACACCCCCGCCGCGCAGGACCGGCCGCCCGGCGCCGGGCCGGGGCGGCTGACGCTCCGCGCCGACGCGACCGCCCGCTCGGGCACCGGGCATGTGATGCGCTGTCTGGCGCTGGCGGAGGCCTGGCGGGCCGCCGGCGGGACGGCGACGTTCGCCGCGGCGGAGATCGGGGACGGTCTCGCGGCGATGGTGCGATCCCGCGGATTCGACGTGACCGCCGTTCCCGCCGCGTCGGGCGGCGACGCCGACGCGGACGCCGTCGCGGCGCTGGTCCAACGATCCGGCGGCTGGCTGGCCCTCGACGGCTACCACTTCTCCGCCGACTACAAGCGCTGCGTGGGCGCCGCGGTTCCCCTGCTGCTCGTGGACGACTTCGCGGAGCCGGGCTATGAGGCCGCCCGTCTCGTCTTCAACCAAACCCTGCACGCCGACCCCGCCGCCTACCCCGACGCGGCGCCGGGAGCACTGCTGCTCGGGCCGAAATACACGGTGTTGCGGCGGGAGTTCCTCCCGTACCTCGACCGCGCACCGGTTGACGGCACGCTGGTTGAACGGGAGCGGGTCCGGCGGTTGCTGGTAACCCTCGGCGGGTCCGATCCGGACGACGCGGCCGGCGCGGTGCTGGACGCCCTCGCGGAGCTGATGGGGGAACTGGATCTGCCGGCGGTCGCGCTGGTGATCGGGGCGATGAGCCCCCACGCCGACCGAGTCCGGGCGCAGGCCGCGGCACTGTCGGCGAGGCCCGGCGGACCGGCGGTGACGGTGAAGACCGCGGTCGCCGACATGGCCGCGGAGATCGCCGCCGCGGACCTCGCCGTGACCGCCGGCGGCCTCACGCTGCAGGAGTTGGCCTTCCTGGGCGTGCCCGCGGCGATCGTGCGGACCGCGGATAATCAGGCCCGGGGCGTCGCGGCGGCGGAGCGGGCGGGGTTCGCCGTCGATCTCGGCCGGTTCCCGGGGCTGACCGTCGGGGAGATCGCCGCCGGGTTGAGGGAACTGCTGGAGGACGCCCCCCGCCGCCGCGCCATGAGCAACGCCGGCCGACGCACGGTCGACGGCCGCGGCGCCGAGCGCGTCGTGCGGGCCGCGCTCCGAGGCGAGCGGCCGCCCCTGACGCTTCGCCCCGCCGGCCCCGACGACGCGGCGCTGCTGCTGGCTTGGCGGAACGATCCCGCCGTCCGGGAGGCGAGCCGCAGCCCGCGAGAGGTCCAGCCGGAGGAACACGCCCGCTGGCTGGCCGGCGTGCTCGCGGACCCGGATCGCACGCTGCTGATCGCGGAGGAAGGGGGTGCCCCCGTGGGCAGCGTCCGCCTCGACGCCGGCCCGTCGGGCCAGGAGATCTCCTATACAGTCGCCCCCGCGGCGCGTGGCCGGGGCGTCGCCAAATGGATGTCGCGGGCCGCGGCGGCGCGGGTTTCCGGTCCGCTCTGGGCGGCGGTCAAACCGGGGAACGTCGCGTCCGCGAAGGTGGCCGAAGCCGCCGGGATGCAGCCGGCCTCCGTCGAAGACGGCTTCCGCATCTTTCGTCGTCCCGCCCTCCCCCAGGACGGGGCCGTGCCGCGAAGCGCGGCGGAGCCGTCCCGCCCGCCGGCCTTCCCCGACGACCCCGACTGATCCCCCACGAGCCGATCTTCTTGTCACCCACCCCAACGCCCTCCATGTCGGAAGCCGTCGCTGAACCGTTCGAAATCGCCGGCCGCCCCGTCGGCCCGGGCGAGCCGGCGTATTTGATCGCGGAGATGTCCGCCAATCACGGCGGGCGGTACGAGGACGCCGTCGCGATCATCCACGCCGCTAGGGAGAGCGGGGCGGACGCGATCAAGCTGCAGACCTATACCGCGGACACCCTCACGCTGGATATGGACGCCCCGGAGTTCAAGGCGAGCGGCAAGCTGTGGCGGGGGCGGTCGCTGCACTCGCTCTATCAGGAGGCGTACACGCCCTGGGACTGGCAGCCGAAGCTGGCGGAGGTCGCCGCGGAGGTCGGGCTGGCGCTGTTCTCCAGCCCCTTCGATCCGACCGCGATCGATTTCCTCGAGGAGATGGACTGTCCGGCGTATAAGATCGCCTCCTTCGAACTGGTCGACCTGCCGCTGATCCGCAGGGCGGCTTCGACCGGCAAGCCGCTGATCATGTCGACGGGGATGGCGTCGCTGGCGGAGATCGACGCCGCGGTGCACGCCGCCCGGTCGGCCGGGGCGGCGGGGGTGGCCCTGCTGAAGTGTACCAGCGCCTACCCGGCCTCCCCCGCGGAGGCCAACCTGCGGACGATTCCGCACCTGGCGGCGGCGTTCGGCGTGCCGGCGGGGCTCAGCGACCATACGCTGGGCACGGCGGTGCCCGTCGCGGCGGTGGCCCTAGGGGCGACGGTGATCGAAAAGCACTTCACCCTCTCCCGAGACACCCCCGGGCCGGACAGTGCCTTCAGCCTGGAACCGGCGGAGTTCCGCCAGATGGTCGACGCCGTCCGCGTCGCCGAGGCGGCTCTCGGAACGGTGCGCTACGGCGTCACGGACGATTCCAAGGCGAGCCGTCAGATGCGGCGATCACTGTACGTAACGAAGCACGTGCGCCGGGGCGAGCGCTTCACCGCCGAGAACGTCCGCTCCGTGCGCCCCGGATACGGCCTGCCGCCGGAGTCCTTCGGCGAGGCGTCGCTGCGCGTCGCCGCGGCGGACGTCCCCGCCGGGACGCCGCTGTCCTGGGAGCTGCTGGGCGAACGGGCCGCCGACGCCGGGGAGCCGACGGGGGCGGGGGAACAATGAGTCCGGATGCTGCAGGCGGTCCGCCGTTGGGCGGCGAGGTGCATCGAACGCTGGACGGATTCCTCCACGAGGACCTGAACCGAGTCTGCGCCGACCGCGACCTGACGACCGACGAGCATCACCCCCCCAACGCCTTCTACGGGCAGGCGGGGGCGCTCCGCCGCTACGCGGGGCTGCCGGACCGTCCGTTGCCGCTCACCCTGGAGCACGGAATCCGGATGGACCGGGAGGTCGGCACGGCCGAACTGCGGGCGCGTCTGCCCGTGATGACCGTCCCGTCGCAGCGCCGTGCGGAGGCGATCCGGGCGGGCGCCGCGCGCGGACGCCCCCGCACGATCGAGCCGATCGGGTTCGGGGCGCTGTACGCCGCGGAGTTGGTTCGTCGGAATTTTGGCCCGGACCCGGCGTCAGGGGACCGTGCGGGGGGGACGCTGGCGTTCCCGTCGCACTCGACGCACCACATTCGCACCCACAACGCGAGCGACGAACTCGCGGCCGCCTGGGCCGCCCTGCCGGACGAGTGTCAGCCGGTCGTGGTGTGTCTTTATTGGAAGGACTATCATCACGGCGAGGCCGCCGCGTATCGGGCGGCGGGGCTGCCGGTGGTCAGCGTCGGCCACATTTTCTCGCCGGACTTCATGTTGCGGCTGCACGCCCTCTGCCGTCACTTCCGCTACGCGACAGCGAACGGGATCGGCACGCACCTGTTCGCGGCGTCCTGGGCCGGCTGCCGGTTCTTCTTCACCCCGCAGGGCGAGGAGCGTTTCGAGGCGACGCCGGAACGGCTCGCAGAGATGAGCGACACGGCCGAGGCGTTCGCCGCCGCCCGGGCTCTCTTCGGGGAACGCCCCCCGTTGGGTGCCGCCGCGGAACCGGAGCGGGCCGCGGAACGGGCCACATTCATCGCCGCGTACCTCGGCGTGGAGTCGTTCCGCGCGCCGGAGGAATTGCGTCGGCTGATCGCGGGGGCGGAGCGCCGCCGGCGGTGGACGGCGGCGCAGGACGCGGCGGTCGCCGCTCCCCGCCGCCTGCTCGGGGCGGCGAAGCGGCGGTTGCGGGCGACGCTCGGTTCCGGCGCCGACCGCTGATCGGGCCGGGCGGCGACGTTCAGGCCGCGCGGGCGACGTCCATTTTGCCGGCGACCGCCGCGACGGCGGCGGGGCCGGTGGCCGGGGCGTGCGCGTGGGCGCCGGTGGAAACCTCGTAGTCGCCGGCGTGCTTCTCGCGGCGGGCGAGGTCGAGGTCGTGCTCGACCATCAGCGTCGCCAGACCGTTGAGATCGGTCCGGGCTTCCCAGCCCAGCTCCCGCTTCGCCTTGGAGGGGTCGCCCAGCAGCAAATCGACCTCGGCGGGGCGGAAGTAGCGGGGGTCGGTCTCGACGTACTCCCGCCAGTCCAGCCCGACCGCCCCGAAGGACAGTTCGAGAAAGTGCTGCACCGTTTCCGTCACGCCGGTGGCGAGGACGTAGTCGTCCGGCTTGTCGACCTGGAGCATCATCCACATGCCCTCGACGTACTCCTTCGCGAAGCCCCAGTCCCGCTTGCTGTCGGTGTTGCCCATATAGAGCTTCTTCTGGAGCCCCTCGGCGATGCGGGTGGCGCCGCGGGTGATCTTGCGGGTGACGAACGTCTCGCCCCGCCGGGGGGACTCGTGGTTGAACAGGATCCCGTTGACGGCGAACAGCCCGTAGCTGTCCCGATAATTCACGGTGTGGTGGAACGCCGCCACCTTGGCGCAGGCGTAGGGGCTGCGGGGATAGAAGGGCGTGGTTTCCTTCTGGGGCGTTTCGTGCACCTTGCCGAACATCTCGCTGCTGCTGGCCTGGTAGACCCGCACCGGCTTCTTGTCGTTCAGGCGGCGGGCGGCTTCGAGCACCCGCAGGGCGCCGCCGGCGACCACGTCGTGGGTATAAATGGGCGAGTCGAAGCTGACCCGCACGTGGCTCTGGGCGCCGAGGTTATAAACCTCGTCCGGTTCGACGGCGAGCATCAGGTCGACCAGCCCCTGACCGTCGGCGAGGTCGCCGTAGTGCAGCGTCAGGCGGGGGCCGCCGTCGGCGTCGTGCCGGTCTTGGTAGAGGTGCTCGATGCGGGCGGTGTTAAAGCTGCTGGCGCGGCGGATCACGCCGTGCACGTCGTAGCCTTTTTCCAGCAGCAATTCCGCGAGGTAACTGCCGTCCTGGCCGGTGATGCCGGTGACGAGGGCCGTCTTCATGGCTGCGTCCTGTCGGGGTGAAGCGCTTCGGAAACTGATCGGAAAACGAGCGAGCCGGGCCTTGGCGGGCCGGGTCAGGCGGGGCGGTTCTGGCGGTACCAGGCGGCGGTCTCGGCGAGGCCGGCGCGGAAGTCGGTGGCGGCCTCCCAGCCGAACCGTTCTTTCGCCCGGGTCGTGTCGAGGCAGCGGCGGGGCTGGCCGTCCGGCTGGCTCTCGTCCCAGACGATCGCGCCGGAGAACCCGACGACCTCGGCGATGAGCGAGGCGAGGTCGCGGATCGTGATCTCCCGGCCGCTGCCGAGGTTCACCGGGTCCCCGCCCAGTTCGCCCTCGCCGTCGGTCGGTTGATAGCGTTCGGTCGCCGCGAGGATGCCGTCGGCGGCGTCGCGGACGAACAGGAACTCGCGGCTGGCCCGGCCGCTGCCCCAGGCCGTCACGCGGTCGCCGCCGCGGTCGACGGCTTCGACCATCTTGCGGATCAGCGCCGGGATCACGTGGCTGGTGCGCAGATCAAAATTATCGTGCGGCCCGTACAAGTTGACCGGCAGTAAACTGATCGCCGGCAGGCCGTACTGGCGGCGGTAGGCGTCCGCCCCGACGTACAGCGACTTCTTCGCCACGCCGTAGGGGGCGTTGGTCACTTCGGGATAGCCGTTCCAGAGGTCGTCCTCTCGAAAAGGCACCGGGGTGAGGTTCGGGTAGGAGCAGATCGTGCCCACCTGCACGAACTTCGCCGCGCCGGCCTTGCGGGCCTCCTCCAGGAGGTTCAGGCCCATCATCGCGTTGGCGTACCAGTAGCGGCCGGGGTTCTCCCGGTTGGCGCCGATGCCCCCGACCTCCGCGGCGAGGTGCAGAATCACCTCCGGGGCGTGGTCCCGGAACAGCCGGCGGACGTCCGCCTGCTCGGTCAGGTCGTACTCTTTGGACCGCGGCACGATCAGGGCGGCGGGCTCCCGCTTCTCGATCAGTTCGCAGAGGTGCCGGCCCAGAAACCCCGCCCCGCCGGTCACGAGTACGCGGCGCCCCGACAGCGAAAACGAATCGGTCGACGACGGACCGGTCGACGGGGCGTCAGGAGCAGTCACGGGGGCCGGTTGCGCAAGGTGTGCCGAAGATTTCGACACTCTAGGCGAACGGGCGGAATGCCGGAAGCTTGGTTCCCGGCTCGGGCCGCGGGCCCCCCGACGGCGCTGCGGGACGCGGCCGGGCGGCCGGCGGCCGGGGTCTGGTAGAACGGCCGGATGCGTGCCGAACCGCGCTCCGCCGCCCCGCTCGTGCTGCTGGCGTGCGGGGCGATTCTGGCGCTGCTCGCCGTCGGCGTCTGGGGGTTCTGGGTGATTCTCACCGAGGACTGGCCCCGCGCCGAACCGTGGCGGGCGTGGCTGTCGCTGACGGGGGAGGTCTGCGGGCTGTTGGGGCTGCTGGCGTTCGGGTGGCGGCACGGGGTGCGGGGCGTGCCGGTCGGGGGCGGCCGGTTCGCGGAGACCGGCGGTCGGGCGCTGTTTTGGGCCGGGGCGGTCGCGCTGGTCGGCGGGCTGCTGGGCGATCTGGCGGTGACGGGCTCGACGTTATTGGAGGAACGCCGCGCCCATGCCCGGGCGCTGCCCGCGGAGGCGGACGCCGTCGTCACCCGCACCGGGGGGATCAGCGGCGTGAGGTACTACCGCTTTCGTGTGACCTTCCCGGACGCCGCCGGCGCCGTTCAGACCGGCCTGCTGGACAGCGTGTTTCGGCCCGTGCCGACGGACGATCACCCGGCGGGGTTCGATCCGCGGCTGCCGGCGGTCGCGGGGGCGCCGCCTGCCGGACCGGCGCTGCGGGCCGCGGGCGACGGAGCGGTCGGCGTGCGGTTCCGGCTGCCCGTGCGGTACGACCCGCAACGCCCCACCCGCTGCTGGGTGGCGGGGGAGGGGTGGGACCGCGGCAACGCCGGGCACCACGTGTTTCTGATCGTGCACCTGTTCCAGGCGATCGCGGTGGCCATGGCCGTGGGGGCGTTGTGGAACGCCGCCGTGACGCTGGACGGTCGGGCGAAGCAGCCGTGGACCGGAGCCTGGCCCCCGGCGGCGGTCGCCGCCGCCCTGCCGGCGCTCCCGCTGGCGATGGAAGCGTTCGTCCTCGCGCTGTTCGGCATGCTGTGGCGCCTCCGGGGGTTCTGAACGCGGCGGCGCGCCGGGCCGGTTCGGCCTACTTCACCAGCGTCGGGCGGGGGCGGAGGTAGTCCTCGAAGATGCGGCGGAGTTCCTCCTCGTACATCGCCGGGTTGCCGGAGGTGCGGGCGCTGGAGCCGGCGGCGTCCGCGGTGCGGGCCATGCGGGCCATGCGGTCGGCGTAGTCGTGGTCGGCGCCCAGACCCATGCCGATCGGGATCGTCTGGCCCTCGCTCCGCCAACTGTGGGCGTGCATCAGCGGGGCGTTCAGCCAGGTGGCGCCGGGCAGGTCGAACTCCGCCTCGTCCTCGGCCGGGAGGGTCGCGCGGTAGGCGGCGACCTCGCTCTCCTCGGTCGTCCAGGCGTTCGGGATGCCGTCGGAGACGATCACGATCACCTTCCGGGCGAACCACCGCCCGCGGCCGCCCTCGCTGACGGGGGCGAGGTGCGCCTGGGCCAACAGCACCGCCGGGTCCAGCGCCGTGGTGGCGCCGACGTCCCCCACGGCCTGCAACTTGGAGACGGCTTCCATCGCCCCCGCGTAGTCGGCGGAGAGTTCGAAGGCGACCTCCGGCGTGTGGTACGGACCGAGGCCGTCGAACGTCACGACGCTGACCCAGTCCGCCACCTCCGCCCGGCCGGAGCCGTTCAGTTCGTCCACCGCGTCCAGACCGGCGATCAGGCCCCGCCGCAGGGCGTGCATCGGCTGGGTGCGGGGGGGGAAGGAGAACTCCCGGCCGGCGACGGTTTCCCGGTGCAGGCGGGCGTAGGGGCTGGCGAGCGACAGCGGGACCTTGCCGAACAGGGCCGGGTTGGCGTTCTCGTGGTTGCCGAACGCCGGGCTGCGGTCGCGGCCGAAGTCCTGCAGGAACTGGGCGTAGGTGAGGAAGCCGAGCTTGTTCCGCAGCGCCCGCACCGGCCCGCTGCTCGCGCCGGGGAAGGTCCAGGAGTTCGGGTTGTTCATCCCGGTGATGCGGTCGCCGTCCTGGCTGGGGGGCAGCCATTCGCTCTGCATGGTCGAGCCCTGCCGCGGGGTGCCGGGCGGGTCGCCCGGGCCGGCGGCGGCGGTCCGGGCCAGGGCCAGCGCCGCCCGCGTCGAATCCAGCCCAGCGAGCCGCTCCGCCGCCGCCCGCGGGGGGGCGAACCGGGCGGCGACGTAGGCCTTCAACGACTCGACCGGCGAGGATCCCGCGATCGTCGGGCGCTCGTTCAGCAGGTCGTGGGGGAACGCCTCCTCCAGCCAGCCGACCGTCGGCCGCGGGGGCGGCGGCGGGGGGCTCGGCGGCGGGGGCGTGCTCGTACCGCCGCCCCCCCCGCCGGTGGACGGCGGGCGGGGCGGCGGCGGGGGCGGCGGGGTGCCCACCCGCACGCCCTCCAGCATGTAGTCGAGGTACTTCTCCCAGTAGGCGTAGTGCAGCAGCGAATCCGCCGGCGGCGTCACCCCGGGCATCAGCGGACGCAGTTGGTAGTCGATCAGCGCGCTGTAGCACTTCAGTTTGCGAAGCGCCTCGCCGTCCGTCGGCAGGATGCGGTACCGCAGCGGCACGGCGGCGTTCGCCAGCGGGCCGTCGTCCTTGGTGAGGTTGGCGTAGGCGTACCGGTTCGCCGGCACCAGCCCGCCGCCGACGTGCTCCAGCCGGCCGGGGTATTCGCCGAAGCCGAGGTCCTCGAACAGGTCCTCCGCCAGTTCGGTGCCGATGCTCGGGTAGCCGGCGGCGCGGAACGTGTCGTTCAGCAGATCGGTGGCCCAAGCGACCTCGGTGTCGTCGTTCATCGACCCGCTCAGGTCCACCACGAAGCAGATGTCCCGCGGGTGCACGGCGGCGATCGCCTCGGTGCGGGAATTGAACGTCTCCGTGCCGATGACCGGGCCGAACAGCAGGCCCTGATCGTTCCGCCGCGTGATCACCTTCACCGCGTTGGGGGCGATCGCGGCGGCGTCGAAGGTGCGGGCCTCGATGTCCCAGAACCCCAGCGTCACGTCCGCCTCCGGCACCTCGACGGCGGCCCGGTTCGCCTCGTTCTCCGCGGCGATCGACTGGGCCTCGCGGACGGCGGCGGCGGGGCCGTCCGACAGCTCGGCGGCGCCGGCCAGGGCGGCGGCGTCCGCGGCGTTCTGCAGTTCCCCCTTCGTCATCGCCACATAACCCACGTCAATACTGAACGCCAGGAAGGCGAAGACCAGCACCAGCAGCACCGCGGCCAGCGGCAGGATCACCCCCCGCCGCGGCGCCGGACGCACGCCCCGACGGACGCTCGGGCGGCGACCCACACGGCGAACCAGACAGCGGGGGGAACGGGGGGCGACGTGCACGGGGGGGCTCCGGGGCGAACGTGGCCGCCGGCGGGAAGCCCGGCGTCCGCCGTAACGCTGGGTCGCCCCGCCGCCCCCGGCGCGACGAACCTGCCGCGGACCGTCCAAAACCCGCGCCGATCGTGCCGATCGCGGCGTCCCTGCCGCCGCCGCCCGCCTCAGGCGGCGCCGAACCGCTCGATCAACGCCCGGCGGCGGTACGCCAGGCCCTTCTCCAGTTCGCCCCGCAGCCGGTCGGCGGTCAGCACGAAGCCCAGCAGCCCGCCGGGCGGGGCGAACCGATACGTTTCGTGCACCGTGCAGCCGTCCCCCTCCTCGGCCGCGGGGGCGACGACGTGGTCGTTCTCGAAGACGGGCAGGGGGCCTTTGGTCATCGTCTCGGTGAAGGCGCCGCCGGCGGGCCCGCGGTCCTCGAAGGCGGTGACGGTGTAGACGACCCGCTGCGGCACGCCGAAGCCGGTGATCTCCAGTTCGTTCGCGGTGCCCGCGGCCATCACCTTCGGCCCGCTCCGCAGCCGGACGCCGGCGTTCGGATCGGTGAGGGTCATCACCTCCTCCGGGCGGATCAGGCAGGCAAAGATCTCCGCCGGCGCCGCGGCGAGAGCGACGGTGAAGTGAAGTTCGTGAACCGCAGGCATCGGTGGCGAGTCGTTCAGGGAAGCGGTCCGCCCAACATAGCGGCGCCGTCCGCGGTCTCCCCTCTCCCCCCTTTTGGGGGAGAGGGGCCGGGGGAGAGGGGCCGGGGGAGAGGGGCCGGGGGTGAGGGGGCAACGGCGCCCGAACGCTGTCGATGGTCCGCTCTGCTCTCCCGTCCGTCCGGGCGATCACCGCAAAGAGCGAAGACGGGCGAACCGTGCCTCACCCTCACCCCCGACCTCTCTCCCTCAAGGGAGAGGGGAGAACCGTATTGCTTACGGTTAGGGTTCGCCGCGCGGACTTCTTGGCCCCCTCCCTCATCACTCCTCCCCGGAACCCCGTGCCCCCCGAACTGCTCCGCCGCTGTCGCATCCTCGCCGGGCCGACGGCCTGCGGGAAAAGCGCCGCCGCGATGCGATTGGCGGAGCGGTGGGACGCGGAGGTCCTCAGCCTGGATTCGATGGCCGTGTTCCGGGGGATGGATGTCGGCGTCGCCAAACCGACCGCGGCGGAGCGGGCCGCCGTGCCGCATCACCTGCTCGACCTCGCCGAGCCGACGGAGACGTTCAGCGTCGCCCGCTATCTGGAGCACGCCGAGGCCGCCGTGCGGGAGGTGTTGAGCCGGGGGAAGGTCCCGCTGTTCGTCGGCGGAACCGGGTTCTACCTGCGCAGTCTGCTGCGGGGCCTGGGCGACGTGCCGCCGGGCGACCCGGCGGTGCGGGGGGAGTTGGAAGCGGAGGTCGCCGCCCGCGGGCCGGAGGCGGTGCACGCCGACTTGGCCGCCCTCGACCCCGCCGCGGCCACCGGCATCTACACGACCGACGCCCGCCGCATCGTGCGGGCCCTGGAGGTAATCCGCCTGACCGGCCAACGGTTCTCCGCCTCCCGCCCGCTGGACGACCCCCGGCCGCCGGCGGACCGCCCGGCGCTGTGCCTGTGGCTCGATCCGCCGCGGGCGGTCCGGTGGGACCGCATTCACCGCCGCGTCGATCAGATGCTGGCGGAGGGGCTCGTCGAAGAGGTCGACCGCCTGCGAACCGACCCCGGCCTGGGGACCACCGCCCGGCAGGGACTGGGTTACAAGGAGATCCTTGATCATCTGGAGGGCGGCGAACCCCTGGCGGAGTGCGTGGAGCGGCTGAAGACCCGCACCCGGCAGTTCAGCAAGCGGCAGTGCACCTTCTTCCGCGGCCTGCCGGAGTGTCTGCGGGTCCCTCTCAGCGGCGACGAGGACGCAGGCATGGTCGCGGCCCTCGTCGACGCCTTCCCCCGCTCCGACGCCGCCTGACCGGTCGCTTGACCGCTCGGCGGACGGTTGCCGGGCGGGCGGTCGTTACGATGCGGGGCCGTTCGAACCGCTCCCCCGTGGCGTCCTGAGACCATGAAGCTCCTCCTCGCGACCGCCCTGCTGGCGACGACCCTCCCCGCGGCGGCCCAATCCAACGACGGTCCGGACCGCCGCGGCCCGGACCGGCGGAGCGGCGAACCGCGGTTCGGCCGGCCGGTCGAACTCGCCCCCGACGACGTCCCCGCCCGCCCGGCGCCCCCCGCCGACCTCCTCACGCCCCGGGAGGACATCCCCCACGGCAAGCTGGAGACGATCGAGTACGACTCCAAGACCGTCGGCACGACCCGCAAGATGCGGGTCTACACTCCGCCGGGCTACTCGTCGGACAAGAAGTACCCCGTGCTCTACCTGCTGCACGGCATCGGGGGCGACGAGACGGAGTGGACCCGGTTCGCCCAGCCGAACGTGCTGCTGGACAACCTGATCGCCGACGGCAAGGCGAAGCCGATGCTCGTCGTGATGCCCAACGGCCGGGCTCAGAAGAACGACCGGGCCGAGGGCGACGTGTTCGCCAGTGCCCCGGCCTTCGCCGTCTTCGAGCGGGACCTGCTGGACGACGTGATCCCCGCGATCGAGTCCCGCTACAGCGTGAAGACCGACCGCGAGAGCCGGGCGCTGGCGGGGCTGTCGATGGGCGGCGGGCAGAGCCTGAACTTCGGGCTGAGCCACCTGGACACCTTCGCCTGGGTCGGCGGGTTCTCCTCGGCCCCGAACACGAAACGCCCGGCGGAACTCGTCCCGAACCCCGCCGAGACCGCGGAGAAGCTCGAGTTGCTGTGGCTCTCCTGCGGTTCCAAGGACGGGCTGATGCGGATCAGCCGGGGGATGCACCAGTACCTGAAGGAGAACGACGTGCCGCACGTCTGGCACGTGGACGACAACGGCCACGACGCCCCGCACTGGCGGAACACGCTGTATCACTTCGTGCAGGAGCTGTTTCAGCCCGAGACGCCGTAGGACGGCACCTCGGGCGGCCGTTCACTCCCCCGGCAGGACCGCGACGGGCAGGGCGTTGCCGAAGCGGGCGAAGTCTTTGAAGCTCCAGACGAGCTGCTTCTCCGGCGTGACTTCGAGAATCTGCGGGTTCTCCGGGCCGGCGTGGCAGTTCACCACGACGGTGTTCCCGTTCGGTTGGCGGGTCGCCATGGTGACCCAGACCAGCTCCACGCCGGGCAGGTCGTCGGAGGTCAGTTCCCAGACGATCTCCTTGGCCGGGTTCACTTCGATCACCCGGTGACCGTCGCCGGTGCCGAGGAGGGTGTTGCCGTTCGCCAGCCGCTCCACGCCGTAGACCTTCGAGCCGACGTCGAAGCTCCAGACGACCGTGCCGTCGGCGTCGTACTCCCGCACCGCGGCGTCGTTCTCGTGGGCGACGAGGTAGGTCCCGGCCGGCGTTTTGCGGGCGAGGCGGGTGTCGCGGTGCTTGTCCGGGCGGTCGACCGTGAGGGGGACCTCGGCCCGGATCGAACCGTCCGGCGTGACCTCGATCAGCCGGCGCTTGCCGCTCTCGGCGATCAGCGTGGCGCCGTCGGGTAGGCACTGGAAGGCGTGAATCTCGACCCCCTCCGGGGCGTCGTAGCGCCAGACGGTATTCCCGTCGGCGTCCGCCTCGATCACGTTGCGAAAGTTCGTCTGATACAGCGTGTGCCCGTTCGGCAGGGCGTGCAGGTCGTGGATCGCCCGGATTGGCTTCGACCAGGCCGTCGTGCCGTCGGCGTTCACCCGTGCGAGGGTTTTCTTCTCGTAATCCCCCGCAATCACCGCCCGCGGCGGGCCGGTTTGAGGGGGCGAGGAAGCCCCCGCCGCATCGTCGAATGGGGCCAGGGCGAGCGGGGCGGCGAGCAGGAGGGCGAGCATGCCCCCAGCCTAGCGACCGGACCGTCCGGCGGTCCCGGTTCGCGGTCAATACTCCGGCACTGTCTCCCCGCCGGCCGGGGTGGCGAGGGCCTTCAACACGGCGGGGTCGATCGTCTCGCTCATCGTGGTGACGCTGCCGTTCGCCATGAGGACGAGGATGACGCCGGAGTCGCGAGTCGACCCAAACCCTCCCCGTATGTTGAGGCCGACGGCCGGGTCGCGGGCGTTCGCCGGATGGGCCCAGGGCAGGAATCCGTCGGCGACCTCTCCGGCAAGCAGCGTCTGGGTCATGCCGTCGCGGACGTCGAGGAAGCTCAAACCCACCTTGTCGGTCAGCACGCGGGCGTTGCCGGCGTAGTGGGCGAGGGCGTAGCCGTCGGCGTCCTCCGTCGGCAGGCCGGGGTACGGGGAGGCGAAGGGCGGCAGCGGTTTGGCGAACGGCTCCCGGTTGGCGGGGGCGTCCCACGGTTCGTCCCACCGCACGCGCTCGGCGAGGGCGGCCTCGTCGAGGTGGGGCAGGAGCCGCGTCGCCCAGCCGTGCTCGCCGCGGCCGGTCGGGCCGAACGTCCCGCCGGCGGGGAAGCGGCCGTGTTGTGCGTGATAGTTGTGCAGGGCGAGGCCGATCTGCTTGAGGTTGTTCTGCGCCTGCGACCGCCGCCCCGGACCTTCCCGACTGAAGAGCGGCACCGGCGAGTTGACCAGCCAGCCGATCTGGTGCCCGGCGCCGGTCGCGGCGACGCCGGCGGCGAACAGGCTCACCACCAACCCGCAGGACGCGGCCGTCGACCGCCAGCCCCACCCGCGACCGGCTCCCGCTCCGTTGTCGCCCGGCAGCCCCCACCGGCCGAGCACGTGCACCGCCGCCGCCAACCCGGCCAGCAGCGCGGCGAACGTCGCCACGCCGACCGGGTCCACCGACACCTGCGGCAACGTGCGGGCGAGGAAGGGGATCCAGCCGAACAGCAGCCGGCCGGGCAGTTCCAGTACGCCAAGGAGCCACGGCGTGAGCAGTCCGCAGCAGAGGAACAGGGCGAGAAACGACAGGCCGAGCCTCAAGAGCCAACTGAGCTCCTTCCGCTCCGGCTTCTCCGGGACCGGCGGGCACGGCAACGGTTCGACCGTCGCAGGATCGACCCCGGGGTAAGACTTCACTCGGCCGTCTCCTCGTCTGCGGCGAGGGGGAACGCGGGATCGGCGGCGTTCGCTTCAGGCTCGCCCAGCAGCGTCTCCAGCACGTCCCGCGGGAGTTGGTGCACGGCCCCGCCGACGAACAGCACGAACGGCTCCGCCCCGCCGTCGTCCGCAGTGAACAGGTCCGGCTCGAACGCCAACACGGCGCCGGCGTCCTCCGCGGTGCGGCCTTCAATCAAACGGTAGGTCCGCGGGGCCCGGCCGGGGATCGTGAGGACCTCGGCCGGCAGTTCGGTGCCGCGGTCGCGCCAGGCGGCGTAGAGGGCGGCGAGGCCGGCCCGGCGGCGGTCGCGGGCGGCGTCGGGGGACGGGCGGTCCGGCTCGGTCAGTTCGTAGGTCCAGCCGGCCCGCTCCCAGGCGCCGGGGGTCATCAGTTCGCGGGCGCCGGAGATCATCGTCAGGGCCAGCAGGAACACGAGCCCCCACAGCGCCGTCGCCGCCAGCGCCCGCTTGTAAGAGAGCCGCGGCAGCCTCGGAAAATCCTGCCGCAGCAGGTTCCAGCAGCCCATCACGACCGCCGCGACGAGCAGGAACCCGGCGAGGAAGAACGAGACCGCGTCCAGCCGCACGGCCGCAGCGTCACTCAGGGTAAACCCCGGCATTCCGGCGAGCGGCGGTGGCGATCCCATCCACGGATCGTAACCCGTTCGCCGCCGCGCCCGCGATGCCGAACCCGCGCCGACACCTGCGGACCGCGGCGTTATGCTGCAGGG
Source organism: Alienimonas californiensis (assembly GCF_007743815.1). Classification (GTDB taxonomy): domain Bacteria; phylum Planctomycetota; class Planctomycetia; order Planctomycetales; family Planctomycetaceae; genus Alienimonas; species Alienimonas californiensis. The sequence continues at coordinate 2,104,935 of NZ_CP036265.1, forward strand.
TTCCGCCCGCCTCGCCCCCCGTCGCCCGCCCGGGGAGCCGCCGCTCTTTGCGTACCCGAACGGAATCATGGACGCCCCCACCGGTTCCCCTGCCAAGGCCGCCGACGATTTAAAATCGTGGGTCGCCGCCGTCGCCGCCCGCACCCGGCCGAGCCACGTGCATTGGTGCGACGGTTCCGACGCCGAATATCGCCGGCTGACCGAGGCGATGGTCGCCGACGGCACGCTGATTCCGCTTCACGAGCGCAAGCAACCCGGCAGCTATCTGCACCGCAGCGACCCGAGCGACGTCGCCCGGCTGGAGGACCGCACCTTTATCTGCAGCGAGAACGAAGCCGACGCCGGCCCGTTGAATAATTGGAAATCGCCGGCGGAGATGAAGGCGATTCTCGATCCGCTGTTCGAGGGCTGCATGCGGGGCCGCACGATGTACGTCGTGCCCTACGTGATGGGTCCGCCGGGCGGGGACGCGGCGAAGGTCGGCGTGGAAATTACCGACAGCCCCTACGTCGCGGCGAATATGCGGATCATGACCCGCATGGGCCGCGTCGCCCTGGAAGAACTCGCCCGCAAGGGCCATTTCACCAAGGGCCTGCACAGCACGGGCGATCTCTCTAAGGAGAACCGTTATATCGCCCACTTCCCGGACGAGGATCTCATCATGAGCTTCTCCTCCAATTACGGCGGCAACGCTCTGCTGGGGAAGAAGTGCCACGCGTTGCGACTGGCCAGCGTCCAGGCCAGAAACGAGGGCTGGCTGGCGGAACATATGTTGATCGTTGGCGTGACGAATCCGCAGGGCGAGACGACCTATATCGCCGGCGCCTTCCCCAGCGCCTGCGGCAAGACGAACCTGGCGATGCTGGTGCCCCCCGTCGCCGACCGGGCCCAAGGCTGGAGCGTCGAGACCGTCGGCGACGACATCGCCTGGCTGCGGTTCGGCGAGGACGGCCGGTTGTGGGCGGTGAACCCGGAGCACGGCTTCTTCGGCGTGGCCCCCGGCACCAGTGAGGAGACGAACCGCAACGCGCTCGCCAGTTGCAGGGCGAACACGCTGTTCACCAACGTCGCCCTGAAGCCGGATCGTACGGTCTGGTGGGAGGGCCTCGAACCGGCGCCGCCGGAGTGCATCGACTGGCTGGGGCAGCCCTGGACGCCGGACTCCGATCACCCGGCCGCCCACCCCAACAGCCGCTTCACCGCCCCGGCCGGGCAGTGCCCGAGCATCAGCGACCGCTGGGAGGACCCCCAGGGCGTGCCGATCGACGCGATCGTGTTCGGCGGGCGCCGCAGCCGGGTGATGCCGCTGGCCTTCGAGGCGTTCGACTGGGAGCACGGCACCTATCTGGGGGCGACGATGTCCTCCGAAAAGACCGCCGCCGCCGAGGGCACGGTGGGCGAACTGCGGTTCGACCCGATGGCGATGCGGCCGTTCTGCGGCTATCACATCGCCGACTACTGGCGGCACTGGCTGGAGATGGGCCGGAAGGGGAACGCCGGGGGCGGGGACAAGATGCCCAAGGTATTCCACGTCAACTGGTTCCGCCGCGGCGAGGACGGCCGGTTCCTCTGGCCGGGCTTCGGCGACAACATGCGGGTCTTGGAGTGGATCGTGGACCGCGTGCAGGGCGCCGGCGACGCGGTGGAGACCCCGCTGGGATATCGCCCGACGCGGGAGGAGCTGCACATGGACGACCTCGGCGTCAGCGCCGAGGACGAGGAGGCGCTGTTCGCCGTGAACCGCGACGACTGGCGGGCGGAGTGCGACCAGCGGGACGCCTGGTTCGACCTCTGCGGCGACCGCCTCCCCCCGGAGCTGCGCCAGCAGAACGACGCCCTGCGTGAGCGGCTGGGGTGAGCCCGCGTCACGCCGAGGCCCCGCGGGGCCTCGGCTTTACGCGGGGTGATAGACTGCCCGCATGAGCCTGACCTCCTCCGACACCACGCCGGACGCCGCCCGGGCGTTGGTCGTCGCGCTCCGCCGGATGAGCCCGGCGGAGCGGTGCGGTCGGATGTTCGACATGAACCGCGTCGCCCGCAGCCGGTTTCGGCAGGCCCTGACTCTCCGCCACCCCGATTGGGACGAGGCCCGCCTGACCCGCGAGTGCCGCCGCCATTGGCTCGGCGACGAGTTGTTCCGTCAGGTTTACGGCGAGGCGAAACCGTGAGCGCCCCCGCGACGCCCCCCTCTGCGACGGACGAGGAGCGGTTCGTGCTCGATATGGCGGCCCGCTTGGAAGCCGTCGGCGTGCCGTACATGCTGACCGGTTCGGTGGCGAGTTCCAGCTACGGCCAGCGGCGGCAGACGGCGGACGCCGACATTCTCATCGACCCGGACACTCCCGGCAGGGTGGTGCGATTCGTGCGGGCCTTGGGCGAAGCGTTCTACGCCGACGCGAACACGGCCCGCGCCGCGGTGCACGACCGGCGGATGTTCAACGTCATCGATTACGCTTCGGCGTTCAAAGCCGACCTGATCGTGTGCAAGGCGGAGGCCTACGACAGGCAGGCGTTCGCCCGGCGGGTCCGACGACCGTTAAACGCGGCGTTGCCCGAGGTTTGGATGGTGTCCGCCGAGGATTCGATCCTTAGCAAGCTGCGCTGGGCGAAGGAGACCGGCTCCACCCGCCAGCACGACGATGTGGTCGGCGTCCTGGCGGTGCAGGGGGCCGCCTTAGACGACGCCTACCTCGACCGGTGGGCGGAGGAACTGGGATTGCGGGCGGATCTCGACCGGGTGCGGGCCGTCGCCGCGCCGCTGATGCCGGACGACGGCCCGGGCGAGTGCTGAAGGGCGCCCCCGACGGCGACGGCGCGCGGCGCCGCTAGCGGCGCAGTCGCCGCCGGTTGGCGCGTTTCTTTCTCAACGCGGCGGCGCGGCGGGGATGCACGTCGACGGGGGCGAGGTCCTCCTCGGCGGTCGGCGCGACGGAGTCGCCGACCGGCTTCAGCTTCCACTGGCGCCGCACCGCGATCAGCCGGAGCACCACGATCGCCGCGACGGCGAACGGCTGCACCGCCCTTGGGTCGGCGCCCAACTGCACCGGGATCAGGAAGCACCACGCCCCCACGAACGCGCAGCTGGCGTACAGGGGGGTGCTCGGCTTGAACAGGCTGGGCACGCGGTTGCAGACCACCTCGCCCATCACCCCGCCGAAGGTGCCCGTCACCACGCCCAGCAGGGCGCTGACCAGCGGGCCGGCGCCCTCCTGACGGGCGATGACCACCCCCGTAATCGCGAACGTGCCCAGCCCCAACGCGTCCGGAACCCGCAGCCAGCCCTCCAAACGGGCCACCCGCCGCGGGGCCAGCACGCCGATCGTGACGATGAACGCCACGACCACGACGTACCGCTCCCGGGCGATCCAGAACAGCGGGTGCCGATCGAGCAGCAGGTCCCGCAGCGTGCCCCCGCCGAACGAGACGATCACCGCCAGCGCCAGCGTGCCGACCGCGTCCATCCCGTGCCGGGAGGCCAGCCCCACCGCGTAGATCGCCGCGCTGACGACCGCGGCGTATTCGATGATCTGAACCAACGGGGACGACCGGCGGGACGGGAGCGGCGGGGCGGGGAACCGGGGGCGGGGAACCGGGAGGACCGTCGCCGAGCCGCCCCGGTTCGGCAAGGGCTCCGGTTCGGTCGGCGGGCGGGCGCCCGCTGGACCGGCCGGCGTTCGCCGCGGATAGTGACTCCCCCCGTTCCCGGAGACCGCCGTGCCGTTCGATCTGCTGCCGACCGCTTTCGGGCTCTGGCTCGTCGCCGTCGGCGCCGTCGCCGCCCTCCTGCACTGGCGGGGGCGGGAGCGAACCGAGGAGAAGGCCGCCCGCGGGGAGCTGGAGGACTGGGAGCTGGACTTTCACCTCGCCCGCTACCGGCGCCGCATGCAGGTGGCGGGGCTGCTGGTGTGGCTCGGCGTGTTGATCCCCGCCGGCGACGCCGCCCTCGCCGCCGCGGGGCCGGCCGCCCAAGCCTGGATGCCGGCCTATCTGGCGGTCCTGATGACCGGCGTGTGCGGTTTGCTGTTCCTCGCCGGGCTGGACTGGTTCGCCACGGCCGTGCACACCCGCGACCGCCTCGCCGACGTGCAGGCCAAGCGGGTCGCCCTGGAGCACGCCCTCCGGGCCCTCCGGGCCGAGGCCGCCCGCGCCGCGGAGCCGAGCCCCGTCGAGCCGTCCCGGAACGAACCGGGTCCCCCCGGCGTCGCCCCGCGCAACCGGCTGCGGGATTATTCCTTCGACGACTGAAACCCGCTGATGCTAAGCGTCTCGACGGCGGTGAGCCCGGAGCGCAAGCTCCGGCCGTCGGCGCAGCCGGCGTGAGACGCACGGCCGGAGCTTGCGCTCCGGGCTCACAGGACCTGCTCCGCCGGGCGGACGTCCTTTCCCCCTCTCCCCCAAAAAGGGGAGAGGGGGGAACGGGCGACGGCGAGCCGCTGGTTGGCGGGCGCTATTCCGCCGCGTCAGCGGGCGTCTCGGCCGCGTCCTTCTCCGCGGCGGCCTGCTCGGCCTGCTTCATCGCCTCGTAGGCCTTCAAAAAGTCCTTCTGGGCGGGGGTCAGGGCGGCGGTCACCTCGGCCTCCTGCTTGGCTTCGAGGGCGGCGATCTCCGCCCGCAGTTTCTCGATCTGGACGTGGTACTTCGCCTGCACGGCGTAGATCCGCTCCTTCTGCTCCGAGGAGAGCCGCAGCACGCCCAGCCCCGGCGGCAGGCGGCGGGGATAGACGTCGATCCCCTCGCGGGCCCCCGCGGTGGTGGGCTCGAAGCTGCCCTCGGGGGCGGCGCCGTCCTGACTGACGGCGGAGCGATCAAGGGCCGACAGGCCCAGCAGGGCGGAGACGCACAACGCAGCGGGAAACAGCGGACGGATCGACATCGGGACCTCGCGGAGGCGCAGGGAGCAGGGGACGCCCCGCGTTTTGGCGGGATCGTTCCGCCGCATCAAGCAAACGACGCCCCGGTCGGAGCGATCGCTCCGGCCGGGGCGTCGTGGTCCCTACAACCGGCCCGCTCAGGCGGTTTTGAGGTAGCCGTTCTGCTCGAGGTAGTCCACCACTTCGTTGGCCAGCGTGTCGACGTCCTTGCCGTCGCTGTCGAGCGTCAGTTCGGCGTTCTCCGGCTCTTCGTAGGGGGCGTCGATCCCGGTGAAGCCCTTGATCTCGCCCGCCCGGGCCTTCTTGTAGAGGCCCTTGGGGTCGCGCTGCTCGCAGGTTTCGAGGCTGGCTTTGACGTAGACCTCGACGAACTTGCCTTCGCCGAACAGCGCCCGGACCTGATCGCGGTCTTCGCGGTAAGGGCTGATGAAGGCGGTCATCGTCAGCAGGCCGGCGTCGGTGAACAGCTTGCCGACCTCGCCGATGCGGCGGATGTTCTCCGTGCGGTCCTCGGGGCTGAAGCCGAGGTTCTTATTCAGCCCCATCCGGATGTTGTCGCCGTCGAGGACGTACGTGTGAAAGCCCTTCTGGTGCAGCAGGTGATCGACGACGTTGGCGACGGTGCTCTTGCCGGCGCCGGACAGGCCGGTGAACCACAGCAGGGCGGATTTGTGCCCCATGAGTTCGGCCCGGTCGTCCGCGGAGACGCGGGACTCGTGCCAGGTGACGTTGGTGGCTTTCTGCTCGGCCATCGGGAGAGTTGAAGAGAATGCGGCGCGGGGGCGGGGTGAAGGCGGGATCGTACGGGATCGCGGGGCGTTTCCCAAAGCCGACGTCACGCCGCTTCGTCCCCCCCTCGCCCCCTTATGGGCGAGAGGGGCCGGGGGTGAGGGGGCAGCGGCGCCCGCACGCCGCTCACGGTCCGCACGCTCACCCGTCGGCCGGGTCGTCGCCGCAGAGCGTGGAAGCGGGTGAACCGTGCGTCACCCTCACCCCCGGCCCCTCTCCCTCAAGGGCGAGGGGAGCCGAGCCGGCGCCGCGTTGCAATCCGATCCCGAACCCCGTGCAATCCCGCCACCATGTCCGACGCCTCCCCCGCCACGCCGTCCGCCGAAAACGGCAACCTCCTCAAGCTCGGCATCCCCGCCGGTAGCCTGCAGGAGGCGACCAGCGACCTGTTCCGCAAGGCCGGCTACAACCTGCAGATCACCTCCCGCAGCTATTTCCCCCGCATCGACGACGGGGAGATCGAGTGCCTGCTGATCCGGGCCCAGGAGATGGCCCGCTACGTCGGCGAGGGCATCCTCGACGCCGGCATCACCGGCCACGACTGGATTGAGGAAACCGGCGCCGACGTCGTCGAACTGACGGAGCTGGTCTTCAGCAAGGCCTCCCGCAAGCCGGTCCGCTGGGTGCTGTGCGTGCCGGAGAGTTCCCCGGTGCAGTCCGTCAAAGACCTGGAGGGCAAGCGGATCGCCACGGAGGCCGTCGGCCTGACGAAGCGCTACCTCGACAAGCACGGCGTCAGCGCAAAGGTGGAGTTCAGCTGGGGCGCCACGGAGGTGAAGCCTCCGCGCTTGGCCGACGCGATCGTGGAGGTGACCGAAACCGGCAGCAGTTTGCGGGCGAACGACCTGCGGATCGTGGACGAGGTGCTGCAAAGCACGACCCGCCTGATCGCCCACCCGGCCGCCGCGGCGGACCCGTGGAAGCGCCGCAAGCTGGACGATTTGGTGCTGATGCTCAACGGCGTGCTGGCCGCGGAGGGCAAGGTGCAGTTGATGATGAACGTGGCGAAGGCGGACCTGGACGCGGTGCTGGGCGTGCTGCCGAGCCTGGAGAGCCCGACGATCAGCAGTCTCGCCGACGCCGACCGCGTGGACGTCCTGAGCGTCGTCGCCGAACGCGACGTCCGCCGCGTGATGCCCGAACTCAAAGCCGCCGGCGCCCGCTGGATCGTGGAGAGCCCGATCTCGAAGATTATCGAGTGAACCCCGAGTGAGCGCCGTCCGGTAGGGTGCGGGGGCCTCGCCCTGACGATCGGAAGGTCTGATGTCCGCCGCCCTGTGTCTCGCCCTGCTAGCCGCGGCCCCGCCGGACGACGGCGTCGACTGGGTAAAGGCGACCCCGCAGGAGTGGGCCGTGCGGCTGTCGGTCGCTTCCGGGTTCGGCGAGGAGAGAAACGGTGGCGATTTTGCCGAAGCGCTTCAGGAACTCGCCGCGCTCGGCCCCCGCGCCCGGGAAGCGGCGCTGTTGGAGATTCTGGCTGAAGGGGGGAATCCCGCGGGGCGCCGGCTCTATGACGCGGACAAGGCCGTCGAAGCGCTCGCCGTCGACGGAGTGCCGGCGGTCATCGCGGCGATCGTCTCGGACCGCGCGTGGCTCCGGAAGGTCGGTTGGCGGGCGGCGGGTCGACTGTTCCCAAGGGAAAACGATGCGGTTCCGGCGGATCCCGCTCTGGCCACGGCGCTGATCGCCGTCGCCGAACCTGGTCTTTCAGACGCCGACCGGGCGGTCGAGTTTCTGGAGGCCGAAATCTTTCTCAACCGCGTCCGGGGTCCGGCCGTTCACGTCGCTTTGACGCTGTTCGATCACCCCGCCCCCCGGGTGCGGTCGGCCGCGGCGGAGGCGATCGCCGTCGCGTTTCGACGGGACAATTATCGCCCCAATGAGGAACCCCCGCTGTCTGCCTCGGACGCCGCCGCCCGCGCCGCCGGCATCAGGGCGTTGCGTCTGGCGGCGACCGACGACCCGGATCCGGCCGTGCGGACCGCGGCGGTCGAGTCGTTGACCCGTCTGGGCGCGGGGAGCGAGCTTGTATTGGACCACCTGCTGGTCCGCGTGCTGGCCTTCGGGTCGGAGTCCGGCTCGCGAGAGGTGGGTCAGTTGTTTGCGGCCCTCCAAGCCCTCAGCCGCTATCCGGAGCATGCGGCGGAGGCCCGCACGGTCCTCGCCCCCCACGCCCGCGAGGCGGTCCCGGAGAACCCGCGTGAGTTCTTCGCCGCAGGAGAGAACTTCGAGTGGGGGCCGGACGCGTTCGGCTTCGAGCGGGCCGTCGGACTATTGGTGCAGGACGAGACATGGCGGAAAGACGCGATCGACATGTTGGGATGGATGGGACCGGCGGCGTCTTCCGAACTGCCGCGACTCGTCCCGCTGCTGGGCGAAGCTGGAGCCGCGGTTGAAGCGAACAGCGACCGTTGGGACGAGGGCGAGTTTCGCCTGTTCGTGGCGCAAACCGTCGCCAAGATCGACCCGGGCCATCCCGCCTTGCCGGACTTGGTATTCCCGAGGATTCCCGAGATCCCCGAGGATCTGCCGAACGACCTCCCGGCGGAGGCGACCCCGGCAGAGCGCAAAGCCTGGTTGGAGCGATGGAAGAAGGTCGAACGCGCCTTGTGGCGGCCGGCCAGCGTGTTATGGGCGATGGGGCCGCACGCCGCTCCGGCTCTGCCGCAACTTCGACCGCACCTCACCCGTTACCGATCCGAACGGCCGAACACCGCTGTCGTTCTCGCCGTCGCCGGGGCCGGACCGCTGCCCGACGACCTGCTGCCGATCTACGCGGCCCAAGGACACCGCTTCACCGTTCATGAGACGCAGTGGGTTCTGCGATCGGCCGGCGCCCGGGCGTTGCCGGCTCTCGCGGCGGCGTTGGCCGTCGCCTCTCAGGCAGACGCCGAGGTCGTCGCGGACCCGGACGCCGGGATGTTCTCCGAAACGATTGAGGACCTGTACCGTTCGCTGGAATCAGCGACGGTCGATCGGAGCGTCTCACTGAAGTTTCGGCTCGAGTCGCTCACGAAGATGCGGCCGGCGGACCTCGCCGAGCGCCGCGACGTGCTGACGGCGGCGATCGTGCCGCTGACGCGGGACGAGGACCTGATGGTGCAGGGCTGGGCGCTGGCGGCCCTGCAAACTGTGCGGCCGGACGACCCCGCCGCGTTCCTCGCCGCCGCGGCGGACGACGACCCCCGCATCCGCGGTGCCGCGGTGCGGGCGCTGGGGGCCTACGGCGAGGAGGAAAGCGTCAAACCCGTCCTCGCTACGGCGCTGAAGGACAGGTACGCCACCGTCCGGCTCCCCGCGATCCGGGCGTGGCGGGCGGCGGGGTTCGACGAGGAATCGCTTGGCCCGTTGCGGGACGATCCGAACCCGGCGGTGCGGCTCGCCGCCCGGGACGCCGGTGCGGCCGGGGCGTGATCCGGCGAGGACCGTCGTTCGTTTCTCCGCCGTCGCCTTCCCCACCAAGCCCCGCGGAACGATGCAGCACCAACCGGTCCCGGAAGTGGACGCCGCCGACGTGGACCGCGTGCTGGCGCGGGATTACGCCGCTGACCGGACGGCGGCGGAGGCGGCCCTCGCCGGAGCCGGGTTCAAGTCGGACCAGGTCCGGGTGAAGCTCGCGGCGCTCAAGCTCGCCGGCGGCGACATCGAACGCCTCGCCGAGTTGGTCGGCTGGGACCCCCGCGACTTGATGCTGAGCGCGGAGTACGCCGCCTGGGCGCGCCAGCGGCTGCCGAAGGGCACGCCGTTCAGTCAGGAGCGGTTCGACCGGATCAGCCGGGAGGACTTCGCCGCCTACCGCCGCTGGCTCGGCCGCAACTGCTCCGACCGCTCGAACCCGGACTCCGAACACGTCCCGGTCGAGTTCGGCGAGGCCGACTCCGGCGCGGACGGGCGGTAGGCTGCCGCCGATCGGGTTCGTCGGTTCCGCCTCATGCACGCTTCTGCCGCCCCCCTCGTCGTGAAGCTCGGCGGGAGCCTGTTGGATTTGCCGGACCTCGCGGGGCGGCTGGGGGAGGTGTTACGGAATGAACCGCGGGCGCTGGTCGTCGTCGGCGGGGGGGCGGCGGCGGACGCCGTGCGGGACTGGGACCGCTCGCACCGGCTGGGCGAGGAGCGGGCCCACCGGCTGGCCTGCGAGGCGCTGGGGCTGACGGCCCGGTTCGTGTCGGAACTGCTGCCGGGGGCGGAACGGGTTTCGACCCGAGACGCCGCACGCGACGCTTGGGGCCGGGGAGCGACCGCCGTACTCGATCTGCCGCGGTTCCTGGAGCGGGAAGAACCGCTCGACGGCCACGCCCCGCCGCACACCTGGGACACCACCAGCGACACCCTCGCCGCCTGGGTCGCCCGCCGCTGGCCCGCCCGGCGGCTCGCCCTGCTGAAAAGCTGCGAACGACGGCCGGACGCCGTCGACGCCCACTTCGCCCAGTTCGCCGCGGGGCTGGAGGTGGAGTGGGTCAATCTGCGAGCCCTGTCGGCGAGCGGGGGGCGTCAGCCCGCCGTGTCCTCGAAACGGTTCGAGCGTGCGGACGGCGTCGAACACACGGAGGGCTAACGCCCACCGCTCGCCAGGACGCTTTTCAACGCCCGCACCTTCGCCTCGCTGATGCGGCCGGTGCGGTCGCCGTCGCAGGCGGCGCCGCGGACCGCGACGATCTCCGCCCCGCAGCCCAGCGCCCGCGGCAGGTCCTCCAGGGCGAGAGAACCGGCGAGGGCGAAGGTCAGGCCCCGCCGCCGGGCCTGCTCGCCCAACGTCGTCAGCCGCTCGTCGGGGAGATGTGCGAACAGCCCGCGGCCGTCCTTGTGGAAGGTGTCGACCAGCAGGGCGACGCAACCGGCGGCGACCGCTTCCTCCAGCACGGCCTCCGGCGCCGGGGCGCCGCAGGCGGCGTGGTCCGCGTAGGCGACGGCGACCCATTGGAAGGTGCGGCCCTCCGCGGCGATCGCTTCATATTGGAAGCGGGCGTCCAGCCAGTCCCACGCCCACTGCGGCGTGCGGCCCGGCGGGGCGTCGGCGGGGAGCAGACCGCTCAGGCCCAGCTTCGCCCACCGCACGCCGGGGGGGATCAGCGGGGTCTGAAGCAGGGAAGGCCGCTCCGCCGCCTCGCCGAGGGCGACGCTGACGGCGGCTCGGGAAGAATCGCCAGTCTCGCCGCACAGGGCGGCGACCTCCGCCCAGACGGCCTCGTCCGCCCGGCCGAGGGAACCGCGGGCGGGCTCTTTCACGTCGATCACGTCCGCCCCGCCCGCGAGGGCGGCCCGGGCCTCGGCGGCGTCGCGGACGCTCACCAGTAACTGCGGCGGGAATCGGGGCGCCGCCAAAAACTATGTCTCTAGGAATTGCGTGATCGGTGACTGCGATTCACCGCTCGGCTCGCGGAGCAACGGGGCCAATGCACGCTTCCAAACTTGCAACGAGGCTTCCGTATACCCGACCGGCGCGGTGTAAAGGGAATGATATCGGCCCGTGAGGAAACCGCGGCGGAGCGGCGGGAAATCGATCAGGATCAGGTCGTGGTCGCCGAACGGAAACAACCGACGGGCTGACCTGGCGTTGAGTTTCATTCTCCACGGCCGGCCGACACGGAACTGACATTCCGACACGTGCGCAGTGATTTCGTGGCGGCTCCAACGGAGCGTCAGGGTGCGGCCGCGGAGTTCGACGACCGGCATGCTCGCCCGGGTGGCCAGCAGTAGCGGTCCCCTCTGCCACCGCTTTAGCAAATCGTCCGGGACGGCCTCCACGAGCGGTTCCCGTTGGGTGCTCGCCGTCGTGCCGACGGCTGATCCGTCCTCTGCCTCGTCCTCGTCGGCGAACCGCGTCATGTCGAGTCGGTCCGGCGGCCGCGCGGGGGGCCTGCGAAAAATCCGTGGGAGACGAACAAAATGGTTCAAGGTCCCACCGATCCGCAACCGAAGCAGTCCCCCGGCGGACCGCGCGACCGGCACGGACCGCCCGACCCGACGTTTGGGCGTTTCCCTCAAGCGGAACGCCCCCGGCGCCGGGCCTCGCCGACCGGCCGGTCTCCCGACGCCCCCGCGGACTCCCCCGCACCCCCGGCGTTCTCGCCTCGGCCGACCGCTCACACCCCGGCCCTGCCCGAGTCCGCGGGACGAAGGACATTCGCCTCCCATGCCGCTCCGACCCATGTTTCGCACGGCCCACCTGCCCCCGGCCCCCCCGCTCTTGGCGACCGGGCGCACGGGGTTGATTCGCGGCGGCCTCGCCGCGGCGCTGTTGGCCCTCGCCCCCGCCGCGTTCGCCCCGGCCGCGTTGGCCCAGGGCAATTCGCTCGGCCCGGCGACGGCCCCGGCGGCGATGGACGACCTGTTCGCCCTGCCGATCCCGGCGGAGCCGGCCCCCGCCAAGACGAGCCCGGTTGCCCAGCGCCCGGTTGCCCAGCGCCCGATCGACGCGTCCGCCTTCGGCGTGATGCAGGCCGGGTTCGAGTCCGACGGCGCCGACAGCGGCATCCGGCAGACCTCCGGAACCGCCGCCGCCGCGAAGGTCGCCCCGCCGGCATTTCCCGCCGCGGGCGTCGGCCGGCCGGTGAACGATCTCGATTCATTCTTCACCCCCAGCCCCGCCTCTGCGCCGAAGACGGCCGCCGTGCAGGCCGCCGCCGTCCAGAGCGAGCCGGCGTCCGAGCCGAGCGTGACGGAGCGTCGCCCCGCCGCCCCGCGGAGCGCCTTCAGCGCCGCGGACTTCGGCTTCGGCCCGGTGACGCCCGCCGCCGCGACCGCCCCCGCCGGCGCCCCCGCCGCCGGGACGATTCGGACGGTTTCCGGCACGGACGACCCGTTCGCCGCGATGGCGGACCCGTTCTCCCCCAACGCCGACAGCGCCGAAGCCGACGGCGGCGAGGCCGACGGCCCGTCGCTCGCCGGCCCGGAGCCGACCGCGACGACCGCGGACGCCGCCGTCGAGTCGGACGCCGCCGTCGAGTCGGACGCCGCCCCGGCGATCGCTCCGGTCTCCGCCGCGGACCCGTTCGCCCCGAAGGGTCCGACGTCGCTTCCGACGCGGCCGAACCCGCTCGCCGAGCCGACCGACGCGGAGCTGCGCGTCGCCGAGGCCGCTCGCACGCCGTCCTCCCGCACTCCGGGCTTCCGCCTGACGGAACCGGCCCCCGTGCCCGCCCCGGCGATGCCGGAGCCGACGAGCGACGAACTGGCGAGCGACGAGCCGACCACTGAGGAGCCGACGACCGAAGAACCGTCCACGAACGCCGCCCTGGTCAGCACGATCGGCGTCGGCGGGGTCGGCCCGCAGCACGCCGAACTGAGCGCCACCTGGCGGCACGCCGGCCCGATTCGCGTCGGCCGGGTGTGCACCTCGGTCCTCACCGTTTCCAACGCCGGCCCGGCGACCGCCTACGGGGTGACCGTCACCGGCGACGTCTCCGAGAACATGGGTCTCGTCAGCGCCGAACCCTCCCCGGAGGACGGCGTCGACACTCCGCACCCGACCTGGACCTTCCCCACGCTGGCCGCCGGCGAGCAGCAGGAGATCCGCCTCACCTACAGTCCCACCGCCGTCGGCGGCGACGAGGATCCGACGCAGTCCAACCGGCTGGCCGCGATGGTCACCAGCCGCCTAATCGCCCGCGGCGCCCCGGTCGTCACCGAGCCCAAGCTGACGGTCGAACTGGAAGGCCCCCGCGACGTGCTGCTGGGCGAGCCGGCCACCCAGACGATCCTGGTCTCCAACCCCGGCACCGGCAGCGTCGACGAGGTCCTGATCGAAGCCGTCCTGCCCGAGGGCCTGGAGCACCGCGGCGGCCCGAAGCGGCTGACGATGAACATCGGCGCCCTCTCCGCCGGCGAAACCAAGCCGGTTCGCCTCGGCCTGCTGACGAGCCTCGGCGGCACGCAGACGATCACCGTGCAGGTCCGCGGCGAGGGCGGCCTGCAGGCCGAAACCGTCGCCGACATCGAGGTGATGAGCCCGCAGATCGACCTGGCGATCGACGGCCCCGGCCTGCGGTACGTCAACCGCGTCGCCACGATGATGCTGACTGTCTCCAACCCCGGCGACGCCGCCACCGACAACGTGCGGCTGGGCTACCGCGTGCCGGAGGGCTTCGAGTTCCTCTCCGCCGACCGCAGCGGCACCCACGACCCGGCCGGCCGCACCGTGCGGTGGTTCCTGGGCCAGGTCGAGGCGGGCGAGAGCGTGACCGCCACGGTCAACCTGAAGGCCGTCACCGGCGGGGAGCAGGTCCACCGGGCCGAGGTCTCCGCCAGCAGCCGGGCCAAGGCCGGCGCCGAGCACGTCACCCGGATCGAAGGCACCGCCAGCCTGGCCCTGACGATTGAGGACACCGACGACCCGGTCGAGGTCGGCGCCGAGACGCAGTACACCGTGACGATCTCCAACGAGGGCACCGCCCCCGCCAAGACCGTCGGCCTGGCCTGCCGCGTGCCGGAAGGCACGGAAGTCGGCGCCGTCCGCGGCCCCGCCGCCTACCGCACCGAGGGCGCCCTGATCCTGTTCGACAGCCTCCCGGAGCTGGCCCCCGGCGAGAAGGAAGTCTACACGCTGCGGATCAAGGGCCTGACCCCCGGCAGCAAGCGGTTCCAGACCCGCCTGGTCAGCGAGAGCATCAGCGAGCCGCTGATCCACGAGGAACTGACGAAGTTCTACGGGGAATGACCCCCCGCTGACCCGCCGCCCGTCAACGCCCCGGACGCCCCCGCGTCCGGGGCGTTTTTGCGTGTTGTGTCCCCCCTCGCCCCCCTTTTGGGGGAGAGGGGTCGGGGGTGAGGGGGCAGTGATTCCCGCACGCTGTTCACCGTCCGTCTGCTCTCCCGCCGGTCTGTCACCGCAAAGAGCGAAGCCGGGTGAACCGTGCGTCACCCTCACCCCCGGCCCCTCTCCCTCGAGGGAGAGGGGAGAATCCAAAGGGGGGCGTCACGCCGTGTCGCGGACCCCCGTCATGTCGGGCGCCGTGTTCAGCATTCCGCGAACCAGCGCCGGGACGTCGGCGTCGACGTGAATCGCTCCGTGCAGCGGGGCGAGCGTGCGGGGGGCGCCGTCGGTCTCCCAGCGGGCCAGCAGCGTGCGCCAGGCGTCGCAGACTTCGTCGTCGGTCGGCGAGAACGGCGGCGGCGGGGCCGGGGGGCGGGCCAGCGGGGGGGCGTCGTCCGGCTGCATCGGGCCGGGGGCAATCACGGAGTCGCCCGCCAGCAGCACCCCCCCGAACTTCGGCGTATGCAGCATCACCGACCCCGGCGTCCGCCCCGGCCAGTGCAGCGCCTCGACCGGCAACTCGGCCAGCGGGCCGCCCGGCTCGCAGGCCTCGACGGGGTCCTCCCACTCCGTCAGCAGGCCCTGCACGCGAGGGTCGTGGCGGTCCTCGGGGTGCAGGAAGAAGGGCAGTCCGAACTCCGCGGCGAGCGCGTCGTAGGCGTCCCCGCGGACGGCGAGGTCGGCGTGGGTGAGCAGACAGCCGACGATCTCCACCCCCTCCTCCCGCAGTCCCCGCACGCCAGGCAGGGCGTGCCGCAGCGGGGCGTCGATCAGCAGGGCCTTGCGGGCGCCGGCCTGCTTGAACACCAGGACGTAGCTGTTGGGCGGGCGGAGCGTGCGTCCGCCGGCCGCCCCGAACTGCGGGAGCAGCGCCAGCCCGCCTTCGTCAGGACCTCCCACGAGCCACTGCCGGCGGGGTTGATAGAAAGCGGACAACGGCGTGGGCAAAACGGGCAACGATTTGGTCGGGCGGGGGCGGCCATGGTGCGGCGGCGGGTCGGCCGCCGCCAGTCGGTCGGGTCGCCAGTCGGTCAGGCCACCGGGACGGCGACCTCCTCGAACCGGTCGGCCAACTCCCGCAGCGCCGCCCGCATCGTGCGGCCGGAGAGGGCGCGGCCGTGGCCGGTCACGAGGGTTTCGGGCTCCAACGCGGCGAGTTTGCGGGCGCTGGCGGCGGCAGCGGACCAGTCGGGGGTGAAGTACATCGGCGGGCCGTGCACCTCCGTCCGCTGCGTGGCGACGGCGTAGGCGCTTTCCTGCTCCGTGCTGATCACTGCGTCCCCGCTGAGCAGCGTGCGGTCGGAGGGCCGCCAGAACGACACGTGCCCGGCCGTGTGGCCGGGCGTCGGCAGCCAGCGCCAGCCGGGCAGCGGTGGGACGGGCCCGCCGCCGTCGGGGCCGCCGTCCGTCTCCAGCGTGCGCAGCCGGTCGCCCACGTTCACCGGGCCCCGGGGGAACAGCACGCTGGAGAGGCTCATCAGGCCCCCGCCGGCCGTCGGGTTCGGCGGCGGGTAGCTCCCCCGGCCGGAGAGAAACGGGGCCTCCGCCGGGTGGGCGTACACCGGCACATCCCACTCCGCCGCGAGTTCTTCCAGCACGCCGACGTGATCGAAGTGCCCGTGCGTCATCAGGATCGCCGCCGGCGGACAGGGCGCCGCGGCGTCGGACCCGGGGGCGCCGAACCGCTCGGCGGCGACCTCGCGGATGCGGTCCGCCGTGCCCGGCAGCCCGGCGTCGAGCAACACCCAGTTCCCCGGCCCGCACCCGGGGCTCCCGACGAACGTCACGTTGACGATCCCCAACCGGCGGTAGGCGACGTCGCCGAGCACCTCGTGCACCGGGCCGGGGGTGAGGTCGGCGGGGGACTCGTCGGCTCGGGCGGCCTCGGGAACCGGGATTTGGGAGGTCATCGGCGGGAACTCGGGCGGCGGGTCGTCGGGGCGGGAACGCCCGTCACCGTCCCGCCCGCGGCCCGCCCGCGGGACGGGAAAAGCCGCCGCCGCCGGCCCGGGGGTTCGCGGCGTCCCGTTCGTTCGCTCCGCGAGCGCACAAAAAACCGCCCCGGACCGAGGGCGGTCCGGGGCGGGCGTGCGAGGGGCGTTGGGCGGCGACCGTGACCGGACGGCCGTCAGCGGCGGCTCACCACTCGTAATTGACCTGCTGGCCGTCGTTGCGCTGGATCAGGCGGCTGTAGGTGACCTGATCGACGCTGTAGTTCAGCAACTGGGAGGAGCCGTCGACCAGGGCGACGTTCACGCCCTCGGCGTGCCAGGAGCCGGGGCGGGTGAAGACCTCGGCGCCGTCGACGGCGCCGGTGCTCACGCCGGTGACGCCGGGGGAGAAGATCGGTCCGCTTCCGGTTCCGGAGCTGGTGTCGCCGGGGTCGTAGCTCGTGCAGCAGTGATAGCCCTCGGCCCAGACGCCGTAGAGGCTTTCGAGCAGCAGGATGGTGTTCACCGCCCCGTCGCCGACGTCACGGAAGCTGGTGGACATGTTCGGGCCGAACATCCCGCCGATGCGATTGACGGTGACGTTGCCCTGATCGTCAGTGCCGACCACGCGGACCCCGGCACTCCCGACGTAGTTGGACAGACCGAAGTCGCCGGTGTTGGTGTCCGGAAAGCCGGGGACGCCGCTCGTCTGCGTTTCGTCCGCCGTGGGCACCGTGGAGGCGCTGGGGCAGAGGTACGTCTCCATGTCGTACTGGGCGGCGGCAAGGTTGTTCGGCTGGAAGCCGGCCGCGTCGTCGGAGGGGAACCGCGGGAAGTTCGGATCGGCGCCGAAGCTGATCAGCCGGTAGGTCGGGCTCTGCTCGAGCTGGGGCAGGATCAGCGCGTGCCAGCCCCAGTAGTTGCTGATCGTGATCCCCTGCGTGACGCCGTTGGAGCTGTTGGCCATCGTCGCCCCGCTGGGCAGCTTCTGGCCATTGACGACCATCCCGTGCTGGATCTCCGGCGGCGGGTTGCTGTCGTCGTCGGCGACGGGCGGCCGCACGATCACGCCTGCCGGAAAGCACTTAAAACCGGAGTGATAGTTGTGCATCGCCAGGGCGATGTTCTTCACGTTGTTCAGGCACTGGGCGGCCCGGGCCCGCTCGCGGGCGGCCTGCACGGCCGGCAACAGCAGACTGGCCAGCACCGCGATAATCGCAATGACGACCAGCAGCTCAATCAGCGTAAAACCGGCGCGGCGACCTGGAGCGGTCGCGCGGGACGCGAAAAGGGACGGACGGGGGGCGGAGAGCATGCGGGGCGAGCTTCGTTCGAGGTCGAAAACAGTTTAGCAGATCGTCGCGGGCAATCACGATCAGATCGGAATCGGGCGATGGCCGAACGGCCGACCTCGCACGGCACGCCTCCGCCCGGGGCGGAAGCTGATTCCAAACCCCGGGGGGCCTGAGTCGATTCGCCGGAAACCGCGACCCGTCAAAAGATCTTGGAAGTTCCCGCCCCGGTCGGCGGGGGCCGCAGGACGGCCCGTCGCTGGGGGCGGCGGGGGCGTTCGAGGCGGCAGGAGCCGTCAGGGGGCCTCGACCTGACGGCCGTCGTTCCGTTCGATCAGGCGACGGTAGAGATCGCGGTCGACCGTGTAGCTGAGGAGTTGCGCCCGGCCGTCGGCAAATCCGACGTTCAGGCCGTCGTCGTGCCAGGAACCGGGCATGGTGAAGGCGGCGTCGGGGCTGGCGTCGGCGAGCCGGTCGGGCGAGCCGGCCGAGCCGGCGTGGAAGATCGGCGGGTCGCCGCCCGTGCCGGCGACCTGGGCGGTCGGGTAGCTGGTACAGCACATGGTGCCCTCGGCCCAGAAGCCGACCAGCGCCTCGACGATCAGTAGCGTGTTCGTGGACCCGTCGGTCACGTCTCGGAGCCGCGTCGTCTGGCCGACGTCGAACACGCCGCCGAGGCGGATCCCGTCGCCGTTCTGATCCGTCCCGACCCGACTCCCGGCCGTGGCGAGGTAGTTGTTCGCCCCCCAGTCCGCCCCGTTCAGCCGCTCCGCGGTCACGTCCCCCGGCAGGTCCTCCCACGTCGGCAGGCTGGCCGACGGGCAGACGAACGTGGGAATCCGATTCCGGGCGGCGGTCCGCGGCGGTTCGTCCGTCAGCCGCAGGCAGGGCTTTCCGCCCAGCGCGGTCTGCTGCGCGTGCGCATTGTTATAGAGCGGCCGTTGTTCGAGGTGGGGCAGGACGTCGCGACGCCATCCCCAGTGCACGGAGAGGTATCGCTCGGTCGGCCCGGCAAGCCCGTTCGCCAGCCGGAACGCCCCGTTCGTTCGCGTTCCCCACACCTTGGGCCAGGAGCAGCCCGGCGGCTCGGGCTCGCAGGGCACGGTGCCGTTCCAGCAGGGGGTGTCCAACGAGTCCACGCCTTCCGGGAAATGGTGGTTCCCGGAGTGGAACATGTGCACCGCCAACACGATCTGCTTCGTGTTGTTCAAACACTGCGTGCGGCGGCTGGCCTCCCGGGACCGCTGCACGGCGGGCAAGAGCAGGCTGGCCAGGACCGCGATGATCGCGATGACCACCAGCAGTTCGATCAGGGTGAACCCGGACCGTCGAGTCCGACGTCGGCCCGGTCGGCGGGACCGCCGGGGGACGGTCGGCCGGTCCGGGTCGGGACCGCGGACGGAAATTGGGCAATGCGGGCAATCTCGCATCAAAGCACCGGGGCGGGGGGGGCGTGGAAGCCCATTCCGAACCCCGGCGGCCGCCGGCGGGATCGCTCAAACCGGCAAAAAGCGGAGATTCCCGAAAGCGGGACCCCTCAGTCCGCCTTGGCGAGCACGCCGGGCAGGGCCTCGCCGCGGCCGGGCAGACGGACGACCCGGACGCCGGTGACCTCCGGGTGGTCGGCGATCTGCTGCATTGCGGCGTCGCTGGGGCACTGGTCCAGGTGCAGCACCGCGACGCTGTCGCCGCCGGGTTCGTCCTGCGAACGGCCCAGGGACATGTCGGCGATATTCGTGCCCTCCTCGCCCATCAGGTTGCCGATGAACCCGATCAGGCCCGGCACGTCCCGGTGGCGGTAGATGAGGAGGATGCCGTCCAGGAAGGCGTCCAGGTGGAAGCCGTCCAGGCGGATCAGCCGCAGGTAGCCGCTGCCGAACAGCGTGCCGGCGACGACGTGCTCGCCGGCGTCGGTGGTGAGGGTGGCGGAGACCGACGTGCTGAAGTCGCCGGCGGATTCGCTCTTCGTCTCCTCGATCGTGATGCCGCGGTCCCGGGCGACGGCGGCGGCGTTGACCAGGTTCACGTCCTCCACCGCGTCGGCCAGCAGGCCGGCGGCGAAGGCCCCGGCGACCAGGCTCGTCTTCTTCTTGGCCGCGTCCCCGCGGAAGGCCAGCTTGACCCCGTTCACCCCGGCGCTGCCGGTGATCTGGCTCAGCAGCACGCCCAGCCGATAGCCGAGGTCCAGGTACGGCCGCACCTCGGCCATCTCGGAGCCGCTGACGGGCACCATGTTGACCGCGTGGCGGATCTCGCCCGTCTTCAAAAAGTTCGACATGATCTCGGCCGCTTCGAGGGCGACGAGTTCCTGGGCCTCCTCGGTGCTGGCGCCCAGGTGCGGGGTCATCAGCAGGTTGGGGCAGCCGTGCAGGGGCGAATCGGCCGGCGGCGGCTCCTCGACGAACACGTCCAGCGCCGCCCCGCCGACGGTCCCGTCCCGCAACGCCGCGGCGAGGGCCGCCTCGTCGATGATGCCGCCGCGGGCGCAGTTGATGAGGCGAACCCCCTTCTTCATGGCCTTCATCCGCTCCGCGTTGATCAGCCCGCGGGTCTCGTCCGTGAGCGGGGTGTGCACCGTGAGGTAGTCGACCCGCGGGACGAGCTGGTCCACGTCGCGGACCAACTCCACGCCCAGTTCCTTCGCCCGATCAGAGCTGAGGAACGGGTCGTAGCCGATCACATCCATTTCGAGGGCGACGCAGCGGCGGGCGACGGCCTGGCCGATGCGGCCGAGGCCGACCACGCCGATCGTTTTGCCGGCGAGCTGGGTGCCGGTGTATTTCTTCCGGTCCCACTTGCCCTCGTTCATGCTCTGGGCGGCGGGGGCGGTGTTGCGGGAGAGGGCGAACATCAGCGCCAGCGCCTGCTCGGCGGTGGAGACGGTGTTCCCGCTGGGGGTGTTCATCACGACCACGCCGGCCTTGGTGGCGGCGGGCAGATCGATGTTGTCCACGCCCACGCCGGCCCGGGCGACGGCCTTGAGCCGGGTCTGGCCTTCGAGCGCCGCGGGGGTGAGCTTGGTGCCGCTGCGGATGATGATGCCGTCGGCGGACTTCAGTTCCTCGCGGAGTTGCTCCGGCGTGAGGCCGCTTTTGACGACGACCTCGATGCCGCCGGCCGCTTCGAGTTTCTCCAGCCCGGCGGGGGAGAGGTTGTCGGTGATGAGAACGCGGGGCACGGCGGCGGAGCGGGCGCGGGGAAACACGGGCGGGCGGGGGCAGAGGATACCGATGCGCCCGCGAAGTTCACGGCCGGCGGGCGACTCGTTGTATGCTGCGCGCATGGCGGAACGCCCGAGCGAAAGACGACTGCCCGCGTCCTCGGTGCTTACGTTCGCCGCCGCCGGGATCGGGGCGGGGCTGCCGCCGCTGGCGTTCGCGGTCGGCGGGGACTCCGCGGGGCGCCTCGTGTGGGCGGCGTTGATCGGGACGCTGGGCCTACTGAGCGGGTTGGCCGCGGCGGCCTGTCAGGAAGGACTCGGGGGACGTGGACGGTTCGCTTCGCCGATCGCGGCCGGCGTGCTTTGTGCGGTGCTGTCGGCCCCGCTGACGCTGGTCGCGCTGCTCGTCGGTCCGGCGCTGCTCGGCGGAGGCTTGGCGGACGGTCCCCCGCCGCCGTGAGCGTCCCGGACGCTTGAAGCGTCCGGGACGCGGCGGTCTCTGGGGAGCCGGCGAGGGGACGGCGACACCCCAGGCTCGCGGCGGGGTTGGAACGGGTACACTCGTTCGTTCGCCCCCCTCCGCTCGGAGCCGTCCCCGATGTCCAGCCGCCGCCGCTTTCTGACCGCCTCCCTCGCCGCCGGCGGGGGGCTGTTGCTCGCCGAGCGGTTGTGGCACATCCCCGGGGCCTTTGCGGAGGAACTGGAGAAGTCCCGCGCCCGCACGCCGCGGCAGACCGAGGGGCCGTTCTATCCCGACCAGTTGCCGCTCGACACGGACAACGACCTGCTCCGCCTGAACGACGCCAGCACGCCGGCCCTCGGCGAGGTCACGCACCTCACCGGGCAGGTGCTCAGCGAAGCCGGCGAGCCGGTCCGCGGGGCCACGGTCGAAATCTGGCAGTGCGACGCCAACGGCAATTATATTCACACCCGCGGGGCCTCCAACGAGAATAAGGACGGCGGCTTCCAGGGCTTCGGCCGGTTCCTGACGGACGCACAGGGCCGGTATTATTTCCGCACGATCAAGCCGGTGCCGTACCCCGGCCGCACGCCGCACATCCACGTCGCGGTGAACCAGGGCGACAAGCGCATGCTGACGACGCAGTGCTACATCAAGGGCCTCCCTCAGAACGACCGCGACGGCGTGATGCGGAGCACGACCGAAGCCGAGCGCGACCTGCTGATGGTCCCCTGGGAGCCGGTCGCCGGCAGCGCCGCCGGCGAATGGCAGGCGAAGTTCGACCTCGTGCTGGGCGCCATGACCGACGAAGGCCCGGAAGCGAACGGCGGCGGCCGCCGCCAACCCCGCGGCCGCCGGGGGTGAAGGACGGGGCGGTGCCTGGGCGGGTGACACGCTTGGGCACTGCTCCGCAGGCCCGCCTTGAGAACATAGCCTCGGACTTCTCCGGGTCCCTGCCTGCCTGATTACTTAGGCAGACAAACGTTGCGGAACAGGATTGTAAACTCGTTGATCTGATAAGTTACACGGACGCTTTTAACGAATGGGGTTGAAGACGAAACGCTGCTGTTGAGGTCGAGGGCGTCCATCTGGTCCATGTCTAGGTCGAGCACTAGCGACAGAAGACCGCACGCGTTGAGGGACTGCATGTCAGATTCTGATGTCCAATGACCGGAATCGACCATCCTCTCTAAGACTGGTAGCAATCGGGGGTTGACCGCCTCGATGGCGAAGTTGATTGATCGAAGTTGCTCGAGGTTGATTTTGCCGCTCAAGAACGCATGTGCAGCACGCCCCATCAGAGTCGCCTTCCCAACATCGTTGAGGCGCTCAAGCACAAGCGTGATGTGCTCCCCAAACTTCTCTTTGTCATCTTGGCTCGGCAGGGCTTCTTCAAGCCTTCTGCTTCTCACTTCAGGAGGCACGTCCGCAATCTCTGCGAGTAGCCTGAGTAGCTTTTTGCAGAAGAAGTATTGCGCAACCGTCTTGGCCCCCTTATACAATTTTCTAAGAGCGGAGAAGACGGGCAGTGGCAACTCGTCTAGTGCCGCGTCGGCGAAAGACGCGCCGATGTCGCTTAAGTCAGATTTTAGGAGCGTCGTCGTCATCTCTCGCTCAATCAGGGCGGCACTATCTGCATCACCTGCCGTGGTGCCCTCTGCCGGAGTACTTGGTATTCCCTGAGAATTGATCATTAGGGGCCCGGCCGTAAGAGAATGGTCACACGTCGCAGCATAGCGGAGCGGACGGGTGCCATGCTCTCACCGCGGCGAGTGCGACGCCGGTCTCTTGCCGACCCGGCCCGCCGCGGGGTGAGCATGGAGGGCGACGCTCAGCTGTGGAGAGCGCGGCCGCGTCGCTCGCATGCTCACCCGCCTCCGCGGCGCTGGCGCTCCGCTCCGGCGTGAGAGCATGGCACACCGGGGCGGTGATCCGGCGGCGGCGCCGGGCATTGCGAACCGGGGCCGGTTGCCGCACGATTCGCCGCCCCCGTTCTTTCCAGTCGCCGGTCTGCCGTGCCCACGCCCGCCGAGGTTCGTAAGCAGGCCACGCTGGATCTGATCGTCTCGCCGTGGACGCTCGGGCCGGTCGTGCTGGGCGGCACGGCGCTGGCCGCCGGCTGGGCGATGGGGGGCGATCCGACCTGGCTGTTCGCCGGCGTGGGCGGACTGCTGGCCGGCGGGGGGATGCTGGCGACGCGGTGGCTCACGCAGCTCGAAGCCGTCACCCAGAACGCCTGGCGGAAGCTGATCGACGCGGAAAAGGCCGATCGGGAAACCGAGCTCGACCAGCTCGACCGGGCCCTGCAACGCGACGGCGACCCCTCCTCCCAAAAGCTGCTCCGCGCCCTGCGGACGATCCGGCAGGGGTTGGAGGAGGACGAAAAGGAGGGCCGGCTCGCCGGGGCGGGGGGGCTGGTCAAGGACCGGGCCGAGGAGGTGTTCGCCGCCTGCGTCGCTCAGTTGCGGCACAGCCTGGAACTGGACGAGACCGCCCGCCGCCTCGCCGGCCCGGCCCGCAAGGAGTTGCGGGCCGATCGGCAGGAGATTTTGAAGGAGGTCGCCGAAACGGTGCGGCACCTCGCCCGCACGGTCACGCAGGTGCGGGAGGCGCCCATCAAACGCAAGGAGGGCGACCTGGGCCGCCTGCGGGCCGAACTGGACGCCACCATGGAGGTCGCCCGCCGCACCGAGGCCCGCCTGAACGAACTGGACGCCGGATCGGGGCGGGTGCGGGAGTGACAACGCCGCGGGGCGGGCGTCGCCGGTTCGTCCCCCCTCTCCCTTGAGGGAGAGGGGCCGGGGGTGAGGGTGACGCACGGCTCGCCGGCTGCCGCTCTGTGCGGTGACCTGTTCGACGGAGAGTCGGCAGGCGGTTCACGGTCTGCCGAATCACCGCCCCCTCACCCCCGACCCCTCTCCCCCAAAAGGGGGGCGAGGGGGGACAAAGTCTGCGGACGTGGGAGAGCGGTTCGCCGCGCTCTTCTCCCCTCTCCCTTGAGGGAGAGGGGCCGGGGGTGAGGGTGAGGCACGGTTCACCCGCTCCCGTTCTCTGCTTTGACTGAACGGCACCGGGTGAGCAGGCGGAACGTGAACAGCGTCCGGGCGTCGCTGCCCCCTCACCCTCGACCCCTCTCCCCCAAAAGGGGGCGAGGGGGGACGGCCCGGCCCGCCCCCCGGCCGTTCGCTTTCGCCCGGTGCGTCACTTCTCCACACTCGGGGCGTGAACCGCCCTCGCCCGCCGGGCGTTCCCGTTCGCACACGCCCCGCACCTCCCACCGTCCGCGACCCATGTTCGGCGCCCTCGGCCGTCTGTTCCGTTCCATCGGCTACCTGTTCACCGGCAAAATGGACAAGGCCGGCGAGGGGCTGCGCTCCAACCCGGACGTCATGAAGGCGAACTACGACCGGATCGTCCGGGAGAAGCGCAGCCGCATCAACACTTATAAAGACGCGATCGCCGGGATGATCGCCCAGGAGGAGTCCAAGAAGCAGCGGCTCACCACGCTGGTGGGCGAGATCGAAAAGCTGGAGCAGCTCAAGGCCGGCGCCGCGGCGAAGGCCCGCAAGGTCGCCCAGAGCCACGGCGGGGACGCGGAGGCGGTCAAGAAGGACACCGAATACCTCAAGTGCAGCGCCGCCTTTAAAGACTTCAGCTCCACCCTGCAGGAAAAGCAGGACCGGGCCGCGGAGATCGAGGCGGACCTGGAGCAGCTCGTCACCAACGTCGCCGGCCATAAAACGCAGATCCAGTCGCTGATGCGCGAGCTGGACAAGTTGAAGGAGGAAAAGCACGACGCCGTCGCCGACGTCATGAGCGCCCAGGAGGAAAAGCAGCTCGCCGATATGATGACCGGCCTCGCCGAGGATCGGACCGGCGAGGAGCTGCGGGAACTCCGCGAGCTGCGCAACAAGGCCAAGGCGAACGCCCGCATCAGCCGGGAGGTCGCCGGGCTGGACACGCAGAAGGCGGAGGACGACTTCCTCGCCTACGCCCAGGCCGACGCCGCCGAGGACGAGTTCGACGCCCTGATCGGCCTGAGCCAGGAGGCCGACGGCGCCCCGGCGGTCAACGAGGCTCCGGTGAAGACCAGTATCCCCGAAGGTTGAGCGGGGTCCCCCGGGCGATCCGCGGCGGCGGTTCGTGCGTTGTGTCCCTCACGCGATTTCCCGTTCGCCCCCCCCTCCCAGGAAGCCCCGATGCTCTCCCGCTGGTCCCCCCGCCTGCTGGCGTCGCTCGCCGCCGGCCTGCTCGTCGCGCTGCCCGGCTGTTCCTCCGAGAAGAAGGGCGACTCCCCGGACGCGGCGCCCGTCGGCGTCGACGCGGACGCCGACACGCCCGCCTTCTCCCTCGCCTGGAGCGAATATCCCTCCTGGAGCGCCTTCGGCGTGGCGGAGAGCGAGGGGCTGATCGACGGCGCCGCGGGCTCCCTCGGCGAGATGGAGCAGAAGTGGAACGTGGACGTGGTCCTCAAGCAGGCGGACTACGACCCCTGCCTGGGCCTGTACGCCGACGGTCAGGTGGACGCGGTCTGCATCACGAATATCGACATCCTCCCGCTGGCCGGCGGGCGCCCGGCGGTGGTGGCCTTCCCGACCAGCACCAGCGTGGGCGGCGACGCGGTGCTCGCCGTCGGGGTGAACGACGTGGCCGGTTTGAAGGCCGTCGACACCCGTGGGCTGGAGGCCACCGTCTCCCAGTACGTCTTCCGGCGCTGTCTGGAGGAACGCGGCGAGAACCCCGCCGACTACCCCTATAAATCGATGGACCCGGCCGAGGCCGCCCGCGCGCTGCAGGACAGTCAGATTAAAAGCTGCTGCGTCTGGAACCCGTTCCTGCTCTCCGCCGAACGCAACACGCCCAACGCCAAGCGGTTGATGGACTCCTCGGAGATTCCCGAGGAGGTCGTCGACCTGGTCGCGATCGGTAAGGACAGCCTCGCCAAGCCCGGCGGCGACCGCTTCGCCGCCTGCCTCGCGGAGACCTTCCACGCCTTCAATACGAAGCTGAACGCCGACGACGATTTGAAGGTCGCCCTCGGCGAGCGCGTCGGCATGAAGTTGAATCTGGACGAGATGAACACGGTGATGGAGCAGTCCCGCTTCTACGCCACCGCCGCCGACGCCAAGGCCCTGATGACGAAGGCGGAGTTCGCCGAGCAGACGATGCCCAGGGTCGCTGAGTTCACCGCGGCCCACACCGGCGAGGAGGCCCCGGCCTACGGCTTCGAGGACGACGCCGCGGCGTTGAACTTCACCACAAAGTACCTCGACCTGGAAACGGCCGGCCCGGCCAAGTGACCCGCGGTTTTTACTAACCCGAAGCGTCAGCGAGGGGCGCCGCGCCCGTCACTCGGACAAACGCTGCGTCCCTCGCTAACGCTTCGGGTTTGTTCCTCCCAGGTTCACCCATGATTCGCCAGCCGATCCGCCCGCTCACCCGCGTCACCCTCGGCGTCGGCTGTGCGCTCGTGCTTGTGTTGGCCTAATCCGCCCCCACCCCGGTCGGCGCCGGGCGGGGGCCGACGCTGCTGTTCTTCGGTTCCATCCCGCCGACGGCCATGCTGGCGGTTTATTACCGGGCCTTCGGCATCGGCGAGGCGCTGTACGTCGGCCTGATCGCCCTGGGCGTCTTCCCGCTGCTGGCCGGCGGTCTCTATAAAAGCGTGCTCACCGACGTCACCGACCACGCCGTCAGCGAGGCCTATACGCTGGGGGCCAGCCACGCGGAGGCCGTCTGGAACGTGATCGTCCCGCAGACGCTCCCGCGGTTCCTCGAAAGCCTGCGACTGGCGGCCGGGTTGGGGATGATCTTCCTCATCGCCGCCGAACGGCTACTGGCGGACGTGGGCATCGTTTATCAGCATGATACGCTGTACGACTTCCTCACCGCCCAGGGCAACGTGGCGCAGGGGCTCATGCTGGACCGCACCTCGCTGGCGTTCCGGTTCTTTCAATATCCGGCGTGTGAGAGCCGTCGGGAACTATCCCAGTCCGAACGCCCAGGTGACGAGCGTCGCGGCGAGGAACGTCCCGAACAGCAGGGCCGGCGTGCAGACGAAGATCCACACGAGGATCGACCAAACGCCCTGACTCAAAAGAACCCGTAGCGGGAACGCGACCGGCCGCCCGTCGCGGAGCCGTTCGTTCACCGCGTCCGTAGCGTGCAGCAGGGCCACGGCCACGACCCCGACGGCCGCGAACAGGGCGACCATGATCGCGAAAAAGACGGGCCCCTCGTCGCGGTCGGCACCTTTCCACAGAAGAACCTGCGCCGAAAACAACGCCCCGAACGCCGCGGCGGCGGGGAGCTTGATCCAGAACCCGCGCTCCCCGAGCGTTTCGAGGACAGGTCGGGAGAACGCCAAGCGGATCGGCAGACAGCTGACGACGAAGCCCGCGAGGAAGAACACGATCTGCCAGAACGGCGATCGAAAATCTTCCTTCACCAGGAGAACGGCCGGGACCTCTCCGCCCGGCCAATCCTCGTCCTCAAACTGTTCTGGGAGGTCAGCCGTCATCCGTTTCGGCCTCTGGCAGCAGTTCGGCGACGGGCAGCGAGAATGCGCGACCGTCGAGGGCGAACTCGATCGTTTCCTCTTCGCCGTAGGTCCTCAGGGAGCGATAGGTCTCGCCGTGCGGGTCGGTGCGGACCTCCAACACCCGCTCCGGCAGGTTCACGATCCAATACGGGCTGATTCCCGCCGTGGCGTAGATCGCCGCTTTGCGGGTGCGATCGTGGTGGAGCGTGCTGTCGGACACCTCCACCACCAGCGCAACCTCGTCGGGCCGAGGCTTCCGGGAGTAGAAGAATTTGCTCGCCTTCTTGAGCACGGCGACGTCCGGCTCCGGCTCGCTGCGCGGCATGACGATGCTCTTTTCCTCGCGGACGCTCCAGCCGGACGGGATTAATTCTCGGAGCACGTCCGCAGCGAGACCGACGTGGAACTCCTGCGGGGCGTACGCCGGCGACATCTCGACCAGTTCTTCGTCTAACAGTTCGATCCGCCGACCCCCGATCCCGTCGAACACCCCGGCACCGATCATGGCGTGATACATCTCCACCGTGACCCGCAGCGGACGCGGCGACTCCGGCGGCGGGACAGGTTCGGGGGTCGAAACGCCGACCGGCCGCTCCCGCAGGGCGGGGGCGGCCGGGGCGGGCGTCGGCGGCGGGGCGTCGAGGAGGTCCGGCATCCCGGCAGTTTACCCGATCATTTGGTCGCCGCGGCGGCCGTCTTGACCGGGGCGGCGTCGGCGAGGGCCATCAGGGCGTAGGCGGTGACCATGTTCGGGTCGCCCTCGTACCAGCGGTCCGCCTCGTTCACCCAGCTGCCGTTCTCCCGCTGCATGGAGAGCAGTTGGGCGGCGAGGTCCGCCCGCCAGTCGTGCGTCACGCCGTCGGCGTCGGTCAGCGTGTCCTCGCCGAGGACGCTCATCGTTTTGCCGAACGCCTGGAGATAATAATAGTGCCCCTGCAAACCCATCCCCGGGTTTTCGGCGAGGGTGTAATGTTTGGCGGCCCAGTCGCGGGCGGCTTTGACGCGGGGGTCGTTCTTGGTCAGGCCGGCGTAGATCATCGACTTCAACCCGGCGTAGGTCATGCTGGCGTAGCTCCGCAGGCCGCCGTTCGCCGTGGTGCCGGCCTTCGTCTGTCCGCCGAGGGCGGGGGTGTAATAGAAGCCGCCGTCATTAATTTTCGCGGCGTTCGGCGTGTCGTTGCCGTGGCCTTCGAGGTTCTGCGTGCGGGTGACGAAGACCAGCGCCTTCTGGATCGCCTCGTCCTCCGGCCCGCTGCCGCTGGCCTTCAGGGCCTCGACGAGGAACTGCGTGTTGGAAAGGTCCGGCCGGTCGCCGCCGCTGCCGTAGCCGGCGCCGCCCCAGCGGGGGTCGTCGCTTTCAATCCCTTCGCCCTCGTCCCATTGCAGCCCCTTGAGGAACGCCCGGGCGCCCGCGATCGGCTTGGCGTACTCGTCGCCCTCCACCCGGGAGAGCGCCATCAGGGCCAGGGCGGTTTCGTAATTGCGGTGGGTGGAGCCTTCGGAATAAATCCCGCCGTCCTCGCGGACGTTCGCTTCCAGATAGTCCAGCGCCTTGGCGATCGTGGGACTGTCGGCGGCGAGGCCGGAGTCCAGCAGCGAGACGGCGACGATGGCGCTGATGCCCAGCGATTCCTTACTGCTCCACCCGCCGTCGTCGTTCTGGGTGGTGCGGAGAAAATCAATTCCTCGCTGCCGAGCGGCGTTGATTTCCGCGGCGTCGGGGGCCTCGGTGCCCGCCGCGGTCACGGGCGGATCGGCGGCGACGGCGAGGGTCGGACCCGCCGCGAGGGCGGAGAGGGCGAAAGCGAACGGGGCGAGGGCGAGCCGCACGAGAAACTCCGGGGTGTGAATGACGAACTGACGAGGGGGGCGATCCGGGAGGCGTATTCTACGGACGGCCGCCCCGAGGGTGAGGGTGCAACGGGAATTGAACCGGGGGCCGCGGTCAGAAGCCTTCGGTCACTTCGCCGCCGCCGCGGGTGCCGGCGGCCCGCCAGATGTCGCGGGTCACGCTTTCGGAGACCGATTGCACGCTGCCGTCCATCATCGCGGTCTGAACCACGCCGGTGTGGTACGACCGGCTGGTGATCGCCGCCATCGTGGCGTTGACGCTCCCGCCGCTCTGTTTGCCCTCCTGCCAGGAGGAGAAGTCCACGTCGTACTCCTCCTGCGTGCTCGGATCGACCCAAATGACCTCGGTGTTCGGGGTGAAGACCGTGGTGAAGCCGGTGTGGTGCACGCGGCCGTCCGGCCATTCCGTGTGGCCGGTGTTGGAGTTCTGATCGCCGAGCTTCTTGTCGGAGTCCGCCGTGTAGCCCAGCACGTCGTCAACGGCGTCCGGCACGGGCGTGTTCGCCGGCAGCGGGCCGCTGTGGTTGCGGAAATAGGGGGTGAAAGCCTTCACCTCCGCGATCATCAGCGTGTTGGTGGAGCCGTCGCGGACGTGGGAAATCGACAGCCGGGAGTTCGGGAAGAACGGCCCGTCCCCGCCGAGGCCCTTGCTGCCGCCCCGTGCGGGGTCCCAGACCAGCCAGGTGCCGAAATTAAAGCCGTAGGTGGTCGGGTACAGGTACCGGGCGACTTTGCCGGTGTCCCGGGGCACGAACGACAGCGGATCGCTGGGGCAGCCGAACGTGGGGATCTTCAGCCCGTCGAGCGTCGCCTGATCGTCCCAGGCGAGAGACAAGTTGACGTACTGGGCCAGCGTGCCCTGGTCGATCTCCGGCAGAATCCGGCCGTGGACGCCCCAGGAGCCGTTATTGCCGGTGTACCCGGCCGTCGACAGGCAGGCGCTGGGCGGGATCACCGAGGTCGTGCTGTGATAGTTATGAACCGCCAGCGCGAGCTGTTTGAGGTTGTTCTGGCACTGGGCCCGGCGGGCTGCCTCCCGGGCCTGCTGCACCGCGGGGAGCAGCAGGGAAACCAGGATCGCAATGATCGCAATGACCACCAGCAGTTCGATCAGCGTAAACCCGGCCCGGCGGTGAGTCATCGCTCGCGCCCCGGTGCTGCGGGGGGAGCGGGCAGACGTTTTCGTGGCGCTAAGGGGCATGAACTATGAGTAAAACGGGGGCGGGACGACCGCCGAACGGTGGGGCCGCGAACAATGCGGCAACCGCCGCCGCCCGGGGCCAAACGTTTTCCAAGCGAACCGCCGCCGTCGCGGAGGGCGGGGAACCTTGTCGAGCGGGGCGAAGAGTCGTCAAGCTGCCGGATTGATGGCTCCCCCCCCCGTCGCCGCCAACGCCGCTGCTCCGGAGACACGGGCGACGGACGAGTTGCTGGGGGGGATCGACGCGCTGGGCGGCGCCGGGCTGCTGGGGCGGGCGGGGACGCTCCGCATGCGGGTGGAGACGCCGGAGAACATCGTCCTCGAACTGCCGCTGGCCGGCGTGACGCGGCGCTGCGGGGCCTGGCTGATCGACACGGGCATCCGGGCGGCGATCCTCGTCGCCGCCCTGCTGGTCATTGTGCCGATCGCCTGTGCGGGCCTGGGGGAGTTCGCGTTCGGGGCCTTCCTGTTGCTGGCGTTCGTCAGCGAGTGGGGCTACTTCACGGCGTTCGAGGCGTTCAACGGCGGGCGGACGCCGGGCAAGGCGCTGTTCGGCCTGCGGGTGGTGCGGACGGACGGCGGGCCGGTCACCTTCTGGCCGGCGCTGGTGCGGAACCTGCTGCGGTTCGCTGACGCCTTGCCGCTGATGTTCACCGCCCCGCCGCACGTCATGCCCTCTCTCCTCTGGCCGCCGCCCCTGCCGCTGTACGGGCTGGGGGCGCTCTGCTGTACGCTGAGCCCGCGGGGCCAGCGGATCGGCGACCTGTTCGCCGGCACCGTGGTGATCCGCACCCACCCCGCGACGCCGCCCAAGCAGCCGGTAATCCTCGATAAAATCGCCCCGCTGGACCGCGCCCTGATCGCCGGCCCCCGGCCGCCCCGCAGCACGCTGGCGACGGTGGACGAATACCTCGCCCGCCGCGGCGTGCTGGACCACGAGCGCGGCCACCAACTCGCCCTGCCGCTGGCCCTCGCCGTCGCCCGCCGCCTGCGGTACGGCGGCGACCCGGCCGGGGTGAAGGTCTACCCGATGGCCTTCCTCGCCAGGGTCTGGGCGACGTACCTGCGACCGGAAGACGACGCGAACGAACCAGACCGGGGGCGCCGATGACGGGTCGCTGCAGCACGCCCCGCGCGGTGAGCCCGGAGCGCAAGCTCCGGCCGTCGGCGCAGCCCGACGGCAAGTCCGATCGGCGTCACCAGACGAACGCACAGCCGGAGCTTGCGCTCCGGGCTCACGACGCCCTCGGCACGCTCTCGGCTGGGGGCGTGCAATGACGAAGCGCGACTTTCTCGCCGCCCGGCGGCCGCGGTGGGCGCGGTTCACGGAGCTGCTGGACCGGTTCGACCGCCGTCGGCTGCGGGGCCGCACGGCCGGGGAGGTGGCGGAACTGTCCCGCGGGCTGCGGGAGCTGGCCGCGGACCTCGCCGCCGTGCGGGCCCACGGCTGGGGCGATCGGCTGGACGAGTACCTCAACACGCTGCTGGGCCGCGGGCACACGGCCTTCTACGCCGCCCCGGCCTCGCCGCTGGGCGGGGCGGCGGGCTACCTGCTGCACGGCTTCCCGCGGGTCTTCCGGCGGAACGGGCGGTTCTTCCTCGTCGCGGCGGTGCTGTTCTTCGGGCCGTTCTGCGTCGCTTGGGCGGCGGTCGCGCTGCGGCCGTCGCTCGCCGACCGCATCCTCCCCCCGGAGGCCCAGGCGATGTACGACGAGATGTACGCCGAGGGCGGCGGCCTCGACCCCGACGGCCCCAGTGAAGCGGACAGCGGCGAAGACGACAGCGGCGAAGCCGAATCCGCCTTCGACCTCGGCGCCTACGGCGGGCAGCGGAGCCTCATGGCGGGGTTCTACGTTTACAACAACGTCGGCATCGCCCTGAAGTGCTTCGCCCTCGGGGTGACGTTCGGACTGGGCACGATCTACGTGCTGCTGTCGAACGGCATCCAGATCGGGGCAGTGTTCGGCTACGCGGGGGTCAGCGGGAACGGCGAGCGGCTGTTCAGCTTCGCGGTCACGCACGGCTCGTTCGAACTGACCGCCATCGCCGTGGCCGGCGGGGCCGGGCTGATGCTCGCCGATGCGATGCTGCACCCCGGGCGGCGGTCGCGGCTGGGCAGCCTGATCGTGCGGGGCCGGGAGGCGATCCAGGTCGCCGCCGGCGCCGCGGTCATGCTGATGATCGCCGCCGGGCTGGAGGCGTTCTGGTCCCCGGCGCCGATCGCCCCGAGCGTCAAGTACGCCGTCGGCGGGAGCCTGTGGGTGGCCGTGTTCGCCTGGCTGCTGCTCGCCGGCCGCGGCGGGGCGCACGCCGAACCGACGGGGGTGAACCAATGAACGCGTTCCGCCGCGTCCATGAGCTCCGCCCGTCAGGAAGGGGCCGCTCACCCGTATCCGCAGACCGATCCCGTCTGTCCGCAGGCAGATCCCGTCAGCGCGCGGGCGGCCGCGAGAATGACCCCTCCCTCACGGTCGGGGCTCGGGGCGGGAGTCGGGGGGCGCCGCGATGAGCCGACCTTTTGCTGTGCCGCTGGCCCCGTACGGGCCGGCGGGGGCGTTGGACGTGGGCCTCGCCGCCTGCGGGGCCAACCCCGTGCTGTGGCTGCGGTTCGCCGCGGCCGGCGGGCTGCCGGCGGCGCTGCTGGCGGACGCCGCCGGTCGGGCCTGCGGGCACGGCTGGGTCGTCGGCACGCTGGCCGTACTGTTCGTGACCGCCCCGCTGGGCCTGCGGATCGCCGCCACCGCGGTGCGGGGGACCTTCGGGGACGGCGACGCGGGGACCGGCGAGACGACCGACGCCGACGCCCCCCGGCTGCGCACCCAACGGGAACGCACCCGGGAGGCGCTGCTCTCCGGCCTGTGCGTGCTGCTGGCGGCGCTGTACCTCGCCCCCCGCTGGCTGGACCTGCCGACGGCCTTCGGGGCCTGGCTGGCCGACCCGACGGGGCGGTTCTCCGTCGCCGCGACGCTCGCCGCGGCACTGGGGCTGCGGACCGCCTCGGACCTCTCCCGCCGGGCGCCGTTCCCCCCGCGGTCCGGGCGGCTGCTGGCGGGGCGAATCGCCGTGCGGGCGCTGCTCGGCTGGCCGCTGTGGCTGTTCTTCCTCCCGGATTGGGAGCTGCTGGCGTGGATCTGTCTGGTGATGTGGACGCCGATCGCGGTGGGGATCGCGGGGAAGTTCGCCTTCCGGTCCGAACGGCGGGCGCTGCGGGCGATTTCCGCCCGGCTGCACGACGAACACGCCGACGGCCTGCTGAAGACCTGGGTCATGGCCCTCGCTGTGCGGGCGAACGTGACCGGGGCGCTCGTCGCGGCGTTGTGGCTGATCGGAATGCTGACGGCGGACTTGATCGGCTCCGCCCTGCTGAACTGGCGGCCGGCACTGGGGGCGGCGCTGGAGGCCGGGTGGTCCGACGGGGGGAGCTTCTGGGCGGCGCTGGCCGACGACCCCACCGCCGCGGCCCTCGCGGCGCTGGGCGGGGTGACGGCCTACGTCGCCGCCCGCGTCGCCTGGTTCGCCACGCTGGTCGACCTGCGGGTGCGGCGGGACTGCTGGGACGTGCAACAGGCCGTGACCCGCGAACGCAACCGCCTCGCCGAGGAGGAAGCCCGCACCGCCCCCCCCGCCACGACCGCCCCCCGCCGTTCCGCCGCTCGTTCCGCCTCTCGTTCCGCCGGTGTCGCCGCGGCGTTCCTCCTGACGCTTCTTCCCCCCGCCGCGGCGTTCGCCCAGAGCCCGGCGCCGGCCGATCCCGCGGAGGTCTCCGCCCGGGCTGAGGCGGTGCTGGGCCGCGACGAGTTCCGCCCGCTGCGAGACTTCGGCGAGCGGGGCGACGGCCTGTTCCCCCCGCTCGGCGGCGGTTCCCCCCTCGGCGGCCGCGAGGGCGACGGGGGCGGCGGCGGGGCGTCCGGACCGGGGTCGGGCGGTGGGTCCGGGGGGCCGGGTTCGAACGGCACGCCGTCGGGCGGCTCCGGCTCAGGGGGCGGCTCGTCCTCGGGGTCGTCCGGCAGCGCGGGGCCGGGGGTCGGGGCGGCGGCGGGAGCGTTGGGGCAGATCGTCAGCACGATCGCCCTGGTCGCGGCGGGCGTGGCGTTGGCGGCGGTGCTGCTGCTTCTCCTCTGGGCCGTGGTGCGGGGGGTGATGGAGCGGGAGTCCGCCCCGACGACGCCCCCGACCCCCGGCGCCGCGGGACGCGGGCCGTCCGAGGACGACGCCCCCGCCGCCCGCCGCCCGCCGGACGAACGCCTCGCCGCCGCCCGGGCCGCCGCCGCCGACGGCCGCTACGGCGAGGCCGTCGCCCTGCTGCTGAACGGCCTGACCGACCGGGTGGAACTGGCCGGGCTGATTCGTCCCCGCCGCGGCCTCACCGCCCGGGAGTACCTCCGGGCCGCCCGCCCCGACCCCGCCCTGCACCCGGCGCTCTCAACGGTGGTGAAGGTCTACGAACCGCTGGGCTACGGCCGCCGGCCCGGCGGTCTGGAGCAATACGCGGAGGCCGAGGCGGCCTACCTCGCCGGCGTCTCCGACCGGGCCGTCCACGATCCGGCTCCGTCCCGCATGCGGGGCGAGCGATGATGACGCGCGTGCCGCTGGGCGCCCGGGACGCGGCGTGGGCGACGGCCTGCGTGCTGGCGCTGCTCGCGCAGTTCGCCCCGGCCGACTGGCGGCCCGCCCTGCCGGACGACACCCGCAGCCCGGCGCCGGAGGGTCAGAAGGCCCTCGTGCTGCTCGCCGAGCGGGCCGGTTACGAAACGGTTCGCCGGGAATCGCCGCTGGCGGTCGTGGCGGGTGAGGAGACCCCGGCGGACACGTTGCTGGTCGTGCTCGGCCCGGCCCGCGAACTGACGGGGGGGGAAGAGGACGTGCTGGAGGAGTGGGTGAGTGACGGCGGCGGGCTGCTGTTCGCCACCCGGGAGGGGCGGTCGCTGGACCTCGGGCCGCTCGGCCGGGTGGAAGGCAACGGCGGGGAGGACGTCGGCCGGTTGGAGGGGGCGGAGCCCTCCCTCGCCGCCGGGCTCGACTCGACAGGACTCAAACTGTTCTGGCCGTACGGCGGCACGGTCGAGGGGGCGGGGGAGGCGCTGGTGAAGGCCGGGGCGAACGACGAGGACCGCGTGGCCCTCACCCAAACCTGGCGGGGCGGGACGGCCGTGCTGGCGGCGGGGTCGGCGGGGTTCAGCAACCGCTCGCTGGCCTGGGGCGACAACGCGGCGCTGGCCTTCCGCCTGCT
The DNA here is from genome assembly GCF_007743815.1 of Alienimonas californiensis. Taxonomy (GTDB): domain Bacteria; phylum Planctomycetota; class Planctomycetia; order Planctomycetales; family Planctomycetaceae; genus Alienimonas; species Alienimonas californiensis. The sequence continues at coordinate 2,141,013 of NZ_CP036265.1, forward strand.
GGAGCGGGCCGCGAACGGGCGCCGGCGGATCGTGTTCGACGAATCGCTGAACCTGACCGGCACCCCGAAGACGGTGGCGTTGCTGCTCGACCCGGAATTGCGGCCGCTCACGTTGCATTTGTGCTTGTTGGCCCTGCTGTGGGGCTGGTGGCGGGGGCGGGCGTTCGGCCCGCCGCTGCCGGACCCGGACCCGCCGCGGCGGACCCTCACCGATCACACCGACGCCGCCGGCGATCTCGCCTGGCGCACCGGGGACGGGGCGGGCGTGGTGGGCTGGTACCGCCGGGCCGTCGCCCGGGACCTGCGTCTGCCGGCGGACGCCAAGGAGCGGGCGAAGCGGGCCGAGGCGCTCGCCGTCGCCGCCGGCCGCGACCCCGCGGCGGTGCGGGACCTGTTCGCCCGATTGGCCGCCGTCGACGCCCGCACCCAGCCGGGCATGAAAACCGCGATGAAGCGCCGGGCGGCGGCCGGCTTGATCCGCGAACTCGCCGCCCTGCGCGCCGACGCCGGCCGCCGCCGGCGGTAGCGGGGATTCGCTCCCCCCTCTCCCCCCTTTTGGGGGAGAGGGGCCGGGGGTGAGGGGGCAGTGACTCGCGCACCCCGTTCGCCGTCCGGCTTGCTTGCACGTCGGCCGGTTCGTCACTGCATGAGCGGAGACGGGCGAACCGCGCCTCACCCTCACCCCCGGCCCCTCTCCCTTGAGGGAGAGGGGGGAACGACGAACGGGGGGACCGCCGGCCGGTAAGCTCGGGGCGCCTCGCCCCCCGACCCGCGCCGCCGATGTTCACCGCCCCGCTGCTCGCCGCGTTCCTACTCACGGCCGCTCCCGACGCGGCACCGGCGCCGCCGGTCAACGTGCTGTGGATCACCTGCGAGGACCTCTCGCCCCGGCTGGATTCCTACGGCGATCCGCTGGCCCGCACGCCGCACCTCGACCGATTGGCGGCGGAGGGCACGCGGTACACGCACGCCTTCGGGGTGTACGGGGTCTGCTCGCCGAACCGGTTCACGCTGATCACCGGGACCTATCCCACGGCCGCCGGGGCCGGGCCGATGCGGACGGTCAAACGCACCAGCGCCCTGGCGGACGTGACCGACCCCGTGCTGCGGGCGATTCCCACCTGGGAGGCCACCCCCCCGGCCCCGGTGCGGTGCTTCCCCGAACTGCTCCGGGCCGCGGGCTATTACTGCACAAATAACTCGAAGCAGGACTACCAGTTCACGCCGCCCGTTACCGTCTGGGACGAGAGCGGCAAGAAGGCCCACTGGCGGAACCGCCCCGGCCACGGCACGGCGGAGGCCGCCCCGTTCTTCGCGGTGTTCAACCTCATGACCACCCACGAGAGCAAACTGCACGAGCGCACCAGCCCGGCGATCACCGACCGGGCCGCGGTCACGGTCCCGCCCTTTCTGCCGGACACCCTCGCGATGCGGGAGGACTTCGCCCGGCAGTACGACAACCTCGCCGTCCTCGACGAAGAAGTCGGCGCCCTGCTGGCGGAGCTGGACGCCGACGGCCTGCGGGAGAATACGGTGGTGATGTTCTTCTCCGACCACGGCGACGGCCTGCCGCGGCACAAGCGCTGGGTCTACGACAGCGGCTTGCAGGTCCCCCTGATCGTCCGGTTCCCCGCGGGCCACCCGGACCGCGGCGAGCCGGGAACGACGAACGACCGGCTGGTGAGCTTCGTGGATTTCGCCCCCACCGTGCTGAGCCTCGCGGGGATCGAACCGCCGGCGTGGCTGCCCGGCCCGGCGTTTCTGGGCGAGTACGCCGGGGAGCCGCGGGAGTACGTCTTCGCGGCCCGGGACCGCATGGACCCGGCGCCGGAGACGATCCGGGCCGCCCGCGGGCCGCGGTTCAAATACGTCCGCAACCTGCGGCCGGACCTACCCTACTGGGGCTTCGTCCCCTACCGTGACCGGGCCGCCGGCGCCGCGGAGATCACCGACCTCATCGCCAGGAACGCCCTCGGCCCGGACCAGTGGCAGCTCTCCGGCGCCTCCAAACCGCAGGAGGAGCTGTACGACACGCAGGCCGACCCGCACGAGATCCGCAACCTCGCCGCCGACCCGGCGTACGCCGACGTGCTGACCGACCTGCGGACGGCGACGGAGCGTTGGATGGAGCAGACGAACGACTCCCGCACGCTCGACGGGGCGGAGTTGATCGCCACCCTCTGGCCCAACGGCCAGCAGCCGCGAACCGCGAAACCGCTGATTCTGGAGGCGGACGGCCTGGTGACGATCCGCTGCGAAACGGCCGGCGCCTCCATCGGCTACAAGCTGCCGGGCGACCAAACGTGGCGGGTGTACGCGGAACCCTTCACGCCGGAGCCTGGCGCGACGGTGCGGGCGATCGCCCACCGCATCGGCTGGAAGCCGAGCCAAGTCGTGCGACTGGAGAACTGAGCGTGGCCAACGCGACGCCGCCCCCCGCTTTGGAACTCGCCCGAACCGTGGTGCGGGCCGGCCCCCACTCGGCGGAGGGCGTCGCGGCGCTAAAGGCCCTGAAGGCGTGCGGGCCGGCGGCGGTCGACGCGGTCGTGGAGGTCCTCGCCGACCCGCCGCCCACGCCCGATCGTCACCCCCGGGACGTGTGGGAGGACCGCGGCCTGCTGTTGTGGTCGCTCGCCAAGCGGCCGGACTGCGAAGACGCGATCCTCGATCGCCTCGCCGCGGGATCGCTTAGCGAACAGGACACGGTGCAGGCTCTCGGCGTGATGTCGGGCCGGCGCTCGCTGGAGGCGTTGATCGAACTCCTCAACGCCGACGAGCCGTGGGTTCGTCAGTGTGCCGTCCGGGCCCTACAACGCCGGAACGGCGAGCCGGCCCCGGCCCTGGCGACCCCGGCACTGATCGATTCGCTGCGGGACCGCTCAGTCCTGGTGAAAGAGAACGTGGTCTCGGCGATGCTCTCCCGGGCCGCGTTCCGAACGCCGGCCGCTCTGCAGAACCTGCGGCGGCTACGGGCGAGCGACGCCTTTCGCCAAAGACATTCCCACAGTTGGACCAAGGCGGGCCGGGTGATCGAACTGATCGAAGCCGACGCCGCGGGCGACTGACGCCGACGGTCCCCCGGGGCGGTTCGGTCAGAGGAACAACGTCTGGCGGGCGTCGTCCGCGGGAGCCTTGGGCTTCGGTTTGGGCGGGGTCGTAGCCCGCTTCTCCGCGTCCGGCTTCGACACCGCCGGGCGGCGGGGCGGCGGGGGGCCGGCCGGGGCGGCTGCTGGCGGTTCGAGTCGCGGTGTCGGCGGCTCCGCACGCTCGCCCGGCAGGTGATCGGTCGGCAGGCGGTGCACCGTCGCCCGGGCGTTCGTCAGGCCGGCGGCCAACTCCGCGACGCGGGCGTGGTGGGTGAACAGGATGACCTGCACGGTGCCGCCGAACGTCCCGTTGCCGCTCGCCGCGCTCGCGGGGTCGGCCAGTTCGGCGAGCGTGGCGAGGGCGGCGGCGGTGCGGGCGTCGTCGAAGCGTTCCAGGGCGTCGTCCACGATCAGCGGGGGGACCGGCCGTCCGGAGGCCGTTTCCGCCAGGCCGGCCAGCCGCAGGGCGAGGTACAGGGCGTCCCGGGTGCCGTCGCTCATCGCGGGGGGCAGCAGCGTTTCGCCCGGGATCGTCACGGCGCCCTCCTCCCCCGACTCGGCGACGGTCGCCGGCCGCACGCCGACCAGCGTGGGCTCGTCGCCGTGCTCCAACGTCACGTCCAAGCCGGCGAAGGAGCCGCCCGTCAGTCGGGCGAACAGCCGCCCGGCCCGGGCCAGCACCGGGCCCTGATGGCGGGCGCGGTGCCGCTCCGCGGCGGCGGCCAGCAGGGCGTCGGCGAGGGCGAAGCGGGCGTAGCGGTCGGCGTCGTCGTCCAGCTTGGCCAGCAGGCCCTGGGCCTTCTGCTCCGCCTCGGCGGCGGCCCCGCGGGTGTCGAGAGCGTCCAGAGCCGCCTCGGCGTCCCGCACGGCGGTGATGGCCTGATCGCGGCGTTCGTCGAGGTCCTGCGCCTCCGCCTCCAGCGATTCGGCCCGGGCGTCCAGCTCGTCCGGGTCGCCGGCCCGGGCGGCGGCGAGGAAGGCGTCGGCCTCCTCCCCGGCCCGCTGCACGTCCAGGTCGCGTTGCAGCGTCCGAATCTCCGCCGGCAGGTCTCGCAGTTCCCGGGCCCGCTCTGTCGCCGCGGCCAGCCGCTCCGAGAGCAGGGCGATCTGCTCCGCCGGGTCCGCGTCCGGCGGGAGGTCCGGGGCGAGCGACCCGGCGAGGGCGGCGGCGTCCGCGGCGAAGCGGGTTTGGGCGGCGTCGATCTCCGCGAGCCGGCCGCGGGCCTCGGCGGCGTCCTTGCGGTGCCCCTGCACCGTGCCCCAGCCGTTCAGGAAGGCCCGCACCGCGGCCGGGTTGGGGCCGCTCGGTTCGCCGCGTTCGTCGTGGGTTCGCTCCCCGCCGATCGACAGGCCGAGCGGGGCGGTGGCGGTCGCCCAGTCGGCGGCCCAGGCGGCGAGGCCGGCTTTGGCGTCGGCCTCCGCGGCGGCGGCCTCGCTGCGGGCGGCCTCCATCCGCTGCAGATTCTCCTCCATCACGCCCTGCTGACCGACGCGCACGTCCAGCCGCTTGCGGGCGCGGGCCGCCCGATCCTGAAGCTCCTCCCACGACAACGCGACGAGCGTCTCCCGCAGCGCCTCGACGTCGGCCTCCCCACGGTCCAGGCCCGCCTCCACCTCGGCGAGCCGGGCGGCCAACTCGGCGGCGGCGGCGGTCGCCTCGGCGACGTCGTCGGCCCGGCGGTCGCGGAGTTCGACCAGCGTGCTGTAATCCTCCTCCACCGCCGCCGCGGTCGCCCGCCAGGAGCGCATCTCCGCCGGCGGGTGCGGGGCGACGGAGAGAGCCGGCCACTGGGCCGCCCAGTCGGCGTCCAGCCGCTCCACCGCCGACTCGGCGGCGGCCCGCCGGTCGCGGGCGGTCGCGGCGCGGGCTTCGTGCCGGGCGATCTCCGCCTTCAGGGCGGCGACCCGTTCCACCTGTTTGGCCTCGGCCCGCAGGGCGTCGGCCGCCTCGTCGGCGTCCGCCGTGGCCTGTTCCTGCCGATGGATCAGCCCGTCCGGCGAGCTGTCCGTCTGTCCCGCGGCGGTCAGACGGGACCGCACCGCGGCCCAGACTTCCTCCCGGGCCTGCCGGGCGGCGGCGAGGTCCGCCTCGGACGGCACCGGGCCGGCGGCGGAGAGGGCGGCGAGGTTGGCCCGGGCGTCGTCGGCGTCCGCTTCGCACCGCTCCAGCAGGCCGCGGGCCTCGGCGAGGCGGGCGACGGCGGTTTGCCGGTCGGCGGCGAAGCGGTCCAGCGTGGCCTCCGCGGGGATCGAGAACGCCGACAGGTCGGCCGCGGTCCCGTCGAACCCGCGCAGCCGGGCGAGGCCGGCGGCGATCTTCTTCGTCAGGGCCTCGATCTGCCGGTCGAGCTTCACGGCGGCGGCCGGGCCGGGCAGCGCCGCGGCCCGGCGGAGGGCGGCGGCGAGGGCGTCCGCGGCGGTCTCGGAGATCGCCGCCCGGTCGGCCAGCGTCGCGGTCAGTTCCTCCACCCGCTCCGCGGCGGCCCGCCGCTTGGAGGCGGCGTCCGACAGGTCCCGGGCCAGTTCGGAATGGGCGTCCGCGGCGGCGGCGAGGTGCGCCCGTTGCGGGTCCGACAGGTCCGGCGGGCTCCAGTCGGCGGCGGCGCCGGCGGGGGCCAAGTCCCGCAGCGCCCGCTCGGCGGAGGCGGTCGCCGCGGCGGCCCGGCGGTCCAGGCCCTCCCGATCCTCCGCGGCGGCGGCCGCGGCGGCGGCCCGCCTGCGAAGGTGTTCCAGCCGGTCGGCGGCGGCCCGCAGGGGGGCGTCGGCGGAGACCTGTTCCTCCAACTCCGCCTGTCGGGCGAGGGCGTCGGTCAGCCGGTCCGCCGTGCCCCGGGCGGCCCGCAGCCGGCGGGCGCGGGCGGCCTCGGCCCGCTTCGTCTCCGCCTCTTTCTTCAACTCGTCCCGGGTCCGGCGGAGGTCTTCGATCGCCGCCGTGCGGTTCGCCCAATCCGTCGGGGAGAGGCCCTCGTTGTGGGTTTGCTGGCGGAGTTCTTTGAGGGTCCGCAGGTCGGCGTTGATGGTGGGATTGCGGCCGCGGGCGAGGAACAGCTCGTCCATCTCCTTCCGCAGGCCCTCCCGCACGTGCCGCAGGCCGGAGAGCCCGCCGGAGGAGGCGAACAGCAACTGACCGACCTCCCCGCCGCCGGCGAGCAGTTCCTCGCTGCCCTCGGACAACTCCTTCAGGCGCAGGCCGTGGAGCTTATTGAAGGCCTCCTCGGTCGTGCCGTTCAGGAAGGGGGCGAGGCGGTCGTCCGGCAGGGCCGTTTCGGCGTCGCCGTCGCCCAGCAGCGTGTTTTTGTTGCCCTTGCGGCGCCGGAAGCTCAGGCGGCCGTCGCTCACGTCTCCCGCCGCGGCCCCGCCGGGGGCGAGGGTCATGCCGATCCGCAGGGCGCGGTAGTCGTGGCGGTGGTTGTCCGGCGACTGCCCGGGGATGCCGAACAGGGCGTCGCGGACGGCCCGCAGGGCGGTGCTCTTGCCGGCCTCGTTCGGCCCGTACACGACGTGCAGACCGGGGGCGCTGAAATCCAGCGACAGCCCCGCGAACGGGCCGAAAGCGATCAGGTCGAGCCGTTCGATCCGCACGGGAAACCGGGGAGGGGGGAGGAGGAACGAGGGAGGGGCGAGACCGGAGCGGCGCCCCCGGTTCGCCGTCGCCGCGAGGCGGCGCGCGTCCGGGGCAGTGCCCGAAGGACGATCAGCCGGCAGTCAGGCGGTCGCGGGCCAGCTTGCCGGCGTCGGCGAGCAGACTTTTCAGGCGTTCCGGGTCCGACAGGTCCGGCCCCTCCCGGCCGGAGAGGTTCGACCGCAGCGAACCGCGGAGGTCCCGCAGGGCGACCTCCGCCAGCGCCGCGAGGGCCTCGGGGTCGCGGCGGGCTTCGGCGAGCACCTCGGCCAGCACGCCCAGCGGGCCGTCGTCGCCGGCGGCGCCGTCGGCCTCCGGGGCCCGGGTGGAGATCTTTACCTTCTCCACCCAGACGCCCCCGAAGCGGTTGGCGACGTTCTTGACGTCGTATTCGAGCCCGTGCGGATCGGCCCGCAGCGTGGCGTCCGCCGGGGTGGTGCCCACGAACTCCACCCGCACGGCGAGCAACCGGTCGCGGTCCTCCCGGGCGTTGGCGACGGCGGCCTCCAGCCCTTCGGCGGCGGCCCGGAGGAAGTCGTCGGGGGAGTCCTCCCCGCCGGCGACCAGTTCGGCGACGTTCACCTCGACCTTGTCCCACCGCACCACGTCCAGCGGGCGGAACTCGCTTTCCACCCGGCCGTCGTCGTGCACCGTGACCAACCGGCAGCCCCGCGGCCCCAGTTCCCGGGCGTGACGGCCCTGCGTGTTGCCGGGGAAGACGATCGGGGCGGCGTGCGGGTCGGCCGCGTCGTGCAGGTCCCAGGGCGTATGAATGTGGCCGAGCGCCCAGTAATCGTAGCCCTTGGCGGCCAGTTCGGTCGGCTTGCAGGGGGCGTAGGGCTCGTGCTGCTCGCTGCCGGTCGCGCTGGTGTGCAGCAGGCCGACGTTGAACCGCCCGGCGTCCGGCGCCGGGTAGTGCGACGACAGATCCGTCTTCACCGCCCGCGTGGCGAAGCCCTGGCCGTGGACGGTCACGCCGTGGTCGGCGAGGTCGATCCGGTGGCTCTGGGGGGACTCCGTGGAGAGGGTGACGGCGTTGTCCGGCAGGGCGAGTTGCCGGGTGATGACGCTGTCAGCGTCGTGGTTGCCGGCCAGCAGGACGACGGGGATGTCCGCCTCCCGCAACCGGTTCAGCTTGTCCGCGAAGAACAGCCCGGTGCTGAAGTCCCGCCAGGCGCCGTCGTAGACGTCCCCGGCGATCAGCACGAAGTCGACCGGCTGCCGCTGCTCGGAGCAGCCCGGGGTGCGGTCCTCGCCGAGGGCCAGCGCCACCAGGTTCTCCACGGCCCGGCGGGTGGCGGTGCGGATCTGCCCGACCGGCGCCCCCTCGTACGCCGCCAGCCCGCCCAGCGGGCTGTCGATGTGCAGATCGGCGGCGTGCAGAAAGCGAAACATGCGGCGGGCGAGCGAGGGGGCGTCCGCCCCCCGTGCGTGGCGAGGGGAACGGACGAACGAACGCGGGACGCCCGTTCAGCAGGGCGGTCGGCCGAGTGTAGCCCGGATCGCCCGGGGCGAAAGACGGCTTCGGCTCAAACGGCCCCGCCCCGGGCGCCGGCGTTCGGGTCGGGCACGCTGTTGCGCTCGCCATGGCGCGCCCCGGCCCTACACTCCCCGTTCAGTCCCCCGCCCGTCGTTCGCCCCGCCTTCTGCCCCCCTCGGTCCTGATGATTCTGGCGTGGTTCGGTGTCGCGGCGGGCGTGGCGATGCTGTATTTCGGGGCGGAATGGCTGGTGCGGGGCGGCGCCGGGCTGGCCCGGCGGGCGGGCCTGAGCCCGCTGGCGGTGGGGCTGACGGTCGTCTCGCTGGCGACGAGCGCCCCGGAGCTGGGCGTGAGTTTGCAGGCGGCGCTGGACGACAAAGACGCCGTGGCGGTCGGCAACGTGCTGGGCTCCAACGTGGCGAACATCGGCCTGATCCTGGGCCTGGCGGCGCTGATGAAGCCGATTGCCGTGGCGACCCGGGTGGTGAAGATCGACCTGCCGCTGCTCGTGCTGGTCTCCGGCTGGCTGACCTGGGTGCTGTGGAACGGGGTCGTGACCCGCCTGGAGGGGGCGCTGCTGGTCGCCGGGCTGGTGGCCTACGTGACGACGACGATCGTGCTGGCCCGGCGGGAGAGCGCGAAGGCGAACGCGGAGGCCGACGCCGAACTCCCCCCGCCGGCCGGCAGCGCCTGGATCGAGGCCGGGTTGATGGTCGCCGGCCTGGCCCTGCTGGCGGTCGGCTCCTGGGCGCTGGTGGAGGGGGCGGTGATCATCGCCCGGGCCGCGGGGCTGTCCGACGCGGTGATCGGGCTGACGGTGGTCGCCTTCGGCACGAGCCTGCCGGAACTGGCCGCCACCGCCGTCGCCGCCGCCCACGGCGAGGGGGACATGGCGGTGGGGAACGTGGTCGGCTCCAACATGTTCAACGCCCTGGGCATCATCGGGACGACGGCCTGCGTCGCCCCGCTGAGCGTCCCGGGCGACGGGCCGGAGGGCGAGGGCCTGCACGCCGACCTGCTGGTGATGCTCGCTGCCGCGATCGTGCTCCTGCCGCTGCTCCGCACCGGCTACCGCGTGAATCGCTGGGAGGGTCTGCTCCTGATCGCCGCCTACGGCGGCTACGTCTCCTGGCTGTTCGTGCGGTGAGGCGCCGTGCGGCCGTCGCTCCCGACGGCCTCCGCCCCGACAGCCCCCGTCCCCTGCCGGGGCCGAGCGGGACGACCGCCGCTCACCGCCGGCCGACCATCGTTTGCGTGCGGGCCTCCGGCGGCTTGGGGCCGCGGCCGTCCGGCAGTTCGGGCATCGTGAGTTCGGAGGGGTGCAGACCGAACAGGGCGGCGGTCTGGGCGGTTTCCTGCGTACTCAGCCGCACGCCGCGGAGGCGGTTGCCGCCGTCGCTCATCTGGACGTAGCCGTTGTCCAGCCAGAGCGTGGAGTGCGGGCGGCCGTCGGCCATCAGCCGGATCTGGAACCGCACGCTGCGGGGATCGCCCTTGGCCGGTTGCCAGCGCTCCTCCATCTGCTGGAGCCAACCCTCGATCCGCAGCAGCGTGTCCGGATCCTGGGAGTAGACCGGCCGCCGGGCCTGATTGGCCCGGCGGCGGTCGTAGGCGAAGGCGTCCGTGATCTCGACGGCGTCCACCTTGGCGAGGCTCATGGCCGCTTCGCTGTTCCGCGGCCCCCCGCCGCAACCGCTCAGCAGGCCGCAGGAGAGGGCGGAACCGAGCAGCAGCGCCGCGGCGAACGTCAGACGGGGCGACGGCGACATGGCACGGTCTTTCTCACAGGGCGCAGCAAACCGCCCGGGTTCTGGCAGAACCCGGGCGGCAGGGCGAGAGCGGTTCGGCGGCGTCTCTGCTCCCCTCGCCCCCTTTTGGGGGAGAGGGGCCGGGGGTGAGGGGGCAGCGACGCCCGAAGGCCGTTCACCGTCCGATGCGCTCCCCCCCCCGGCGGCTTTGTCACCGCGGGGAGCGGGGGCGTGCGAACCGTTCGCTCACCCTCACCCCCGGCCCCTCTCCCTCAAGGGAGAGGGGGGAAACGGCGCCCCCGTTACTTCACCAACTGCGGGACCTTGTTCTGCACGTCGCGGATGTCCGGGTTCACGCTGACGACGCGGCCCTGCTGGTCGGCGAGGATCATCGTGGGCAGGTTGACCACCCCGAAGTCGGTCGCCGCGGGGCCGTTGAAGCCGCCCGGCTCGAAGGCGATCGGGAACTTCACGCCGTTGTCCTCGACGTACTGGGCGATGCCGTTGGGGCCCTCGTCCACGTTCACGGCGATGATCTCCAGCTTGTCGCCGTGCTTCTGGTACAGGTCTTTCAGGACCGGCAGGTTCTGCTGGCAGGGCTTGCACTCCACGTTCCAGAAGGTCAGCAGCGTGACCTTGCCGCGGGTGTCGGCGGAGGTGATCTGCCCCCCGCTGCGGAGCGGCAGGCGGAACTCCAGCGGCTTGCCTTCCAGGTTCAGCCGCCGCAGGGCGCCGGCCGCCTTCTTGCCGAGCTGCGAACTCGGGAACTTCTGGGCGAGCTGCCGGTAGTAATCGGAGGCCTGGGCCAGTTCGCCCTGCTGCTCCGACTCCATCGCCAGTTCGATCAGGAACGTGGCGGCCTCGTTGGATTCCGGATACTTCGTGACGAAGCCCTCGCGGGCGGTCCGCCACCAGGTTTCGAACTCCTCCAGTTCGGCCTGGGCCGGGTCGGCGCCCAGCGGGCGGCGCTTCTCGCCCCAGGCGACGAACAGCGACCGCTGATCGACCACCGGCAGGGCGCCGGGCGCCTCGGCGGCGGCGAGCTTGCGGATCTTCGCCATTTCGGCTTGGGCGAACTCCGCCTCGATGTCTTCGTTCAGGAATAGGCCGTGGAAGGTGTCGGCCTGGGTGGTCAGCCAGAACGGGCGGTCGTTGCCCTGGTCGACCTTGAACAGTTCCCGGTGCAGTTTGAGTTGCTTGGCGGCGAAGTCGAGCCGCTGGGCCTTCGTGGACTTCTCGTCGGGGCGATCCTCGTTCAGCTTGGCCAGTTCGCCGAGCAGCTTGGCGACCTCCGGGGCCAGCCCGTCGCCGTCGTCGCCGAGGGCCATGCCGGGGGGCGGCTGGATCAGCGGACCGCCGAGCACGATCTGCCCGTTCCCCTCGACCGGCCGGGGCAGGGCGGTCAGCTTCCAGACGACGCTGTCCAACCGGCTGCCGACCCGGACCATCTCGGAGAGCGAGACGATGCCCATATTCCCGTCGGGAACGTTCAGCAGGGCGTTGGAGTTCTCGACGACTTCCAGCTCGCCGCGGGCGCTCTCGCCGGGCAGGATCAGGCCGGGCTGGCCGGTGTTGACGCTCTGGAAGGTGGGCTTGGACCGGAGCAGTTCGGAGTCCTTCCGGATCGCCGCCAACTGCTTCGCGGGGTCGGCGAGTTCTTCCACGATCCGGGCGGCCAGCGCGTCGTCGACGCCCAGCGACTTCAGTTCTTCCGCGGTGACCAACACGGTGGCCAGCTTGGCGGCGTCGCCGTCGACGACGGCCTCGGCGGCGACGGCGGCGGCCTCGGCGGGGCTGATCCGCTTCCAGGCGTCGATCCGGCGGTCGCCGTTCGTGTCCACGCCCCACTTCGTCCCGCCGAAGTTCACCCAGCGGAAGTTATTGCTGCTGACGACCGCCTCGCCCTTGTCGTTCTTCTGGGCCCCGTCGGCGTCCCACTCCCGGAACACTTCCATGCCCTGGTTGTAGTAGATGAACAGCTCGATCGTGCCGTCGCCGTCGGCGTCCACGATCCGCCGCAGGGTCTGATCCTGCGGGCCGACGACGAGGTAGCCGCTGTCGTTCGTGTTGCGGAGCGGTTCGACCTTGCACTGGTCCCACTGGTCCTCCGGCGGGGTCTCGATCTCCACGCCCGGCCCGCCGACGACCTTGGGCTGATAGGTGGAGAGAATGACCGACGCCGGCGGCGCCGCCTGGGCGACGCCCATCAGCGGGCCGGCGACGGCGAGAACCGCGGCGGTCGCCCAGGCGCGGGCGGTACGACGCGTCAGCGGACGGGCGGGGGCGGCGGGGCGGGGCATGATGACGGTGCGGGGGGAAAAGAGACCGACGGCGATCGACCGGCGCCGGTCGGCATTCGACGAGCGACCATTGGCGATCTTAGGACGGCGCCGGCGCACGAGTCACCGCCGGTTCCGCCGTCCCTCATTCTTCGACCCGCCGGCGCCCCGGGCGTCGGTCTCTCAGCGATACGGCGGCCGTCCGGCGGACAACGCTTCCGCCGCCGCCTTCAGATCGGACCAATCCCCCGGGTTCGACAGGGAATACACCAGACTCGGCAGCCCCTCCGGCCCCGCCGCCACCGTCCAACTTCCCGCGACCCGCCGCACCGGCACGGCCGCCCGCCGCCCCGCCTTCACCACACCCGGCGGAAAATCGCGGATCGTCACCTCCGCGTCCGGCGTCAGCTCCGTCGGGACCGGTCCCCGGCCGCCGGCGATCGCTTCGATGACCGTCGCCCGCACCCCGCGTCCGCCCGCCCCGTCGGCGGATTCGAGCAGGACGACGTGCAGGATCGCGTCCGCCCGCTGGAACTGCACCCGGTTGAGCGTCGGTTCGTCGGCCTTCGTCCAGGCCAACGCCCCCAACGCGACCGCCCACACGACGGCGAGCAACAACACGGTCGGCCAGACCCACCGCCGGGCCGACAGGCCCAGCCCGGGGGCCGCGTGAACCGGAGCCGCCTGTTCTGCGGCCGAGGGCGAGGGGGCCGAGGCCGAGGATGCCGGGGCGGGGCTCACCGGGCCGCGGCGAGGGTCACGGCGTTCAGATCTGCGTCGAAGGCGGTGGCGAAGGCGGTGTCGAAGTCGAACAGCCCGGCGAAGTCCTCCGGCCGGTCGCCGTCGCACTTGCACAGTTCGCCGCGCTCGACCAGTTCGAACACGATCCGGCCGACGTCCTCCGTATTCCGCACGCCCCACTGCCGCAGCACGGTGCGGGCCATCCCGCCGAACTGGGCGGCGGCGAGTTCCCGAAAGCCCACGCACAGCTCCGCGGCGGTGATGTGCCGGCCGGGGAGGGCGTCGCTGCGGGTCGTCAGACGCTCCGGCGCGGCGACGAGGTCGTCCTGCACCTTCTGCAGGGCCTCGAACACGAACAGGTACGCCTCCCGGGCGAACGGCCGGCGGGCCGGCTCGGGACCGTTCTCTTCGGGACGGGGGTCGGACCGTTCGGCGGGGCGGTTCACTTCGAGACGGCAGTCGTGGGAGAAGAGGCCGTAGCGATGGTAGCGGAGTCTCGCCGCGGGGCGACAGGTCGGGTCCGCACGGATTCTTTTCCCCGGCCTTTTCCGTCCCCGCCCCGTCCCCCGTCACCCCCGGTTCAGGTCGCAGACGAGGGCCTCGATCACGGGCGGCACGGAGGTGTTGCGGGCGATCTGGGCCTCCGCCTCGCTGAGCCGGTCCAGGGCCGCGGCGGCGTGCTCCAGCCGGTCCGAGATTCCCGGCACATCGGACGAAAAATCTTCCGAGAGCCCGGCGAGGCGGTCGCGGTACAGGTCGGCGCAGAAGGCGAACACCCACGCGGCGGCGGCCCGCTGGGAGGGGGCGTCGGAGCCGGCGGCCTCGACGGCGCCGACGACCGCCTTCGCCGCCGCCACCGGCCCGCCGCGGCCGACGTGCTTCCGCACCACCTCCCGCAACCCCCGCACCTCCGGGTCCGCCAGCCGGGCCGCGGCGTCCAGGCTGCCCCGCGACAGCCGGGCGACCTGATCGGCTTCGGCGGGGCTCTCCGCGAGGCCCTGATCCAGCAGCAACGCCGCCACGTCCGCCTCCGGCAGCGGGCCGAACCGCACCGTCTGACACCGCGAACGGATCGTCGGCAGCAGCGATTCCGGCCGGTCCGACAGCAGCATCAACACCGCCCCGGCCGGCGGTTCCTCCAAGGTTTTGAGGAAGGCGTTCGCCGCCTGCGGGTTCACCAGATCGGCGTCCTCCACGATCGCCACCCGCCGCTCCGACAGCGCCGGCCGGCGGGAGAGTTCGTAGCAGAGCCCGCTGCTCCCGCGGTCCTCCTTGTCGCCGACGAACGCGGCGAGGGGGATCTCCCGCTTGCCCTCCGGCAGCCGCACGCGGTGCAGGTCTGGGTGGGTGTCCGCGGCGGCGGAAACGCAGGCCTTGCAGGTCCCGCAGGCCTCCAGCAGGTCGTCCGGCGTCCGCAGACAGAGCAGGCATTTGGCGAGGGTGTCGGCGAACAACCGCTTCCCCACCCCCGCCGGCCCGGCCAGCAGCAGCGCCGAACTCAGTCGCCCCCGCCCCACGGCCCGGCGGAAGCCGTCCACGACGGCGTCATGCCCGCGGACGGCGTCCCAGACGGATCGGTCCCCTGCGAAATCAGTCATCGCTGCGCTCCACCCAGCCGAGCGGTTCGTCCTCGGCGACCGCCCGCCCCGCGGCGACGTTCTGCCGAACCAGCACGCCGTCCGCGGGGCTGAGGGCGTCGACCATCAGCCCGGGGATCGTCAGTTCGGCGACGCGCTCCCCGCGGCGGACCCGTTCGCCGGTCTCCACCAGCCACCCGGCCAGCGTCGGCGCCTGCCCGGCCGGCAACCGCCCGAACGCCGGCACGGACACCGGGAGATAGGGGGCTGGCGGGGTCACGCGGAGCGGTTCGCGGTGAGGACGTCCTTCATCTCGCCGGCGTGGTAGCTGCTGCGGACGAAAGGGCCGCTGGCGACCAGGCCGAAGCCCAGGCCCCGCATCAGCTCGCCGACCTCGTCGAACTCTTCCGGCGGGACGTAGCGCTCCACCGGCAGGTGCTGGCCGGTCGGTTGCAGGTACTGGCCGAGGGTGAGCATCTCGCAGCCGACCGCCCGCAGGTCGGCGCAGGTGTCCAGCAGCTCCTCGCGGGTCTCGCCCAGGCCGAGCATCAGCCCGCTTTTGGTGGGCATGTCCGGCGCCCGCCGTTTGACCCGGGCCAGCAGGTCGAGCGTCCGTTGGTAGTCCGCGTTGCGGCGGACCCGGTGGTACAGCCGCGGCACGGTCTCCGTGTTGTGGTTGAAGACGTCCGGGCGGCTGTCGATGACGGCGTCGATGGCCCGCACGTTGCCGCGGAAGTCCGGGGTGAGGACCTCGATCGTGACGCCCTCGTCGCAGGCCTCCCGCACCGCGACCACGCAGGCGGCCCAGTGGGCGGCGCCGCCGTCGGGCAGGTCGTCGCGGGTCACGCTGGTCAGCACGACGTGCTCTAACCCCAGCCGTTTCGCCGCCTCGGCGACGCGGGCCGGCTCGTCCAGCTGCAGGGCCTCGGTTTTGCCCTTGGGAACGGAGCAGAACCCGCAGGGCCGGGTGCAGACGTTCCCGGCGATCATCAGCGTCGCCGTTTTGTGGCTCCAGCACTCGGTGCGGTTCGGACACTTCGCCGACTCGCAGACGGTGACGAGATCCAAATCGCGGATCACCTCGTCCGTAAACGCCATCCCCGCGGCCGGCAGGGGGCGCTTGAGCCACGCCGGCAGCCGGCGCTTTCTCTCAGGTACCCGCGAATCCGCAAGCGAATCACGGGGGCTGTCGAGCACGTTCAGGACGGACAGTCCTGACGCTTGCGGTTTGGCGCCGCAGCCGGAGGCGGGGGCGTCGATGACTTGGAGCAGGGACATGAAGTTCGAGCCGGGTTCAGGCCGGGACGTAGGTGCGGCGCGTGGTCCGGCGAAGCAGCGGATGGCCGGTGAAGGTGTGGACGGTGTCGTAGCCGAGGCCCTCGGAGAGCCGTTGGATCAGGCAGCTGCGGACCGCCGGCATGCTGATCGGATTGTGCCGGGCCGCCGACAGGCTGGAGACGGCTCCCCCGCCGCGGGCCCCGTCCGGGCGGACGGCCATGCGGGGGAACTCCATCGCGGGGGCGACGGACAGGAACAGCCCCCACCGGCTGAATCCCTCCCGCACCCCGGCGCCGACCTCCGCCACCACGCCCGTGCGGGCGGCGACCGCGGCGCCGTCGGGCGTGATCTCATTGGGAACCCGCAGGTCGTCGCAGGTCGCGGCCGCGGCGGAGATCAGCACGTCCCGCAGCAGGGCCGGGGTGAGGGGGTTCTCGTCGTCGTCCCGGGAGGCCACCGGCAGCACCGGGTAGGCGCACAGTTGGCCGGGGGAATGCACGATCACGCCGCCGCCGCGGGCGACCCAGTCCATCTCCATCGAACGGCTGCGGAGGTCGCGTTCGTCGCAGCGGAGGTCCGCCCGGCTGCCCTCCCGCCCCACCGTGACGCCGGGCGGGTGTTCGCAGAGCAGCAGGAAGCCGTGGCGGTCGGTGCGGCCGGACAGGTCGAACGCCAGCCGCTCCTGGAGCGCCTTCGCCGAGGGCCAGTCCACCTGCCCCAGCAGGTGCACGCTCAGCCCGTCGCTGCCGCGGTCCGGCAGGTGCGGGGTGAACGGGTAGGTCACGGGGCGTGTCCGGCGACGGGGGGGAGGGGGAACGCTTCGCGGGGATCCGGTACGGAAACCCGCGACGGCCGTTAGACTGGCTCGTCACGACCGCCGCGTTCAGTTCCATCCTACGTCGACCCCGACCGCCCACAAACGCCGGCGCCCGCCGCCCCCCGGTTCGCCCCCCGCTCCGCTCCGCATGGCCAAGGCCAAGAAGTCCAAACGCAAGAAGTCCGGCGGGGAGGACCCGAACGAGCGGGTCGTCGTGCGCAACCGCAAGGCCCGGCACGAGTACGAACTGATCGAGGAGGTCGAAGCCGGCGTCGTGTTGCACGGCAGCGAGGTGAAGTCCGTCCGCAACGGCGACGTGAACATCGACACCGCCTTCGCCACGGTGAAGAGCGGCGAACTGTGGTTGAAGAACCTGGACATCGGCGATTACGCCGAGGCCGGCCGCTACAACCACGACCGCACCCGCGATCGCAAACTCCTGCTGCGGAAGGCCCAACTGCGGAAGTTCGCCGAGGCGAACGAGGAGAAGGGCCTCACGCTGGTGCCGGTGGACGTGCACATCCACCGCGGCTTCGTGAAGGTGACGCTCGCCGTCGCCCGCGGTCGAAAGACGCACGACAAGCGCCAGAAGCTCAAGGCCAAAGAGGACGACCGCAAGCTCCGCGAAGCCAAGCGGCATTACGTGCAGTGAGCCTTGGCGCTCCCCTCGCCCCCTTTTGGGGGAGAGGGGCCGGGGGTGAGGGGGGAGCGGCGCCCGAACGCCGTTCACGTCCCGCCCACTCGCCGTTCAGTCTGCTTGTCACGGCAGAGAGCGGGGCCGGGTGAACCATGCGTCACCCTCACCCCCGGCCCCTCTCCCTCAAGGGAGAGGGGAGAACGGACGGTTACCGCGACAGCCGCACGATCTGGTGACCCGCGATCCGCGGCCGCCAGAGTTCCTTCCCCGCCTCGTCCTCCAGTCGCACGCGCCAGCCGGCGTCGCTGGCCCGGTGCAGGAACGCCGCGGCGACGCCGCGGCCAGGGTCCGCCAGCAGCGCCTCGCCGTCGGCGGCCAGGGTGGCGGAGAGCGTTTTCAGCAGCGCCGCGTGCAGGTCCGGTTGATAGAGCAGGTCCGCCCCGATCGCCCGGTCGAACCGCTGGTCGGCCGACAGCGCCGGCGGGGCGTGCCAGTCGAGCTTCGCTGCCGTCAGCGGCAGCCCGTTGAGGGCGGCGTTCGCCGCGGCGAGGGCGACGGCCCGCGGGTCGACATCGGTCGCCGTCGCCTCCGCCCCGCCCGCCGCCGCGGCCAGCCCGGCGAGGGCGGACCCGCAACCCAGTTCCAGCACGCGGGTTCCCGCCGGGAAGGGCTCGTCCAGCAATCGGCCGGCGAACGTGACCGCGACGGGCCACAGCGTCGCCCAGTAGGGGTCGCCGCCGGCCTCGGCCCCTTGGTCTGCCACAACCGCGTCCAGCACGGCGTCCGGGTCGGCGGGGGTCAGCAGACGGAAGGTCCGCGTCCCCCGCCGGTGGGCGACGCCGACGACCTGCTCCGCCCACCCGCCGGCGATCGCCGGCAGGCCGTCCGCGTTCGGCGGCAGGCCGTCCGCGTTTCGCGGCGGGGCGTCGTTCAACCCTGTTTGCCCTCGACCGCCACCAGCAGCACGCCGGCGGCCAGCGGGACGAAGGGGTGCAGCGTGTTGCCGCCGTGCACGTCCACCTTCAGCTTGTGCACGAAGGGGTTGAAGTTGGTGGAGTAGTTGGCGATCGCCGCCCCGCCGCCGTCGGGCGAGAGGGTGAACTTCTGCGGGAAAATCCAGCCGTAATCGGTCAGCCGGCGGAGCGTCGCCATCAGCGCGCTGTCTTCCTGGATGTGGCCGACGGCCCGTTCGTTCGCGTCGAGCACTTCCCAGGAGTCGCGGAACATGCTCTTCAGGCCCTTGCGCCGCAGGGTGCCGATCAGTTCGCCGGTGCGGCTGTCGGTCACGTCGTAGGCGGCGGAGAAGTCGATCACGCTGCGGGCGGCGATCTTCAGCCACTCCTCGTCCATCGACTCGTCCCGGTAGATCCGGATGTCCTCCTTGAGCTTGAACGCCTTCTGCTTGCTGTAGCCGACGAGGTTCCCGTCCCGGTCGTAAATATGGAACGCGGCCCCGAACAGTTTGAACACCTTCCGGCGGATGGTGTACTCGACCGCATCGGCGGCGGGGGCGGTTGCGTCGGGCACGGCGGGGAATGGGGGATGGGGGATGTCGGAAGGGGGATTTGAAAGAATGGACGGCCCGGCGGCGGACCGCAATCGGGGCGGGCGTCCGTTCCCTTGAGGGGCGCCAAGCCAAGGATGACCGGCGTCCGACGAACGTCCCGTCACATCCGCCATCCGCCATCCCCCTTCCGACATCCGCCCATGGACCCGACCGCGTTCTACTTCACCCTCGCGGTGCCGATGGTCTTGCTGGCGGCGTTCTGTTGGGCGAGCACGCTGTTCACCCTGCCGGGGAACTGGGCCGTGCTGGCGCTGGCCGCGGCGTGGGCCTACTTCATGCCGAAGGACGAATACGGCTGGGGCTTCGGCTGGGGGACGGTCGCCGTGCTGGCCGGGTTGGCGCTGATCGGCGAGGCGCTGGAGTTCGCCGCCGGGGCCGCGGGGGCGAAGAAGGAGGGCGGCAGCCGCCGGGGCATGGCGCTGTCGATCCTGGGGGCGATGGTCGGCAGCCTCGCCGGCGCCGCGGTCGGCGTGCCGGTGCCGGTCGTCGGGCCGCTGATCGGCGCCGTCGGCGGCGGGGCCGCGGGCGCCTTCGCCGGGGCCTACCTCGGCGAGACCTGGAAGGGCCGCCACAGCCGGGACGCGGTGCAGATCGGCAAGGGCGCCCTGATCGGCCGGCTTGTGGGCACCGGCGGCAAACTCGCCTGCGGCGCCGTGATGGTCGCCGTCCTCGGGGTGATGACCTTCGTCCCCCGCGACGTGGCCACGCCGCTGGACGACGCGGTGGACGACGCGGTCGTCGAGGCGGAGGTCTTCTGAGAGGCCCCTCTCAGAGGCAGTTTGCGAACAGAATACCAGCCCGATGCGCAAGCATCGGCCGTCGGCGCAGCCGGCAGGAACGTCGTCTCTTGGTTCTCCAATGCGAAGGACGCACGGCCGACGCTTGCGCGTCGGGCTGGTTAAAGTGTCCGCTACGCCTTCTCCGCCAGCGTCATGACGCACCGCGAGTGGTACAGCGGGCCGCTCTCGCACAGAAAGCCGGTGTGCCCGCCCGTCGGCGTCCGCTTCTTCACCAGGTGCGGATGGGCCTCCCAGTCGAACTGGTCGTAGGTCTCCAGCGGAACGAACGGGTCGTCGTCCGCCACGAGCAGCAGGGTGGGAACCGCGATCTTGCCGAGCCGGTGGCCGGCGCTGTCCTCGTGGTAATAGGCCTCCACATCGTCGAAGCCCCGCCGGGGGGCGGTGAAGGTCTCGTCGAACGCCCACACCGTCGAGGCGGCCTCCACGGCGGCGAGCTCCTCGTCGTTCACCCCGCCGGGGCTGAGGTGGATCTGGTCCCGCATCCGCTTGAGCAGATAGGCCTCGTACACGCGGTTGCGTCCCCGGCCGAGTCGCCGGGAGCAGGAGGCGAGGTCCAACGGGGCGGAGACGGTCACCGCGGCCCGCACGCCGCGGAGGACGTCCGGGTCGGCCGTGGCGAGGGATTTCAGCAGGATCGACCCGCCCAGGCTGAACCCGCACAGGATCACGCCGGACTCGAACAGGTCCCGCTCCGTGCCCTCTTCCAGATACGTCAGCAGGGCCCGGACGTCGCCGGTGCGGCCGGGGTGCAGGTACTCGCTGCACGTTTCGTGGCTGCGGCCGGCGCCGCGAAAGTTTAGGGCGACGACCCGCAGGCCGGCTCCCAGCAGGTCGGACAGGCAGGCCCGCATGTAGGCACTGTCCGCGTCGCCGCCCAGCCCGTGCAGCAGGACGACCAACGGACGATTCGGCCGCTCGTCCTCCGGCAGGAACAGGTCCGCGGCGAGGCGGTCGCCGGTGCCGTCGGAGGTCGGGATCTCCAGCGCCGCGCTGGGGCCGGCGTCCTCGCTGCGGTCGGCCACCGGACTGAGCAGCGGGACCTCGCCGAACACCTGCGCCGCCGCGGTATGCAGATGCGCCGCCCCCCACGTGCCCGCCCACTTCGCCGGATACGCCGGCAGATCGTCGGCGGTGAAGCGGATCGGCTCAGCGTTCATGGGAGACTGTAGCGCGTCGTCGGCGCCCGGCCGGCTCTCACCCCGCCGCCGCCTCCGCCGACGGGGTGACGGTGAACCGCTTCTCCGCGCTCTCCAGGACCGCGGCGAGCCGGCCGTTCGTGTTCCGGCCCCGGCCGGTCGCCACGGCGGTCTTCAGCTGCTCCGCGGAGAGGTCGCCGGCGAAGCGGTCGATCAGGTCGGCGAGTTGGTCGTCCGTCAGGGCGCCGATCTCGCCGCCGAGGGTGTCGGATTCGCTCTCCATCTCCTTCGCGTATCGTTTCAGGTCCTCCTCGCCGACGCGGGCGCAGAAGTCGCCGAAGGTCTCCCCGCCGGGCTGGCCGACGTTGCGGCCGGCCTGCTTGAAGTAGGCGAGGGCCGGGGAGACGACCGCCGCGATCTGGTCCAGCGGAACCATGTCCTCATAGAGGAACCCCAGCCGGGTGCCGTCCACGCGGCCGCCGAGGTACAGCGTGTACTTGTCCCGCGCCTTGCCGACGAGGCCGATGTCCGGGGTGTAGGGCCGGGCGCAGCCGTTCGGGCAGCCGGTCATATGGATGCTGATCCGCTCGCCGCTCAGGCCGTACTGGGCGACGCGGGTCTCCACGTCGTGGATCACTTGGCCGATGACGCGTTCGCTTTCCGTCACCGCCAGCCCGCAGGTCGGCAGGGCGACGCAGGCCATGCTGTTGCGGCGCATCAGGCTCAGTTCCTCCGCCGGTTGGCACTTGTGCTTGCGGAGGATCGCGGCGACGGCCGGCTTCTCGTCCTCACGGAACCCGCACAGCACGACGCCCACCAGCGGGGTGATCCGCACGTCGCTGCCGTAGGTCGTCAGCAGTTCCCGCAGGCACGACTTCCACTGTCCGCCGCCGTGGGGGTCGTCGGCTTCGAAGTCAGCGATGCGGCCGTCGGGCACCGGCAGGCCGAGGTACCACAGCGTCGAACCGTCCTCGGCGACGCCCTGCTTCCGCCAGCCGAGGTGGTCGTCCACGTCGGTCACGTCGGCGGCGTGGGGCGGCTTCAACTTGCGGCCGAGGTCCTCCTCGACCCGTTCGCGGAACCAGTCCAGGCCGCGGTCGTGCACCAGGTACTTCAGACGGGCCCGTTTGCGGTTCTGCCGCTCGCCGTGGTCCCGCTGTACGCGGACGACCGCCGCCGTGACCGCGAGCAGGGCGTCCGGCTCGACGAACCCCAGCCGGTCGCCCAGGCGGGGGAAGGTGTCCTTCTTCGCCGGCGTCATGCCCATCCCGCCGCCGACCAGCACGTTGTACCCGGCGAGTTTGTCCGGGTCGTTTTCGTCGCGGACGGCGATGAAGCCGAGGTCCTGACTGTAAACGTCGACGCAGTTGTCCTCCGGCAGGGCGAAGCCGACCTTGAACTTCCGCGGCAGATAGACCGTGCCGTACAGCGGTTCGACCGCATCGTTCCCCGGATCCCGGTCGGCGCCGGGGACGTCCGGCAGGTCGTTCATCGGGTGGTGGGCGGTGACGTCGATCTTCTCCGCCTCCGGGTCGTCGGCGTCGCGCAGCCAGACGTTGTAATAGCTGTTCGTGCGCGGCCGGAGCAGCTTGGCGACGCTCTCGGCGTCCCGCTGCATCGCGTGGCGGACCGGGTCGTCGGTCGGCTCCGGGCAGCACATCGTGTTGCGGCCCACGTCGCCGCAGGCGGCGAAGGTGGACAGCTTGATGCGGTTGATCTCCGCGATCGTCGCTTTGATGTTCGACTTGAGCACCCCGTGGACCTGCAGGCCCTGCCGGCTGGTCGCCCGCACGGTGCCGTTGCCGTGCGTTTCGGACAGGTCGATCTCCGCGAGCAACTGCTCCGCGGTCAGCCGGCCGCCGGGCACGCCGGTGCGGACCATCATCATGTACCAGCGGCCGTCCTCGGCGTTGGCGATCGCCTTGTCCTTGCGGACGTCCCGGTCGTCCTGCTGGTAGGACCCGTGGTGCTTGAGCAGTTGGGTCGCGTCGGCGCTGAACTTGGCGCTGTCGTTCGCCAGTTCCTCCGCCAGCGTCCCCGCGAGGTGATCGCTGCCGCGTTTGAGGTGCTCCAGCTCGCTCACCGCCGGACCGGCGTCGGACTGTTCGCCCTGGTGTTGCTGGGGGGTGTCGTCGGCCATGATCGTTCGTCGTAACGCACCGGCCCGGCCGGGCCGGTGCGTTACCAAGTTGGTTGGGGTGAGTTTTCCGGCCGTCATCGTAAGACTCCGGGCGTTCCCCGGACACCCGGACCCACGCTCCCCGCGACAAGGCGCCCCGATGCCCGCCCGCCTGATCGACGGCAAACAGACCGCCGCCGCCTACCGGGAGCGGGTGAAGGCCGACGTCGCCGCGTTCACCCAGAAAACCGGCGTCACGCCGCACCTCGCCGCGGTGGTCGTCGGCGAGAACCCGGCCAGCGCGGTCTACGTCCGCAACAAGCAGCGGGCCTGCGAGCAGGCCGGCATCGGCTCCAGCCTGCACGCCCTGCCGGAGTCCGCCTCGCAGGCCGACCTGCTCGCCCTCGTGCAGGACCTGAACGCCGACCCGGCGGTGCACGGCATCCTCGTCCAACTCCCCCTGCCGGGGCAGATCGACGAGCGGGCCGTACTGGACGCCGTCGCCCCGCTGAAGGACGTGGACTGCTTCCACCCGGAGAACGTGGGCCTGCTGTCGCAGGGCCGCCCGCGGTTCGCCCCCTGCACGCCGGCGGGGGTGATGGAACTGCTGGCCGCCGCCGAGGTCCCCACCGCCAGCGCCCGGGCCGTGGTGCTGGGCCGCAGTGAGATCGTCGGCAAACCGATGGCGATGCTGCTGCTGGCCCGCGGGGCGGACGCCACCGTGACCGTCTGCCACAGCCGCACGGCGGACCTCGCCGCCGTCTGCCGGGAGGCGGACGTCCTCATCGCCGCCATCGGCCGGGCGAAGTTCCTCACCGCCGACATGGTCAAACCCGGCGCCGCGGTGATCGACGTGGGCATCAACCGCCTGCCGGACTCCGAAGGCGGCGGGTTGGCCGGCGACGTGGATTACGACGCGGTGAACGAGGTCGCCGGCGCCCTCACCCCCGTGCCGGGCGGCGTCGGCCCGATGACGGTCGCCGTGCTGCTCCGCAACACGCTGACGGCCGCGGAGCTGCAAACCGCAGGCGAACCGGGGTGACGGACG
Organism: Alienimonas californiensis; assembly: GCF_007743815.1. Taxonomy (GTDB): domain Bacteria; phylum Planctomycetota; class Planctomycetia; order Planctomycetales; family Planctomycetaceae; genus Alienimonas; species Alienimonas californiensis. The sequence continues at coordinate 2,164,948 of NZ_CP036265.1, forward strand.
AGCCCTGCTTCGCGTCGCCCTTTTTCCCCTCGCCCCCTTTTGGGGGAGAGGGGCCGGGGGTGAGGGGGCAGCGGCGCCCGGCCGCCCCTTCACGGTTCGATCGCTCGCCTCCCTGTTCGTCCCGTCTCCGCCGGAGGACGGCCGCGGTTGAACCGTGCGTCACCCTCACCCCCGGCCCCTCTCCCTCGAGGGAGAGGGGAGCGAAATGAGCGACGCGACCCCCGAACTCCGCGCCGCCGTCCGGCTGAACCTCACGCCCGGCGTCGGCCCCCGCACCGCGGAGGTGTTGTGCGGCACGTTCGGCTCCCCCGCCGCCGTCTTCGCCGCCCCCGAGGCCGACCTGCGGCGCATCTCTGGCATCGGGGCGAAGGTAATCGGGGCGCTGCGGCAGACGACCGAGCAAGCGGCCGACGAGGAACTCCGCCGGGCCGCCGACGCCGGGGTGACGGTGCTCCACCTCGGCGACCCCCGCTACCCGCCGCTGCTGGCGGAGATCCCCACCGCCCCCCGGGTGCTGTACGTCCGCGGCACGCTGACGCCGGAGGACGCCGCCGCGATCGCGATGGTCGGCTCCCGCCGGTGTTCCACCTACGGCACCCGCACGGCCGGGTCGCTCGCCCGGTCGCTGGCCCGGGCCGGGCTGACGGTCGTCAGCGGGATGGCCTTGGGCATCGACGGCGCCGCCCACCGCGGCGCCCTGGAGGCCGGCGGCCGGACGTTGGCGGTCACCGCGACCGGCATGAACACGGTTTACCCGCCCCAGCACCGCGGGTTGGCCGAGGACATCGCCGCCAGGGGGGCGATCGTCACGGAGTTCCCCATGGGCCAGGCGCCGACCCGCGGCCTGTTCCCCCAGCGGAACCGCGTCATCGCCGGGCTGTCGCTGGGCGTGATTCTGGTCGAAGCCGGCCGCAAAAGCGGGGCGCTGCACACGATCCGACACGCCGTCGAGCAGAACCGCGAGGTGTTCGTCGTGCCCGGGCGGCTCGACGACGGCTGCGACGGGGGCTTGGACGCCCTCCGCGACGGCGCCACGCTGATCCGCGACGCCGACGACGTGCTCGCCGACCTCGGCGGCGAGTGGAAACGCCCGCAGACGGTGCCGCAACTCCGTTTGACTCTCGATTCGGGAGACAAACGGGAGTCCGGCGGGAGCCCTTCGCCCGCGAAAGAGTCGCCGCGGAGTCTGACGGACGTCGAGGCGGCGGTGTTCGCCGCGGTGCCGGCGGGCGAGACGGTGAGCGTCGACGTGGTGATGGAGTCCGACGCCGCCGAGCGGTTCGGCCCCGGTCGGGCGCTGGCGGCGCTGACCACGCTGGAGATGAAGCGCGTCCTCCGCCGCCTGCCGGGCAACCGCCTGGAGCGGGCCTGACGGCTGCGGGTTTGAACGAGTCGAGCGGAGACGGTCCGGGGGAACCGCCATTCCCCCGGTCGGTCGGTTGGAACTAAGGAAGCGGTTCCGTCGTCTCCCCCGGGACCTGTTCGATGCACTGGCCGCCCGCCGATCGCCCCGCCGACTCGCACGCCGATCCGACCGACGCCGTCGGGGAGCCCGCCGGGTACGACGGCGGCCTGCCTGACGAAGACGCGGCGAGCTCGGGGTACGAGTCGTCGCCGACGTTCGCCGCGTACGACGCCGCCGGCGACAGCCCGTGGGCGAACCGGATCGTCTGGTCCGCCGCCGCCGCCGCCGCGGTCTGCGGCGGAGTCTGGTTCACGGGGATCTGGGAGGTTCGCCTGGACGAGCCGCCCGCCGGCGCCCTCGCGGAGCAACCCGCCGCCGCCGTGGGCGGCGCCGGCGAGTTGTGGGTGGAGAACGACTGGCCCGAGAACGAGGCCCCCGGGGCCGAGGCGGATCTGGCGGCGCTGTGGGGCGAGGAGCCCGAGCCGCACGCCGAGGGGCACGATCACGAACACGCCGCGGCTTTCGCCCTGATGGCGGAGGCCCCGGCGGCGCAGGGGGCGAACGGGGCGGCTCTGGACGACGTGAGCCTGACGCCGCCGCAAACCGCCCCCGCTCCGGAGCCGGCCGATCCGCTGGTGTCGGCGAACGATCTGTGGAGCGACCCGGCGCCGTCCGCCGCTCCCACGATGCCGGAGCCGCACCGCAACGCCGACGAGCCCGCCGGCGGCCTGTACGCCTCGAGCGTCCGGCCGACGCCCGTCGCCCCGGGCCAGCCGGTGCGGTCCGCCGCGCTGGAGGCGACCCCGACCGCCTCGACGGCGAAGCAGCCGTCGACGAAGCCGACCAGCCAGCCGGCCGCCGACCCGTTCGGCGGCGACCCCGTCGCCCCGGGGACCGAGCCGACGATCCCGACCTCCGCCCTCCCCTCGGCGCCCGGCTCGGCGACGCCCGGCCCGGCGGCCACGGCGATGGACGATCCGTTCGCCGGCATCGTCACGCCGGCGTCCGCCTCGGCGACGACGTCCCCCAAGGTGACGACGGCCGACGCCGCCGACGCCGCCCCCGAACCCGGCGCCGCTCCCGGATCGCCCGCCGACCCGGCCGACGGGCAGGTCGTCGACGCGGAATATTTGGCCGCGATCGACGCCGCGGTCGCCGCCGGCGAGGTGTTGCAGGCGCACACGGAACTGTCCCGGCTGTGGTGGGACGCCCCGGCGGACCGCTCCGCGGTCCGCAGCCGGCTGGACGGCACCGCCCGGCAGATTTATTTCGACGCCTCCTCCCACTTCATGACGCCCCGCACCGTCGCGGCCGGCGAAACCCTGGCGGACATCGCCGCAGACCTGTCCGTGCCGGAGATGTACCTGGCCCGGGTCAACCGTGTGGCGCCGGCGGCGGTGCAGGCGGGGGACGAGCTGAAGGTGATCCGCGGTCCGTTCGGGGCGGCGCTGGACCTGTCCGGCGCCGGCGCCGGCACGCTGACGATGCACGCCCACGGCTACTACGTCCGGGCCTTTTCCGCCCAGGCGACCGACGTGGAGCCGGGCGACTACACCGTCGGCGCCAAGGTCCGCAACGTCCGCGGCGTGCGGATCCTGCTGACCGGCCCGGACGGCCAGATGGTGGTCCTGATGAGCGGCCCGGCCCCCGCCGGCCGCCCCGCCGTCATCCTCGGACCCGCCGACGCCGATCAGGCGTTCGACCTGCTGGAGACGAACGGCGTCCTCAGCGTCCGGCCGTAAGGCCGCGGCGACCCCGCATTGGCGTGCCCCTCACGCCGCGAGCCCAGGCCGGAGGCATGCCTCCGGCCTGGGCTCGTGACGTTTTGACGCCTCTCTCGGCCTCAGCCCAGCGGGGGCGATTCGGGGGTGAGGACGAACGGGAAGACCCGCAGCGGCTCGCCGACGGGCAGTTCCCGCTTGTAGGAGAGCTGGGCGGCCCGGTCCGCGGCGAACTGGAGGGTGGTCAGTTCCAGGCCGCAGTAGTGCTCCTCGCCGCACTCGGCGGCGACGTCGGCGAACACCTCGCCGGCGCTGGCCGCGTGGCGGCGGACGCCGTGGACGCTCTGTTCGCGGACCTTCAGCCCGGCGGCGGCCATCTTCACCAGGCCCTTGAGGAACCGGCCGACCAGCGACTCCGGGTTCGAGACCCGGGCCAGCCGCTCCCATTCGTCGTGGGCTTCCCAGTAGTAGCCGAAGTTGAAGTGATCCAGCGCCAGCAGGTAGGCGGGGCTCTCGTTCCAACGTTCGGCGATCAGCGGCTTGGGGGTCCGGCCCTTCTTGCCGTGGCTGTGCCCCTTGGGGTCCCGGAAGGGGTGCGGCAGCCCCTGCCCGCTGGTATACGTGTAGCCCGGCAGCTCGACGCTGGGGAGGAGGCGGGGGATCTCGGTCGCGGCGGTGCGCATCGGGGGCGGGGTCCGGCAGACGGGAACGATAGGGCGGGCGTCGCGGCGGCGCGACCGCGGAAGGTTGCGGAGGCCAGGGCGCGAAAGGGGGGCGCCGGATTCCGACCCGGCGTCGAGCGGCGTCGCGGGGGCGAACGCCGGGCCGACAGAACGTTCCCCCGCTCCTCGGGGGCCGCCGCTGTCCCTCGGGGGTGAAGGATACGTGAACCGGGGGAGGTCGGGAACCTCCCGGGGCGGCCGACGTTGACCGGGGCGGTTCGACAGAGTAACGACGAACCCCGCGGTTTCAGTGCGCATTTCGCCCCCCGCCGGGGTGAATCCCACGAATCAATCTTCTCCTGCGGGTCCGGTTCCCCTTCCCGTCCGCTCGCTCCCCCGCCCCGCCGTCGTGACCGACCTGCTCGAACGGCTCTCGGAGCTTTCCACGACCGTGATCGCGGTCGCCTGCGGGGTGCACCTGTTCGTGTTCTGGTCGCTGGCGGTCTGGAGCGGGGGGAGCCTGCGGAAGCTCGCCGCCACCCTGGACGCCTTCACCCGCGGGCTGAAGCACCGCAGCGTGGTGGGCTCCACGAGAGCCCTGCCGGATCAGATCAGCGCCTTCCTGGCGGACGTGGGCGACGTGCTGGACGCCCCCGCCGGCGACCCCGCCGCCCAGGCGGACCGGGCGGCGCTGCGGGAGCGGATCGCCACGCTGGACGAATCCCGCGGCTACCTGCCGGGCCTGTCGTTCGAGGCCGCCGCCAACAGCGCCCGCACGATGGTCGAGGCCTACCCGCTGCTGGGCGTGCTGGGCACGATCCTGGCGATCGGGGCGTCGCTCCAGGGCGGAACCGACGGGGCGGAGGTCACCGTGGGGGCGATCGTCGGCCGGTTCGGCGAGGCGATCTGGAGCACGTTCGCCGGCCTGGCCGCCGCGATCCTGCTGATGTTCGTCGCCAGCCTGCTGGAAGCCCGCTTCACCCGCCTGATGGAACTCCGCAAAGACGTGCGGGCCGCCGTCGCCCGGGCCAAGCGGGAACTCGCCCTCTCCGCCACGCCCGCCGCCGGGTCGGCGGACGACGTCTCCGCCACCAACGGCGCCCGCCGCGCTCCGACCGGGGCTTCCGCATGACGGGACTGCGGATGCGGTTTCAGCTCACGCCGCTGCTCGATCTGTTGTTGATCGTGGTATTCGCCCAGTTTCTGGAGGGCAAACAGGCGGACCAAGCCCGCGACGAGCGGGCCGAGGCACAGATCGAAGCGAAGCTGGAGGAGTTGGACGCGGACCGCGTGGAGCTGACCGAACTGCGGGAGACGCTCAACGAGCGCAATGCCCGGCTGGAGGAGGAACGCAACCGGGCGGTGGAGCTGGCCCGCAGCGCCGTCCGCACGGCCCAGGACATGGAGGCCGCGACGAATCGCTCCGCGGACCTGCTGACCGAACTGCTGGACGTGCCGGAGGCGATCGCCAGCCAGCTCACCCCCGAGCCCCGCAGCGACGCGGAGCAGGACCTCGAATCGGCCCGGCAACGCATCGCCCAGTTGCGCGATCAAAAGGGTTTTGAAGTGCTGCGGTTCCTCGCGGGCTACGAGGAACTACTGAAGCGGGCCGAGATCTGGACGCTGCACGTCCGCGGCGGGGGGTTCGTGGCCCTGTCCACCGGCAGCAACGTGGAGTTGATCCGGCTGGAGGCCGACGGCCAGCGGGAGCGGGCGGAGGAGTTCGTCCGCAAGCTGTTCGCCGCCACCAAGATTCTCCCGCAGCCCAAGGGGCTGGTGGTGATTCTGGTGTCGTTCGATCGCACCGCCCGGGCGGGGGTGTACCAGCCGGTGCTGGACGGACTGGGCGAGGCGGTGCGGCGGTTGGAGGTCGATCAGGGCGGCCGCACGCAGTACGAGTTCGCCGTGCTGGGCGCCGCCCCGGAGCCGGCCGCCACCCAGGGAACCCCCGACTCCGCCGCCGGCCCCGGCGACGCCGCCGAGCCCCCCGCGGAGGGTGGTACACTGAAGGAGCCGCCCGCCGCCCCGTCCGTCCCGAGTCAGGAACCGAACCCGTGAGAAAACGCACCGCCGCCGCCGGAGGAGCCGGGATCGCCGGGCTGCTCGCCCTCGGCCTGATGTACCTGCCGGACTGGGAGATGGGTTCGCTGGGCGTGCCCTCCGGCGGGGGCACGGACGTCACCGACCTGACGCTCGACCCGACTAGCCCGGACGCCGCGGAGGACGTCGAATCGGCCCCGATCTTCAACGGCGCCGCAACCCCCGTCACGCAGGAGATGGTCGAGTCCGGCGAGGCCGGGGGCCCCAACACCGTGACCGGCGCCATGGGCGGCGTCGTGGGCGATCCGACTACGGCCGACGGCCCGCCGCTGGCCGTGGTCGACGTGCTGGTCGACGGCGGGGAGTACCTCGTCGTGCAGCGGTTCGCCTCGGACGGCCTGCCGATCCGCGAGGGCCAATCCCTCAGCGCCGTGCTGAACGCCGCCTCGCAGGCCGAGGGCGCCCCGGACGGGGTGAAGGTCCGCGTCTCCCGCACCCCGAACGCCATCGCCGGCGCCGCCACCGACCTGATGGACGCCCTGCGGAAGAACGGCTTTCAGGAGGACGAGATCGACTACCGCCAGCGCCTGGTGACGGACGAAACCCCCGCCCCCCCGGGCGGCGTCGTGGCGGAGTAGCGAGCAACGTTCCCCCCTCTCCCTCGAGGAAGAGGGGCCGGGGGTGAGGGGGCGCACGGTTCGCCCGCTCCCGCTTCATGCAGTGGCGACCCGGCCGACGGGCGAGGGAACGGGCCGTGAAGAGGGTTCGTGAGTCTCTGCCCCCTCACCCCCGACCCCTCTCCCCCAAAAAGGGGGCGAGGGGGGGGACGGCGCCAAGTTCACTCCGCGGCGGGTTCGGCGTTCGCCGCGGCGAGCGGTTTGCGGAAGGTGATCACGTGCTGGCGGGGCAGTTCGTCGGCGGTGTCGACGAATTCCAGACCGAACTCCGGGCGGCCGGCCTCTTTTTTGACCTGGGCCTCGCTCATCTTGTGGATCTCCTTGATGGGGACCCGGGGGTCCTCTTGGCGGTACTCGACCCACACCAACCGCCCGCCGGGCTTGAGGGCCTTCACCAGGGCGGCGGTCATGGCGTGCGGATCGTCGAACTCGTGATAGACGTCCACCATTACCGCGAGATCCACGCTGCCCTCTTCCAGCTTGGGGTCGGTCGGGTCGGAGAGGACCGGCTCGACGTTGTCGATCCCCCGCTGCTTCATCCGGCCCCGCAGGCGGGCGATCATCTCCGGCTGGATGTCCACGGCCTTCACCACCCCGCCGGGGGCGTCGCCGCGGCCTTTCGGGGGACCGGCGACCTTGGGCGCCATCCGCTGGGCGATCACGCCGCTGCCGGCGCCGATGTCCGCCACCACCATCCCCGGCTCGAGCTTCAGCAGCTTGATCAGCGTGGCGAGGTCCTCTTCCTGCTGCCGGGTGCGGCGCTCCAGCCAGTTCGCCCCCTGATGCCCCATCACCTGGGCGATCTGCCGGCCCATGTAGTAGCGGTCGATGCCGTTCGGGTCGGCGCCGGGGCGGTCCTCGTAGAGGGGCGTCTCGACGGCCGCCTGCGGTTTCGCGGGCGCTTCCTCCTGGGGCACCGCGAAGCCGCAGGCGAGGAGCGCGAGGGGCAGAATCATGGGGACGCCGATTCGGGGGGGAGGGGCTGGCCGGTGCTTGGATCGCGGCCCTGGGCGCGCATCACGCGCTCCCATTCGTCGCGGTTCAGCGTCCGGCCGCTGTCGGGCAGCAGGACGGGGATGCCGTCCTCCACCGCGTACCGCAGCCGGGTTTCGGGGTCGCAGGAGACCAGCGAACCGGGGTCCGGGCAGACCAGCGGCGTGCGGGCGACGGGGCAGACGAGCAGATCGGCGACCGCCGCGAAGTCGAACGGCCGCGGGCGATCGTCGGTCGCTTTGTCGGGCGGGCGGGGCATCAGAAGCCCCGGTCGGCGCGGAGGGCGGCGAAGTCGCGGCGATCGGTCCCGATGCCGGCGTCCGCCAGCATCCCGCACAGCGCCCGGCAGGCGATCCCCAGCCCGTCCGGCCCGCTGAAGCCCCCGAACTGCCCGCCGCCCCGCAGGTGCGGTTCCAGTTCCAGGAAGAAGCCCGGCACGCCCAGCGTTTCGACCCGGTGGCTCAGTTCCGGCAGGTGGCTCGCCAGGTCTTTAAAGACCGCCGCGTGCCCGCCGTCGCCCACGTCGGCCGGGACGAAGTTCTTCAGGCGTTCCTCGTCGACGTAGCCGTCCCAGGTCAGCGACGGGTCGATCTTATAGTCCTTGATGTGAATCCAGCCGAGGTACGGCCGCATCGCTTCGTACTCGGCGTAGCAAACCGCGGCGTCCTTGTTCTGGGCGGCGATGTTCCCGCCGTCCCAGATCAGGACGAGGTTCGGCCGGTTGACCTGCTCGGCGATCGTCGCCAGCAGCGGGCCGGTCTCGCCGACGAGGTTCGGCTCGATCTCCAGCCCGTAGATCAGGTCTTCCTTCGCGCACAGGTCCGCCAGTTCGCCGAGTTGGTCGACCGCCTGCGGGATGTGCGGCTCCGGGGCGGTGCCGGCGGGGTGATAGAAGGAGAACCCGCGGATCAACTTCGTGCCCAGTTCGTGGGCTGCCCGGACCGTCGCGGCGACCTCGCCGTCGAGGTACTCCTTCCAGGGCACGAACTTGTTGTGGGAGCGGTCCGCCTCGTCCTTCAGCTTGACCTTGCCGACGCGGGAGCCGATCGAGGTCACGCCGACGCCAAAGTCCTCCTGCAGGGCTCGCAGATCGGCGAACTCCGCGTCGGTGCACTCCACGCAGTGCTTCGGCTCCGCGCCGGGGAACTGCACCCAGCGGGGGGAGTACCAGTTCAACCCGACGGCGGCGACGGCGGCGAGCTGTTCGGGCACGGCCTTGGAGGAGGGCCGGGTGGCCTCGTCGGCGAAGGCGGACAGCAGCACGGCGGGCGGGGCGTCGGGCACGGGCGGCGGGGCTCGGCAAAGAGGCGGGAACAGCGAGGGAACCCCCGATTGTCCGCGGCGGGGCGGGGGTTTCAACGCCGGTCGGGGCGGGGGGCGTCGCCTTTTGGCGGCGGTCGGCGTAGCTTCCCGCCGCCTCGTTCACCCTAAACGCCCCCCCGCATGGCCTCCCCCGCCGACCGCCTCGCCAAAGCCCGGATCGAGAAGCTCGACAAGATCGTCGCCCTCGGCCGCGATCCCTACGGGCAGCGGTTCGACGATCACCTCCCCATCGCCCAGGCCCGCGCCAAACAGCCCGATGAGAGCGGCGTGGAAGGCGAATCGGTCCGCGTCGCCGGCCGGGTGATGCAGATTCGCAAGGCCGGCAAGCTGCGGTTCTACGAGATCGCCGACGCCACCGGGCAGATCCAGCTGCTGTTCTCCCGCGGCGACCTCGACGAGGAACAGTGGGAACTGATGGCCGCCCTGGACTACGCGGATCTGGTCGGGATCGACGGGGTCACCTGGAAGACCAACACCGGTGAGCCCAGCGTAAAGGTTCGGGCCGTCACGCCGCTGTGCAAAGCCCTCGCCCCGCCGCCGGACAAGCACCACGGCGTGCAGGACCCCGAACTGCTGGTCCGCCAGCGGTCGCTGGACCTGATCTACACCGAGGGCGTCCGCGACCGGCTGCTCAAGCGGGGGGAGATCGTCAAATCCGTCCGCCAGACGCTGGCCGACCGCGGGTTCGTGGAGGTCGAAACCCCGGTGCTGCACACCGTCGCCGGCGGGGCCGCGGCGAAGCCCTTCCAGACGCATCACAACGCGTTGGATGTGGACCTGACGCTCCGCATCGCGCTGGAACTGCACCTCAAGCGGTTGATGGTCGGCGGGATCGAGCGGGTGTTCGAACTGGGCCGCGTCTTCCGCAACGAGGGCATCGATCAGACCCATAACCCGGAGTTCACCATGCTGGAGGCCTACCAGGCCTACGGCGACTACCGGTCGATGATGGACCTGACCGAAGCGGTGATCGTCAACGCGATCCGCGTGCTCAACGGCCCCGACGCCCCGCTGACGATCCCGCACGCCGGCAAAGAGGTCGACTTCACCCCCCCCTTCGAGCGTCGCACCTACGCCGACCTGTTCCGCGAACACGCCGGCTGCGACCTGACCGACGAGGCCGCCGTCGCCGCCAAGGCCAAGGAACTGGGCATCGAGACCGCCGGCCGGCACCCGGACGTGGTCGTCGGCGACGTGTTCGAGGCGACGGTGGAGGACAGCCTCGAAGGCCCGATCTTCGTCACCGATTACCCGGCCAGCCTCTGCCCGCTGACGAAGCGCAAGGCCGACGACCCGGCCGTGGCGGAGCGGTTCGAACTGTTCGTGCACGGCATGGAGCTGGCCAACGCCTACACGGAACTGAACGACCCGCGGTTGCAGGAGGAACTGTTCCGCAGCCAACTCGCCGGGCAGGCCGAGGAGGACTCGATGGCGAAGCTGGACACGGAGTTTTTGCAGGCCCTCCGCATCGGCATGCCCCCCGCCGGCGGACTGGGCATCGGCATCGACCGCCTCGCCATGCTGCTGACGGACGCGAAAGGCATCCGCGACGTGATCTTCTTCCCCACCGTCAAACCAATCGCGGAGTGAGGCCCCTTGATCTCCCCTCTCCCTCGAGGGCGAGGGGAGGAAGGGGCGTCACCTGCCCGGCAACCGCACTTCGCACCAGTCGCTGCGGGTGCCGGGGACCGGCGGGTTGTCGGCGGGGCGGGCGGTGAAGACGGCGGACCACTTCGGCTCCGTCGTGCGGTTGCGGCGGGCGGCGTGGAACAGGCGGGCGTGGAAGAACAGCCCGTCGCCGGCTCGCAGCGGCACGTCGATCGCCCGGCTCAGCAGGTCCGCGTTCTCCGGGGCGTCCGCCCGCAGGAACTGCAGATCGTCGAACCGCGATGGTTCGTACGTCTGGGCGTGCGTGCCGGGGATCACCCGCAGGCAGCCGTTCTCCGGCGTTTCGTCGCCCAGGGCGATCCACAGGTTCACCAGCTCCGGCCGCTGGAAGCTCCAGTACCGCACGTCCTTGTGCCAGCCGGTGTCGGAGCTGAACCGCGGCTGCTTCGTCATCACGCAGTTGTGATGGGCCAGCGGCACGATCACCTCCGCGTTCCCCCGGCCCGTGTTGACCAACTGCGAGAGCCGGGTGCGGATGGGTTCGCTCGTCAGCAGGTGGGTGAAGACGGGGCCGCGGGCGAAGGCGTTCTTGAGGCGCCGCACCGTGCGGCCGCCCTCGCGGTCGGCGGGGTCCGGGGCGCCGGGGTAGCCGACCTCCGCCTCGTACTCCACCGGCCCGATCGGTTCGCCCTGCTCGCCCCGCAGATCGCGGGCGGTGAGGGCCCGGACCTCCGCGACCGTGGCGGCGTCCGCCAAACCGGGGACGACGAGGTAGCCGTCGGCGGCGAAGCGTGCCACATCCTCCTCAGTGAACGCCGGGCTCATCGGGCTTCCGCGGTCGGTTCGCTCGTCACGGCGGCCGTCGGGTCTGTTGGGGCGGAGCCGTCGGACAGCCCCGCGAGGAACGCCCCGGGGTCGTCGGCGTCCGTAGCGAAGTGCAGCGGCTGATCCCGCCCGTCGGCGGCGGCGGAGAGCCGGCTCAGCGTCGTGCGTTCGTAGTTCCGGTCGGCCGCCTTCCAGCGCCAGACCAGCAGCGCCCCGCCGGCCAGCACGGCGGCGATCACGCCCAGCACGATCCACGGCAGCGACGCCGGCGTCTGCGGGACCGCGGGGGCGATCCGGGCCGGCTTCGCCGCGTCGGCGAGGATCAGCGGGGCGACGTGCAGCCGGCCCTCGCCGTTCTCCCCCTGGGCCGCGTAGCCCTGCAGTTTGAACAGCGTCCCCTCCAGCGACACCGGCACGGGGGTCTCCAGGAAGGCGTCCCGCGGCAGCCCCTCGGCCCGGTTCGCCCACACGCGGACCGGGTTGTCGCCGGCGTCCGGCAGGAAGACCCACAGTTCCACACCGCGGCCCTCCCCCAGATCGGAGATGCCGCGGGCCTCCCCGACGATCCGCGCCGGCCGGCCGCGGTAGTAGTCCGGGTCGCGCATCAGGTTGGGGAAGGAGGCCGGTGCCTCGTCCGCCGGGACGGCCAGCGGGGTCGTTTCGAACCGCTCGAGGATCGCCGCGATCGCGACCAACTCCGCCCGCGTGAATCGCAGTTTGCGGTCCTCCGCCGCGGCGGTCAGGGCGGCGGGCAGCCGGCCGTCGAGGTTCTCGGCGTCCTCTGCGGCACCGTCCCCCTCGGAGGTTGGCGGGGCGAGGGCGGCGACGCGGATCGCCCCCGGCCGCAGCGGCCCGTCCTCGCGGATGGAGAAGTCCGGCGGTTCGCCCCCGGCGTCGCCGGCCCCCGCCGCGGCCTGCGGCGGGGCAATCCAGTACCAGTTCGACGGGTTCGCCGCCCAGTTCGCCGCGAACAGCACGAGGGCCAACGCCCCGACCATCGCCAGCATCCGGCGTTGATCGGCACCGTTCAGATACGGGGCGGGGCGGCGGTTGGGACGAACTCGCATGGCGGCATTGTAGACGGCCCGCTCCAATCACGGCAGGGCGGCGAACCGTCGAATACCAGCCCGACGCGCAAGCGTCGGCGGTCGGCTCAGCCGAGCGATCGGCCGGGTTGATGGAATGCCGCACCGCACGGCCGACGCTTGTGCGTCGGACTGGTATTGAAGCTCACCGCGGCCGCAGGCGGCCGCCGCCGGGGGGGGAGATCGGGATCGGCTCCCCGCCGGCCGCGGCGGCGCCGGCGGCCCGGGTCAGGGCCATCGCCCAGCCGAGATCGTGCAGGTCCGGGGCGGGGATCAGGCCGCCGATCGCCCGGCGGAGGAACAGGGTGAGCAGGGTGTCGAACCCCGGCCGTTCCGCGGAGAGGTCCTCGACGCGTTCCGGTTCGCCCCGCACGGCGTACCGCAGGCCGCTGGCGCCGGAGAGCGTCGCCACGCCGCGCTCGCAGCGGACGGTCGCCTTGGTCTCGGCGGCGTCGCCGGCGAGGTCGTCGGCGGAGGCGAGCGTCAGCGCCGCCCCCCGACCGCCGCGGGCCTCGCCGGTCACTTTTTCCCCCTCGTCCAGCCGGAGTTGCGCCGAGCTGGCGCCGGCGGCGGGATCGGCCGTGGCGACGACCTCCCGCACGCCGTCCGGCAGCAGGTGGGCGGCCCAGTCGGCCCACTGGGCGAACCGCCAGGCGGCGACCGGCTGGCCGTAGGCGTCCCGCAGCGGGTGGGCGGCGGGCAGCGGGGCGACGACCCGAATCGCGTGCACCGCGCCCAGCGTCGTGGCGATCAGTTCCCGTAGCCGCAGCGTGGCGGGGGTGAACCGCAGCGACAGGTCCGGCGTGACGACCGTGCCGGCGCTGGCCGCCCGGGCGGCGAGGGCGTCCAGCCGGTCGTCCCGCGGGTCGATCGGCCCGGCCAGCAGCACCGGCTTGTCGGCCCGCAACAGCAGATCGAGCGCCGCCAAGCCCCACCAGGCGGGGTCGCCCAGCAGCACGGCCCGCACGTCCGGCCGGCGGGCCAGCGCCCACAGGCCCCCCGCCGCGGTCGTCCCGCCGCTGCGGCGGCTGAGATCCTCAGCGGCGGCCCGGGTGCGGACGGGCACAGCGTCGTGCACCGCCACGATGCGGACCCGGCCGTTCAGGCGTTCCAGCGCCGGGCGCTGCCGGTCCGGCCAATCCGGGCCGAGCCCCGCGACGCCCACGCCGATGGCCGCGGGTGCAGGCATAAACCGCGACGCGGGAGAGAGAAGGGAGGTGCGGGAAAACGCCGGCGAGCCCCGGCGGGAACGGCGAACGGTTCTACCCGCCCCCGTTCGCGTCCGCCACCGGCCCGGTCATCAGCGACCGGACCGGCGGCGACGTCAGGACCGGCGCGGCGAACGGCTCACGCCGGACGGCTCACTCGTGGGCGTGCTCGTCGCCGTGGGCGTGGTCGTCGCCGTGCTCATGGTCGTGGTCATGGCCGTGGTCGTCGTGGGCGTCATGGCCGGTGTTGAACGTGGTCTGGTGTTCGTCGCCCGCCACATCGACGACGATGCGGCCCTCGAGCTCGCCCTCGCCGTTGTTCGGCAGGCGTTCGCGGAGGAAGATCCACTCGGCGCTCTCGACGTTCTCCTCGGCGGCGGGCGTCAGCTTGAGGTTGGTCTCCTCGCCGGTCGCCGGGTCGTTGAAAAACAGTTCCACGCTGCGGGCCTGCACCGGGGTCTTCATATCCGCGGCGAGGAGGTAGACCTTGGCGTTCGCCGGGTCGTCGGAGTCGATCACCAGCTCGCCGTGCAGGCTGTGGTCGGTGGTCAGTTCCAGCACCGTGCCGCCGTGCGGGCCGGGGCCGTGGTCGGCCTCAGCGTGGACATGCTCGTCGTCGACGGCTTCGACGTCCGTGCCGTATTCCTGACCGGCGTCGTTATTGCAGCCGACGACGAGCAGGACGGCGCCCATCGCCAACGACGGGGCGAGCAGGGCGGCGGCGAAGGGGGAGCGGGCGAAGCGGGGCATCGAGCGGCTCGAAGGAATCAGGAGGGGGAGAAGCAGTGTACGCCGCCCGCCGACCGGGCGTTGGACGGGCAACGGGGGCGGTCGCGGAACGCGATCCGGCAACGGGCCGGGGCCGATCAGGCGTCGGCGATGGTGGCGTCGATGCCGCCGCGGTTGTGGTCTTCCTGCAGGTCGCGTTCGTCCTGCACGTAGGTGCGGCCGCTGTAGAGCTTCGCGACGACCAGGTAGACGAGCGTCGCCGCCAGCATCAGCCCGGTGAAGAACCAATAGTAGTCGGCCCCGGGCAGTTTCGAGGTGCCGTCCGGGTTGTTAATGAACAGGTTCACCAGCACGACGATGAAGTTCCCGCTGGCCACGCTGAGCAGATAGACGCTCATCACCAGCGACTTCATGCGGTTGGGCGCCTGCGTGTAGCTGAACTCCAGGCAGGTGATGGAGACCATCACCTCGCCGGCGGTGAGGATCAGGTAGGCCAGCAACTGCCAGACGAGGTTCGGGCGGTAGCCGGTGGCGGCGACGTTCGGCCAGACGTTCCCGACGTCGGCGCCGGGACTGCTGCCGGCGGCGAGCGCCCGCACCTCGCCCAGCCCGACGGCCGGGCCGCCGTTGTTCTGCGTCACCCGGAGCATCAGGTATTCCGTCGACGTACCGGCCGGCAGGTCGATCCCGGCGGTCGCGGCGCCCTCCGGGACGACAATCGTGCCGGCGGAGGACCAGGGTCCCTTGGAGCTTTCCCCGGTCAGCAACTCGACTTCGCGGGCCGCGAACGCCTCGGCGGGCAGGACCTCCACGGGCGGGTCGCCCTCCTCGCGGTCGTCCTCCTTCGTTTCGTAGTAGGCCGTCGGGTCGACCGTGGCGTCGATCTCCACTCGCTCCAGTTCCCACGCCCGCCGTTCCCGCAGGCGGACGACGAAGATCTCCGGTTCGAAGTCGCCGTCGGCGCTCCGCTCCAGTTCCCCGCTGATCCAACCCCGGCCGGCGGTCTCGCCGTCGAGCACGTTTTCGACGCGGTACAGGTCGCTGTCTGCGGTCCCGGCGGTGGTGAGGCCGTCGTCGGCCTGCATCGCGTACGGCACGACGCGGCCGCCGGTGATGTTCTCCTCAATCAACGCGGAGACGGCGAACGCCCCCGCGGTGAGCAGGAAGCCGATGCCGATCTTCCTCAGCGGCGTCAGGCCGCGTTTGAGGAACGGCTTTTCCTTCGGCTCCCGCAGATCGTGCGGATCGCCGCCCAGCAGGCGGTGCAGGACGGGATACAGCCCGTAGGCCATCAGCGGGATTAGGGCCATCACCATGATTGGGTTGGCGGCCTGAAGCTGCGAGGGCAGCAGTTCCGTGCCCGCGATTTCCAGGTCCATGCTCTTCGCCTGGAAGACCCACTTGGAGGCCGTCTGGTCAAACAGCGCCCAGAACACGGCGACCAGCGCGTAGATCGGCACGAGGTTCAACAGCGCCTTCAACCCGACGCCGCTGAACGACTCCTTGAGGAACTCCTTTCCGCCCGGCGGGACGTGGGCAAACTCTTTGCGGCCCATCCAGAACAGCAGCGTGGCGACCGCCATCAGCACGCCGGGCACCCCGAAGGCGACGGACGGGCCGTACTGCGTCAGCAGGATCGGCGTGAGGATCGTCGAGACCGCCGACCCCAGGTTGATGCTGAAGTAGAACCAGAAGAACACCTTGCTGAGCAGGTGTTTGTTTCGGCTGCCGAACTGATCGCCCACGTGGGCGGATACGCAGGGTTTGATCGCCCCGGTGCCCACGGCGATCAGCGCCAGCCCGGTGAACAGGCCGACCCGGCTTTCGTCCAGCGCCAGGGCGAGGTGCCCGAAGCAGTACAGCACCGACAGATACAGAATCGTCTTGTACTTGCCGAGGAACCAGTCGGAGACGATCGCCCCGATGATCGGGAAGGCGTACGCCGCCAGCACGAAGGTGTGCACCCACTCGGTGGCGGTGCCCTCGGAGACGACGGCTTTTTCGTCGGAGCCCCACTTCATGAGGTGCTCCGTCATGAAGACGGCGAGGATCGCCTTCATGCCGTAGAAGCTGAACCGCTCCGCGCACTCGTTGCCGACGATGTACGCGATGCCCGGGGGGAACTTCGAGGTGTTCTCCGGGCCGAGGCGGTAGCCGGTCTTCGGATCGCGGGGCGGGCCCGCCGTCGTCGCCTCGCCTCGGGAGCCGTCGGGACCGGTCGTCAGATCGGTCGGGGCGGGGGAGTCGGAATCCATGCCGGGGGCTTCTGCGGGTCGGAGCGGTCAAAACCGGACGGCGAGCCGCCGGAGACTACCCGCGGCCCCCGCCCGCCGCACCTCTTTCCGGGCCTCCATGTTTTCGGGCGTTCATGGTTCGCGGGCCGGCACTGCGAGCGTCCCGGACGCCGGGTACGCAGACCGCCGCCGGTTCCAGTCAGTCGCGGCCGGTGGGTTCGAGTTGGGCCAGTTGGGCGCGGCCCTCCATGAACCGCCGCAGCTTCTGGGCGGTGGGGACCTCCGTCAGCATGGCGATCAGCAGGACGGCGACCACCAACCACAGCGGCCACCAGTCTTCCAGCATCAGGGCGACGAGGTTCAGGAACGCCGCCCCCTCCAACATCGCCAGCCGCACGATCAGCCGCGATTGAAAGGCGCCCGCGGCTTCGCCGGCGGGCGCCGCGCTCGCGACAACGGAGGCGAGCGGCTTGTAGAGGACCAGCACGACCACCGCGACGCCCAGCGCGACGTAGGAGATCAGCGGGTCGCCGGGGTCGAGGTCGGCGTCCAGTTCGCCGCCCTCCACGTCCGCCTCGGCCTCTTCCAGAACCACGCCGCCGTCGGGGCCGAGCCCCTCCGGCCCGGCCTCTGCGGCGGCGTTGCTGATCGCCACGAACGCCCCGAACAGCAGCACGCCCAAAATCAGCGTGCCGGCGATGATCTGCCCGGTGAGGACCTGCGGACGCAGGCGGGCTTCGGTTTCGTCGAGGTCGAGATCCATCGTTCCATCCTGAGGCGTCGGCGGCCGGCGGGCCTGGGGGAAACCTACCGTTTCAGTTCCCGCATCCCCCGGGCGATGTAGGTCACGCCGCTGTAGGCCGTGAACAGCGCCGCCCCCCACAGCAGGGCGTCCCGGGTCCAGAGGAACCAACTGCGGCCGTCGATCTGCGGGGGGAGCGAACCGAACTCCGGGGCGAGGCTCAGCAGGCTGGCCGTCACGGCGACGAACTGCACGGTCGTCTTCACCTTGCCGGTCCAGTCGGCGGAGAAATCGATCCCGTGCTTCTCCAGAAAGCCCCGCAGGCTGCTGACGAACATCTCCCGCCCGACGATCACCAGCACCATCCAGGCACTCACGCCGCTCCAGACGATCAGCTCCTCCCCCTCGCCCGGCCCCGGCATCCGCACCCGCTTTTCGAGCAGGAACAGCAGCGCCCCCACCACCACGATCTTGTCGACGAACGGGTCGAGGATGCGGCCCAGCGTGGTCACCTGCCCGTATCGGCGGGCCAGCCAGCCGTCGAGGAAGTCCGTCGCCGCGGCGAACACGAACAGGGCCGCGGCGCTCTTCCACAGGCCGTCGTAGGCGATCATCCCGAACAGCACGCAGGCCAGCAGCAGGCGGGTGACCGTGACCGTGTTGGGCAGATTGACGCTCTCCCGCCCGATCGGCGCGGGGCGCGTCTCTTCGAACGCAGAGGCCTGGCCAGGCCTCTGCGTTACGGGAGGCGGCACCGGAGCGTCAGTCGTCATCCGGCCCGTCGTCGGAGTACTCGTCGTCGTCATCGAGGAGGGCGGCCGTGGCGAGCCAGTCGTAGCCGTCCCGGGCCGTCAGTTCCGCGGGGATGAACGCCCCGATCTCCAGTTCCGCGTCGATCCCCCCCGGCAAGGTTAGGCGGACGGAGCCGTCGATCTCCGGGGCGTCGGCGAAGGTCCGGCCCGTGTACACCCCGTTCCCCTCGTCGCTGTCGATCAGCACGTCCAGTTCGTACCCCACCAGCGAATCCGCGAAGGCGAACGCCGCCGTCTGCTGGGCGGCCATCAGGGCGTCGGCCCGCTCCTGGCACACCTCCGGCGGCAGGTGGCCGTCGAGCTTCATGCTGGGCGTGCCGGGCTCCGGGCTGAAGGGGAAGGCGCCGAGGCGCTCGAACCGCCAGTCGGTCACGAAATCGACCAGTTCCTGGAACTCCGCCTCGGTCTCGCCGGGGAAGCCGACCAGCATCGTCGTCCGCAGCACGAGGTTCGGGATGCGGTCCCGCAACTTGCCGACCAGTTCCTCCGTCTTCGCCCGGTTCGTGCGGCGGGTCATCCGCTTAAGCACCCGGTCGGAGACGTGTTGCAGCGGCATGTCGAGGTACGGCAGCACCTTGCCGCTGCCGGCGATCGTGTCGATCAGCTCGTCGGTGAAGTGGATCGGGTAGAGGTACATCAGCCGGATCCACTCCAGCCCGTCGACCTCCTCCAACGCCCGCAGCAGCGCCGCGAGCCGCACCTCGCCGTACAGATCGAGGCCGTAATAGGTGGTGTCCTGGGCGACGAGGATCAGCTCCTTCACCCCGTCGGCGGCCAGTTCGCGGGCCTCGGCGACGACCTGCTCGATCGGCTTGGTGACGTGCCGACCCCGCATCATCGGGATCGAACAGAACGTGCAGGTCCGGTCGCAGCCCTCGCTGATTTTGAGGTAGGCGAAATGGTCCGGGGTGATCCGCAGCCGGGCCGTGTCGTCCAGCGCCCGGATCGCGGCGGGGCGGAACACGTCTCGCTGCTCCGTGACCGGGCTGACGCCGCGGCGGCCCTCGGTGAGGCGGTCGGCGACGGTGCTGATCTCGTCCCGGCCGAAGACGTTCATCACGTGATCGACCCCCGGCAGGTCCTTCCGCACCTGCTCGGCCCCCACCCGGCCCGGCAGGCAGCCGGCGACCACCACCCCGCCGGTGCGGCCGGCGGCCTTCAGGTCCAGCATCTCCCGCACGACGGACTTCGATTCCTCCCGGCTGGGTCCGATGAACCCGCAGGTGTTCACGACAACGAAGTCCGCCCCGTCCGGGTCCGGCACGAGGGCGTAGCCGCTCGCGGCCAGCTTCCCGAGCATCGTCTCCGAATCGACGAGGTTCTTCGGGCACCCCAGGGAGACGAAGGCGTAGGTCCCCCGGGCGGCGCCGTCTCCGACGGGCGGTGCGCTCGCCGGGAAGGGGGACGCGGCGGGGTCGGCGAGAATCGGCAGGCTGTTTTTCACGGGGCCGCAGTGTAGGCCGCGTGCGGCGACCCCGCTACGGCCTTGAGCCCCCCACGGCCTGATGCGAGAACCGCCGACGCACAGAAGCGGTGCGCGCAGTCCTTCCCCCCTCTCCCTCAGGGAGAGGGGCCGGGGGTGAGGGTGGGCGAACGGTTGATCCGCCTCCGGTCATTGCGATGACGGGCCGGCGGGGGAGCGGGGCGGACGGTGAACGGTGATCGGGCGTCACAGCCCCCTCACCCCCGACCCCTCTCCCCCAAAAGGGGGGCGAGGGGGGACGGATCAGCGAAGCCTGAAAGAGGTTCGCCTGCTTCTTCTCCCCTCTCCCTCACGGAGAGGGGCCGGGGGTGAGGGTGAGCGCACGGTTCACACGCCTCCCCCTCTGAGGCGACGGCAGCCCCCGCGGTTCACATCTCCACCCAGCCCATCAGCAGGGCGAGCAAGGAGAGCCCCATCACCGCCCCGAACCCCGGCACGAACAGCCCCCACAGCGCCAGCGGCGCCGCCTCCCACCGCACGACCGACCACAGCGGGGCGGACGCCGGCGGCCCCTCGACCGTCGGCCAGCGGGGGGCGATCTCCCCGCCCCGCCGGTCCACCGTCCGCAACCGCACCGACCAGACCGCCCAGCAGGCCAGCCCGGCGAGGCCCGTGGCGACGAGGAACAGCGCCAGGTTCGGCGGCGGGGCGGCGTGCGGGTCCGGCAGGGCGTCGCGGGCCAGCAGCGCCTTCCCCAGCATCAAACCGGCCGCGTTATTGGCGAAGTGCAGCCCGACCGGCAGCCACAGGCTCCGCGAACTGAGGTAGGCGACGTGCAGGAAGATCGCGATCGGCAGCAACGCCCCCGCGTGGGCCGGGTGCAGATGGAGCAGGCAGAATAGGATCGACGTCAGCGCCACCCCGCGCCACACCCCCCAGCGGGCGACCAGCCCCCGGCCGATCAGGCCGCGGCAGAACAGTTCCTCCGCCAGCGCCGGGCAGACCGCCGCCGCCAGGATCAGCGCCGGCAGCGGCACGCTGCGGAGCAGTTCGTTCACCGCGGTGAGACTGGACACCCCGTCCATCGCCTCCAGCGCCGGCGCCGCCTCGCAGGCCGCCGCCCACAGCGCCCCCGCGACCGCCGCCCACTGGGTGGAGGCGAACATCACCGCCGGCAGCGACAGGCACGCCACCAGCGTCGCCGGCCCGCTCGGCAGGCCCAGGCCCAGCTTCCGCAGCGGCCCGATTCGCCACCGGAACGCCGCCAGCGTGAGCAGCCCGCCCGCGATCTGCACGATCGGCAGCGCCGCGATCGACGTCTCCCCCAGCGTCGGCGCCCGCCCCAGCAGCGCCCACCCGAGCGCCTGCACCGCGAACGCCACGGGGATCATCAGGAACAGCTGCACCGTCACGAACCAACCGACGCACCAGGCGATCGACTCCGGCAACCCCGGCCCCGGCGGGCCGGCGGGAGGCGGGGCGGGAACCGCGGGGCGTTCGGCGGGGAACGTCAGGTCGGCCGGGCCGTCGGCGAACGGGCGGTCCGCCGGGGGCGGGGCGGGCTCGGGGGGAAGGTCCGGCGGCACGGTCTGCGGGGGCTGGGAGCGAAGATTCGAGCCGTCGGGGCGAACGCCGTTCCGCCGACGCCCGCGGCCCCGGGGATTGGGTACCTTACGCTGCGGCCCGCGCCCCGTCCGCCCGTTCGTCCTTCCGCCCGCCGTCCCCCGCCCCCGCCGCGCGATGTCGTCCGCCGCCGACGCACAACCGCCGCCGTTTCATCACTGCCCGGGCTGCAACCAACAGTTCACCGTCGCAGACGCCGAGCCGGTCTGCCCCACCTGCGGGGCCTCCGTCGGGGCGAACGCAGCCCCGCGGTCCTTCGGCGAGACGCTGGATCTGTCCGAGACGCTGATCGCCCCGCCGGTCAGCGAGATCACGACGGGCGGCTTCGGCTCCACCGTGCCCGAGGCGCCCGTCGCCGGCTCGCCCGGTCCGTTCCTCCACGCGGCCGCCCCGTCGGAGGCGTCCCACGCGGACGGCGACTTCGACGGGCGCCTCGGCGAAGAACTGCACGTCTATCGCTTCGAGCACCTGCTCGGCCGCGGCGGGATGGGCCGGGTCTACCTCGCCCGGCATCGCGATCTGCTGCGGCGCTGCGCGTTGAAGGTGCTCCACCCGCGGGTCGGTACGCGGGACGTCGACTTCGTGGAGCGGTTCCAGCAGGAGGGCCGGGCGTCCGCCGGGCTCTCCCATCCGAACCTGGTGGTGACGCACGCCATCGGGCAGGACCGCGGGTTCCACTTCCTCGAGATGGAGTTCGTCCCCGGCCGAACGCTGGCCCGGTTGCTGCGGGAGGAGGGCATGCTGCCGCCGGCCTGGGCGACGAGCCTGGCGGCGAAGATCGCCGAGGGCCTCGGCCACGCGCACCGCCGCGGGATCGTGCACCGGGACCTCAAGCCGGACAACGTGCTGGTCACGCTGTCCGGGGTGCCGAAAGTGGCGGACTTCGGCCTCGCCAAGCGGGTGCGGGACGAACGCGGCCGGCCGGTGGGCGCCGGCGGGCACGTGCTGGCCGGCACGCCGCACTTCATGGCTCCGGAGACCTTCGCCGGGGAGCCCGCCGCCCCGGCCGCGGACGTCTGGGCGCTGGGGGTGACCTACTTCCTGATGCTCACCGGACGGTTGCCGTTCACCGGGGCGACGGTCGCCGAACTGCGGCACAACGTGCAGCACGCCCCGCTGCCCAACGCCCGGGAGCTGAACCCGGAAGTCACCCTGGAGATGGGCTCCTGTCTGGCGCTGCTGCTCGACAAGAGCCCCGTCAACCGGCCCAGCGACGCCGTCGCGGCGAACCTGTTGCTGAACACCATCGGCGGGGAGCTGCGGGACGTCGGCACGCTGCTGAAAACCGCCTTGGCGGAGCACCCGGAAATCCGTTGGATGCGCTGCGGGGAGACCTACCGCATCTGCATCGACCTGCCCGGCGGCCGCACGCAGGCGGTGACGGTGGAGCCCAGCGACCACGCCGCCGCCGAACGCCTGTTGCACATCTCGTCGGTCTGCTGTCCGGCGAACCCGGCCTACTTCGAGGACGCCCTGCGGCTGAACGCCCAGATGGCCCACGGCAGTCTCAGCGTGCAGGAACTCGACCCGACCGCCGGCCACCGTCCCACGGCGGACGAGATCGGCGTGCCGTTCTTCGTGATGCGGAACAGCTATCCGCGGGCCACGGTGGACCCGGAGGAAATCCGCCACAGCGTGTTCGAGGTCGCCGCCCGGGCCGACGCCGTCGAACTGCTCCTCACCGGCGCCGACGTGCACTGAGCCCGGCGTCCTCCCCTCGGCCCCTTTTGGGGGAAAGCGGCCGGGGGTGAGGGGGCGACGACTGCCGCGGGCGGACCCTGTGCTGTGAGCCCGAAGCGCAAGCGAGGTAGGACGGCTCCGAGCCTCGCTTGCGCTTCGGGCTCACGCAGAACGCGACGCCCTTGGGATAACGTGCTCTGCCCGGCGGCACCCCTCACCCCCGACACCCATCCGTCACGGGAGCGGGGAGATCGCCCGCGCCCGCCGGTCCGTCCACAACAACCGCCCGCAGGCCCACAGCACGATCAGGGTGCAGGCCGTGTGACCGCCGGCGCTGCGGACGACCTCGGCCGCCTCGTCGCCGATCAAGTCCTTCGCCGGCAGCGTGCCGAGGGCGAACAGCAGCACCGCGGCGAGGTCGTTCCACAGGTCTCGGGGATGCAGGACCAGCCGGGCGGCGATCACGGCGGCGCCGGGCAGCAGGAAGACGAAGTGCTGGGTGCTGCTCATCGGGGAGAGCAGCAGCATGCCGCCCAGCGTCAGGGCCAGTTCCGCCAGGCACCGCAGCCCCGGGGTGAGGCCGCCGGGCGGGGCGGCGTCGTCCTCGAACGGGTCGGCGGGGCGGTCCTGCTCCCGCGGGAGCCACGTGCACCAGGCCAGCCAGAGCAGCACGGCGGCGCCGGCGGCGAGGGTGATTCGCCGGCTCGTCTCCACCGGCAGGCGTCGCAGGGTGACGACGGCCCCGCCGCGCTCCAGCCGCTCGGCGGAGGGGTCGGAGGTCAGCCGGGCGATCGTGCCGGCGAGGCTCTGGTTCAGCGGGTTCCAGCGCTCCCAGGCGTGCTCCACGTCCGGCGCCCCCCCGGGCGTCACCGGCGCCACGAAGCGTTCCGCCCACGTTTTCACCCACGGACCGCGGTCCGGGTTGGAGGAGAGGGCGTCCGGGGCGAAGGTCGCGGCGGCGATCGTCAGCGCCATCGCCAGCAGCGCCGACCAGCGCCGTCGGAGCAGGAAGAACGCTGCCGCCAGCAGCGGCGTCGCCTTGAGCGCCGCCGCCAGCCCCGCCGCCACGCCCGCCCGGCTGTTCCGCCGCCGCGTCCAGCAGACGGCCGCCGTCGTCATCAGGGCCAACAAAATGAGGTCGTGCGACTGATACGCCAGCGGCGAGAGCGCGAACCGCCCCCCCAACACGGCCGTCAGCCCGCCGCAGACCCACAGCCGACGGCGGGTTCGTCGGTCTTCTTCGTCCCCCTCGCCCCCCCCGTTCCCGTCGCCAGATAGGGCCGGCCGGACGGCCGCCCGCACGGCGAGCAGCACGCCGCCCAGCAGCGCCAGGTTCAGCCCCCACCACGCCGCCCGGCGGGCGTATTCGTTGAGAGGAACCAGCGGGAGCGTGACCAGCGCGAACGCCGGCGGATAGCTGAACGCCGGGTCGTCGGCCGAGTCGTAGATCGACTGTTCGGCCCACAGGTTCTCGGCGGCCCGCATGTAGACGGGCAGTTCGCCCGGCTTATCGCGGACGGCGGCGATCACGACGCCCAGCAGCCCGCAGGCGAAGAGGCCCAGGGCGACCTTGAGAAGCGTGGGGCGGTCGATGGACACGGGGGGACGTCGCTGGCGGTTTCGCGGGGTCGGAGAACAGTCAGGCGCCCGCGAAACCGCAAGCGACGGCCCATCCCGCTCGGGCCGCCGGTTTGCCGCGGTTCGCTCCGGCGGGCACACTTCGGGTCGCATGTCCGCCCACGCCCCGCGCACCGCCGAACCTCGCGCCGTCGAACCGTACAGCGACGCCGACCTCGCCCGGCTCGGCCTGCGGCGGGAGCGGTTGCCGGTGCATGTGGCGGCGATCATGGACGGCAACGGCCGCTGGGCCGTCGAACGCGGTCGGCCCCGGCACGAGGGCCACGCCGCCGGGGCTCAGACCGCCGATCGCATCGTCGAGGAATGCGCCAGGCTCGGGATCGAGCAGCTCACCCTGTACTGCTTCAGCCGGGAGAACTGGAAACGGCCGGCGGCGGAGTTCGAGTTCCTCATGGCCCTGCTGAAGCGGTACGCCGTCGAGCAGCGCCCCAACGTCCAGCGGCACGACCTGCGGTTCGAAACGATCGGACGCAGAGACGGTCTGCCCGCCGACGTGATGGCGGAGGTCGACCGCACCATCGAACTGGCGAAGCCCAACCGCGGGATGCGGCTCTGTCTGGCGCTGGACTACGGCAGCCGGGACGAGATCACGCGGGCCGCCCGCAAAATTGCGGACGAAGTCGCCGCCGGCGGGCTCCGGCCGGAGGACGTGACCGAAGACGCCCTCGCCGCCCGCCTCGACACCGCCGGCTGGCCGGACCCGGACCTCGTCCTGCGGACCGCCGGCGAATACCGGGTGAGCAACTTTCTCCTCTGGCAGATCAGCTACGCGGAGCTGTCCATCAGCGACAAGCCCTGGCCGGACTTCGGCCCGGAGGATCTGCACGCCGCCCTGCGGAGCTTCGCCGCCCGCGACCGCCGCTTCGGCGGCCTGAACGACCCGCCCGCTCCCCCGGCCGCGGCGGAAACCTGATGCCGGGACGACTGCTCTCCGCGGCGATTCTGATCCCGGGGTTCCTGGGGCTCTGCTGGCTGGACCACCGGTCCGGGCCGACGGCGCCGGCGCTGTTCGTCGCCCTGTTGGCGATCGGCTGGACGGCGACCGCGGAACTGGTCCGCCTGTTCCCCCCGCCCGCCGCCCCCCCGGCGCCGGAGCCGGGCGACGAGGAGGACACCCCGGCCGACTACTGGGCTGACCCGAAGGCCGCCCGGCCGTCGCTGTTGGCGGCGGGGCTGGGGGTGACGTTCGCCCTGCTGGGGGCCTGGGCGCCGCACTGGTTCGTCCACGCCGACGACCCGACCCTGCCAGCGACGCTGTCGCCGACGAACGCCCTGACCGGGCTGGGCGGGGTGACCATCGGCGTCGCTGCGGGGCTGATCCTGGCCGCCGTCCGCCGGGTGCTGCGGTTCGACCGCCCCGGCGGCCACGCGGAGGGCCTCGCCGCGGAGGCCTTCGGCCTGCTGTACGTCGGCGGCCTGCTGGCCGTGACCGCTCAACTCCGCTGGGTCGGGGGACCGGACGGGGACGGATCGGCGGGCTACCTGGCGATCGGCAGCCTGATCGCGGCGGCGAAGTGCGGGGACACCGGCGCCTACTTCACCGGGCGTCTGCTGGGCAAACGCAAGCTGATCCCGCGGGTCTCCCCCGGCAAGACCTGGGCCGGCGCCGTGGGGGCGCTGTTCTGGGCGGCCGTGGGCACGACCTTATGGCTGTGGCTCGCCGGGGAATCCTTTGGCCGGGGCGAGCTGGACTTCCTGCGGGCGGCGGTCTTCGGGGCCGCGGTGGGGCTGGCCGGGCT
Organism: Alienimonas californiensis; assembly: GCF_007743815.1. Lineage (GTDB taxonomy): Bacteria > Planctomycetota > Planctomycetia > Planctomycetales > Planctomycetaceae > Alienimonas > Alienimonas californiensis. Next base: position 2,191,115 of record NZ_CP036265.1, read on the forward strand.
GTTCGGCGATCTGGTGGAAAGCGTGCTGAAGCGAGACGCCGGCGTGAAGGACGCCGGCGCGCTGCTGCCGGGGATGGGCGGCGTATTGGACGTGCTCGATTCCCTGCTGCTCGCCGGCCCCGTCGCCGTGCTGCTGTGGAGCCTCTGGCCGCCGGCTTAGGAGCGATCGCACCGGGGACGCCACTCGCTTGCGGTTTCGCGGGTGACGACCGCTTTTCTCGGCCCCGCGAAACCGCAAGCGGTCGGCGAATCCTGATTCAGTAGCAGACTTCCAGCCGCACCCCGCCGGCGTGTTCGACGCTGCTTTCGGTCAGGCCGGCCCGATAGTCGGTGACGACCGTCACCGGTCCGTCGCCGAGCACCACGCCGGGGCCGAGGATCAGCCGGTCCCGGCCGAAGTCCGTGCCGCGAGCGGTGAAGGCGGGGCTGACGGTTCCCGCGGGGTTGGCGAAAGCGGCGTCCACGTCGCCGACGGAGGACGCGTTCAGGTCGCGTTCGTAGAAGGCCGAGAGCGTGGCGGTCGCCGGCAGCCTGGTCGGCAGGGCGGCGCCGGAGTGGAACCCCAGCCGCGCCCGCAGTGCGGAGAGGGTCGACGTCTCCACCGCCAACGCCGCCGGGCCGCCGCTCTCCGTGAAGTCGTCCAGCCGGGCCGTGACGTACCGCAGGCCCAACGCCGGGACGAAGTAGGCCGACCGATCGCCCAGCCGCCGGCCGGCTTCCAGTTCGGTGGCGCTGGTGCGGCTATCGAACTGGCCGGCGACCGGGTCGAGACCGGCGTCGAAGCCGCGGCGGCTCTCCGCGTCGCCGAAGGCGACTTGGTTCTGGGTGCGGAAGTAGAGGGCGCCGAGGTCCGTCCGTGTCCAGAGGCCGACGCGGTGCACGTCCGCGGTGAGGGAGCTGTCGGCGCCGGGCACGCGGGTCGTGCTGTTTTCGTAGCCGTAGAACAGACCGGCGGAGAACGTCTCGTCGAAGCAGCGGTTTAGCCCCAGCGCCGTGCCGCCCAACCCGGTTTCGACGCCGCGGGCGTTGCCGTCGCCGTTGACCCGACCGCCGGCGCCGTAGCCGGCCATCCAGCCGGTCAGGCCGACGTGCGCCGTGCCGCAGTTCGCGCAGCTCCACGGGGGGCCGAACGCCTGGGCGGAGACGAGGTCGAAGAACCGCAGCGCGTCGTTCGCCTGGCTGGTGAGATAGGAGCCGTACAACTCCCCGGAGAGGTCCGACAGCAGGTTCCGCTGGGCCGCTTCGTTCGGGGCGCCGTTGAAGGCGGCGATCAGCGGGCCCGAGCCGAGACCGTTCAATGCGGCGCCGACGGCGCGCTGGTTGACCGAACCGCCCAGCTCCGCGACCGCCGCCGGGGTGACGGCGGAGGTGACGATCAGCCGGTAGTCCCCGCTGGCTCCGGAGGTGAAGGCGGAGTCGAAGCCCACACCGACGACGTCGCTGACGACGTTGAACGCCTGATTGACGACCAGGTTGTCGGCGGTGAGGAACGTGTATTCCGTGCCGCCGACGAAGGTCCCCGCGCCCCACCGCTGGGCGACGACGGTCCCGCCGTCGATCGTGGCGGTCCCGGTGACGGCGACGAGGTCGTTGTCCGTGCCGGCGACGGGGGCGGTCGTGGGGACGAGTTCGATTTCCAGCCGGGTGGCGGCGTTCGTCGTGACGCCGGCGAGGAAGGTCATCGTGCCGGGGCTGTTGCCGGGGGCGACGGTTCCCAGCAGCCAGGGTGTGGCAGTGTCGAACGTGCCGGAGCCGCTCAGCACGGCGCCCGGATCCAGGGTGAACGCCGCCCCGGCGTCGAGGTCGAGCCTCCCGTCCATGTGCAGTCGGTCGGTGACGCGGAGGGCGTTTCCGCCTCCGAGCACCCAGACGGTTCCGCCGGACACAAGCAATTCGCCGATCGTCGCGCTCCCCCCGTTCGCCACGGTCAGCGAACCGCCGGATTGCTGGTACACGTCCGCGTCCAGCGTCCCGGCGACGCCCGTGGTCCCGCCGGTTTGGACGTAGGTCGCGGCCTCCAGCGAGCCGTAGATAAAGACGTTTTTTGACGCCGTGACCGTATTCGCCCTCACGGCGCCCGTGCGATTCTGTGACGTACCGACGTTGAAGGTCGAGGAGGCATGATGGGTGACTGTCTCGGCGTCGAGCGTCCCGAACACGTCTGCCTGCCCGAGGCCGGAGATCGCGAACGTGCCGACCTTCAGCGAGCCGCCCGCGTTCACGTCGAGGGCTCCCCCGGAAAGGGCGTAGTCCGCCAGCGTGGTGACCGTCGGTCCGGCGGCCCCGTCGGTGTAGCTGAAAGCGGTCTCGGCAGACCCGTTGAACACGGTCGTCCCGCTGGTCTGGGAGACGCCGGCGAGGGCGGCACTCGCGCCGGCCTCGATCTCGAAAACGCCGCCGCTGACGGTGGTGCCGAGCGCCTCCGCGAAGGTCGTGGGGGCGGCGGTGCGGCTCGGGCCGGTGACCAGCAGGTCCAGGCCCAGCGGGTTACCCCCGGTCACGGCGTAGGCGTCCGTGACCGTCTTCCCGGCAGAGATCGTTAACGCGGAGTGCGTCTCCTGCCCCGGCGCCGCGGGCGCCGCGAGCGCCAGGGCGGCGCAAGCGATCCCGGCCGGGCCGCCCGCCCGCCGACGGCCGAACGCCGTCGGGCCAACGTCGAAGCGGCGGGAGGCGGCGAAGAGAAAACGCATGCGTCGTCCTTGACGTGCTGAACGGGGGCCCGGCGATCCCTATCGACCCCCGCCTCGCGCCAATCCGTCCCGCCGCGCAGAGCCGCCATAATCCCGACAACCGGATCGTTTTGACAGGACGAGACCAGCGACGCGGAGCCGCGCAGCGGGCGGCCCGCGGACCGCACTCGCTCGTGCGTCACTCCGTTTTCAGATGTCCCGCGGAGGTCTGGAACACCCGCTTGCGGCGCTGGGCGATCTCCGGGCTCCTCGACGCCGCCTCCTCCAGGTCCGCCAGGTTCGCGGCGCACACGCGGCAGCCGACTTCGCGGATGTGGAACAGGGCGTAGCGTTCGACCTCCGGGTCCAGGGCGCCCAGCAACAGGGCGCCGAGTTCGTCGCGGGTCGGGCAGCTCAGCCGGGCCTCCCGCCAGATCGCCCCCACGCTGCGACCCTCCTCCGCCCCGGCGGCGACCGCGGCCAGCCGGCGGCGGAGGCCCTGTCCGTCAGAACTCCGGTCGTCCCGCAGGGCCTGTTCGATCTCCGAACTGCGGCCGACCGGCAACTGCTCCCGCAGGTAGGCGGACAGGTCGTCGTCGGAGAAGCTCACGGCGCGGGGCGGTCCGGGGGGAGGGGGCGGTCCGGGGGGCGGTGCGTTGCGGGGCCGGCGGGGCGCTTCTAGCATACCCGACCGCGGGGCCGCCCCGCCCCCTCGGGGGTCGCCCCGTCTTCTCGCCCCGGCGAACGCTCCGTCCCGGCGACCTCCTCGCCCGGTCGACGTCGCTCGCCGATCGTTTTCCGTTGTCCCGAACCGAGTCTGCGCCCGTGGCCCTCGAAGCCGTCTCCCTCGATTCCGACGGCCTGAAGGCCAAGGCCAAGCGGATCCGGGAACTGATCATCAAGATCACCACCGAGGCCGGCAGCGGGCACCCCTCCAGCAGCCTGAGCGCCACGGAGGTCGTCACCGCCCTGCACTTCGGCGGCTTCCTGAAGCTCGATCCCAAGAGCCCCCGCGACCCCGGCCGGGACCGCTTCATCCTCTCGAAGGGGCACGCCGTCCCGGTGCTGTACGCCGCCCTGTGCGAGCGCGGCTACTTCACCGAGGAGCAGATCATGACGCTCCGCAAGTTGGGCAGCCCCTTCGAGGGCCACCCCAACGCCGCCAAGCTGCCGGGGATGGAAGCCAGCACCGGCTCGCTGGGGCAGGGGCTCTCCATCGGCCTGGGCATGGCCCTGGGCATGAAGGCCGACAAGACCGACGGCCACGTCTACGTGCTGATGGGCGACGGCGAGATCGACGAGGGTCAGGTCTGGGAGGCGATGGCCGCCGCGGACAAGTACAAGTGCGGCAACCTGATCGGGATCATCGACGTCAACGGCTACCAGCAGACCGGCGCCACCGACGCGGTGCTGGACATGGGCCCGTTGGCCAAGAAGTGCGAGGCCTTCGGCTGGCACACCCTGGAGATCCAGGGCAACGACATGAACGAGGTGATGGACGCCTTGAAGAAGGCCAAGGCCGAGACCGGCAAGCCGACCTGCATCGTCTCCCACACCAAGAAGGGCGCCGGCATCCTGCCCCTGATGGAGAAGTGGGGCGACACCAACATGCACGGCCAGCCGCTGTCCGCGGACAAGGCGAAGGAAGCCCTCGAATATCTCTCGAAGGCGTGACGCCGTAACGCAGAGGCCCCGCGGGGCCTCTGCGTTATCCCTCCCCCTCCCCGCACAGCTTTCTCCCGCACGCTTCCGATGGCCTCCGCGACCGACGACCGCTCCGTTTCCACCACCCGCCCGATGGGCGACGCCACCCGCGACGCCTTCGGCCGCGCCCTCGAAGCCCTGGGTGCCGACTTCCCCGAAGTCGTCGTGGTCGACGGCGACGTGGGCAACTCCACCCGCACCGAGTGGTTCGCCCTGAAGTACCCGGATCGGGCCTACAACGTCGGCATCGCCGAGGCGAACATGGTCGGCGTCGCCGGCGGGTTGGCGTCGATGGGCAAGACGGCCGTCACCGCCTCCTTCGCCTGCTTCCTGCTGAACAACGCCTTCGACCAGATTCGGATGGCCGTCGCCTATCCGAAGCAGAACGTCAAGTTGGTCGGCACCCACGCCGGCATCTCCATCGGCGAAGACGGCGCCTCCCAGATGGGCGTCGAAGACGTCGGCCTGGCCTGCAGCCTGCCGGGCGTGACCGTGATCGTCACCTCCGACGGCCAGCAGACCCGCGCCGCCACCAAGGCGATGCTGGAGCACAAGGGCCCCGTCTACCTGCGGCTCGGCCGGCCCAAGGCCCCGGTGATCTACGAAGAGGGCGCCGAGTTCGAGATCGGCAAGTCGATCCGCCTGCGGGAAGGCGGCGACTACACGATCGTCGCCAACGGCATGATGGTCTCCATGGCCCTCGACGCCGCCGACGTGCTCGCCAAAGAGGGCATCGACTGCCGCGTCGTCGACATGCACACCGTCAGCCCGCTGGACGAGCAGGCCCTGACCGACGCCGCCTCCGAAACCGGCGGGATCGTCGTCGCCGAGGAGCACCTCGCCCAGGGCGGGCTCGGCTCCCGCGTGGCCCAGTTCCTCTCCGCCACGATCCCGACGCGCATGGCGTTCGTGAACATCGGCGACACCTACGGGGAGAGCGGCGACCCCGCCGGCCTGCTCGAGAAGTACGGCCTGACCTCGGAGAAGGTCGCCGACGCCGTCCGCTCCCTCCGCGGCTGAGCGGCCCGCCGCGGCTTTCAAGGGCGGATCGCCCACCCGGTCCGCCCCGCTGTGACCCTCACGCCGCATAGGTTCCGCCGGCTCCCGTCGTGCCCCTCACCCTCCGCCGCTTCCGCAACGGTGATCCCCCGGCGCTGGTCCGCCTGTGGAACGCCGCCGGTCTGGGTCGCGGCGCCGTGCAGGGGCTCACGATCGACGTGTTCGATCATCTGGTCCTCGCCCAGCAGCACTTCGACCCCCGCGGGCTGATCGTCGCCGTGGAAACGGCCGACGGGGCGGACGCCGATCCGGGCGGGAACGTTCCCCGTCGGCACGGGCGGACGGTGGGGTTCGCGCTGTCCGGGCTCCTGCCGCAGCGGCCGGGGACGGAGGAGTGCGTCGGAGCCGTCGACGCCGTGCTGGTCCACCCGGACGCCCGCGGCCGGGGCGTGGGGCGCCGGTTGATGGCGGCGGCCGTCGAGTCGCTGCGGCAGCGCGGGGCGAGCCGGATCCTCGCCGGGGGCGGGCCGGCGGAGTCGCCCTTTCTGGTCGGGCTGTACGGCGGGAGCGCCCCGGCCGGGTTCCTCGACAGCGACCCGGCCGCCCGGCCGTTTGCGACGGCCTGCGGATTCCGGGAGCGGGGCCGCACCGTGATCCTGCAACGCCCGACCGACCTGCGGGAGCGGGCGGGCTTTCAGGTGCTCGCCGCCCGCCGCCACGCCGCCCTGCGGACCGCTCCGCCGCTGGAATCGAACCGCTGGTGGGCGACCCGCTTCGGCCGGTTGGACACGCTGCGGTTCGAACTCGCCGCCCGCGGCCGGGACGCCTCCCCCGGCCCCGCGACCGCGGGCGTCACGCTGGTGGGGCTGGACCTGTACGGCCCCGCCTGGGATCGTCGGGCCGTCGGCCTGCGGGATCTGGCGACCGGCCCCGGCGGCGGGCAACCGCACCTGCACGCCCTGATTCTGGAGACCACCCGCCGCCTGCGGGAGGAAGCCGTGGACCTGCTGGAGATCCACGCCGACGCCGCCGACGCCGCCGCTCTCGCCCTGCTCTCCCGCATCGGCTTCTCCCCAATCGACCAAGGCACACGGTTCGAGTTGGCCGAGGATTGATCTCCCCTCGCCCCCTTTTGGGGGAGAGGGGGGCAGAACGAACGACGGAGTGCCGGTCAGGTCAGCACTTTGCCGGCCAGGGCGGTCGCCAGGGTGCCGGCGACGATCACGGGCAGCCAGGCGGCGAAGTCGGGCGGGAGCAGGCCGACCGAGCCGGCCAACTGCCCGCCCTGCATCAGCCCCATCAGGCAGCCCATCACCACGACGCAGATCGCCAGCGAGACCACCAAGCTGCGGGCCTCACGGCGGATCACCAGCGGGACGGCCAACAGCGTGGCGAGCAGATTGAGCAGCGGCTGGCGGAAGCGTTCGTGCAGCTTCACCGTGAAGCTGTGCCGCACGTTCCCGCTGTAGGCGGGATTGCGGATGCGGCGGACCAGCTCCGGCGTGCCGCACACCTGGGCGGCCTGGGCTTCGTCGTGGATCTGATCGAAGTCGATGTCGGTGCGGACGAACAGTTCGCTGGTCGCCCCGGCCTCGCCGGTGGCGGGGTTGCGGCGGTTAATCGGCAGCACGATCGGCACCTTGCCGGGCGGCGTGGGCGCCAGCGGGAGGTTCTCGTACTTCACGTTCACGTCCGTCAGGGCCCAGCCGGCGACGGGTTCGTCGTAGCCGGGCAGCGTCGCGTCCGGGTGATAGACGGCCCGGTCGGCGGTGAGGATCGTCAGTTCGGAGACCACCCCCGGCACCGGCAGAGTGATTTCCGCCTGCTTGATCCAGCGGTTCGCCAGGTCCAGTTGCCCGCTGAACACGCACACGCCGCTGGAGAAGTCTTCCACCGGCTGCACGGTCGGGTTGTCGCCGTCCACCGGCCCGCCCCGCGGCGCCCCCAGCTTCGAAGCGATCGCCGGCAGGAGCAGTTCCTGATTCGCCACCACCAACCCCGTGACCACCCCGGTGCCGATCAGCAGCGGCAACGCGAGGCGGTAGGTCGGCACGCCGGCGGCCAGCATCGGGGCCAACTCCCCGGCCTTCACCATCAACGCCAGGGAAATCATGACCGTGAACACCAGCAGCGCCGGCCCGGTCATGTCGAACACCAGCGCGCTCTGCCAGACGTAATAGGAGGCCATCCGCGTCAGGACCTCCGACAGACCGACGTCGCCCTCGGTGAAGTCGTCCGCGTTGGTGAACGCGTCGATCACGCAGTACAGCCCGTAGAACGTCACGAACAGCACCGTGAAGGTGTGCAGGAACCGGCGAACCAGAAAGCGGTCGAAGGTCGTGAACACGGCGGACGCGGGCGGCGGGACGGGCGGCCGCGAACTCCCGGGACGGAAATCCCGGGACGGGGCGCGGCGGACGACGGGACAGTCCAGTGTACGCGGGCCGGCGCCGTCAACGGCGGCTTGGCGCGGACGGACTGGCTGGGTCGCCGCGCCCGACTGAATCACTGCGCCCGGCTGGGTCGCCGCGACCGATCAGCGAACGGCGGGCGGTCGTTCGCGGCCCGGCGGTCGGGCCGGTTCGGGGGGCGGCCGGGCGGGTCCTTCGGACAAGAACAGATTGCACGCGGCGTTTCGACGGGAAGAATGAATCAGTGCCGGAGGAATCCGGTCTTCGTCGCCCCCGCCTGCCGGAGCCTGCCGATGCCGTCCGCCGCTGTTCCCCCCTCCCTGGCGCCGGCCCCTGCAGACGCGACCCGTGCAGACGCCCCCCGCGCCCGGCGGCCCTGGGCGGACCGGGCCGTCGGCGCCCTCGCCGGCGCCGGGCTGTTCGCCGCCGGCGTCACCTTCGCCGACCTCGGTCGGCCGGGGGGCGCGGAGCTCGGCCTGGGCGCCGCGAACGTCGCCCACGCGGAGAGCCTCAACGTGGAGCAGGCCAAGCTGCTCCGCGACGAACTGGACGAGACGCCGGACCGCCCCCTGCTGCTGGGCGGCGAGGCGATCGCCCGCGTCAGCCGGCTGGCCTCCCCCAGCGTGGTGCATATCGAAAGCGTCTACCGGGACGACGACGGCGGGATGGTCGAGGAGACCGGCAGCGGCGTGCTGATCCGGCACCCCCGCTGGGCCGACGTGCAGACCGGGCGGCTGTTCGTCGTCACCAACCGCCACGTCGTCGCCGGCGCCGAGGCCCCGGGCTCCGGCAACGTGGACCTGCGGCTGGCGGACGGCCACACCGTCCGCCCCACCAAGATCTGGACGGATCAGGCCACCGACCTCGCCGTGTTGGAGATCGCCAACCGCGACCTGCCCGCGATCCACTTCGGCAACAGCGACGCGTTGGAAATCGGCCACTTCGTACTGGCCCTCGGCTCGCCGTTCGGGCTGGACCGCAGCGTCACGCTGGGCATCGTCTCCGCGAAGGGCCGCCGCCGGCTGGATCTCGGGACTGAAGACCTCATCAATCAGGACTTCCTCCAGACCGACGCCGCCATCAACCCCGGCAACAGCGGCGGCCCGCTGATCGACCTCCGCGGCCGGCTGGTGGGCATCAACACCGCGATCGCCTCCAGCAGCGGGGGGAGCGAGGGCATCGGCTTCTCCATCCCCTCGAACCTCGTCCGCCGGGTCTTCGACGAACTGCTGACGCACGGCCGGGTGCGGCGGGCCTACCTGGGCGTGCAGTTGGACAGCGGCTTCGACCGCCGCGCCATCGGCACCGTCGGCCTCGACCGGCTGTACGGCGCCCGGGTGCAGATCGTCAAACAGGGCACCCCCGCCGCCGACGCCGGCCTGCGTCGCAACGACGTGGTGCTGCGGTTCGGCACGATCGAGGTGCAGGATTTGGATCACCTGATCAATTTGGTCAGCCTCACCCCGGTCGGCGAGCAGGTCCAGTTGACGGTCCTCCGCGAACGCCGCGAGGTCCCGATGACCCTCGTCCTTGCCGAGCGCCCGGATCCGACGCCGCGGCGCCCGGAACCGACGTCACGGCGGTAGAGCGGCCCACAGTAGTGCGGCTGTAGGGAAGCGGCGGCGTGCGGGCGGCGGGGCGGCAATCGGTCGGCGGGGCGTTTATCGTGCGGGCTCACGTCCGGCCGCCCTTCCGACGACCCGCCACGCCCGCGGGTTCGCGACCGACGCCCCGTGTTCTCTTCCCCGCCGTCCGATGCGCCGTCTGACGTTCGCCCTCGCCGCCCTGCTCGCGGCCGCCTGTTCGGTCCCGAGCCTCGCCGCGGCCGACGCCCCGCCGCTGGTGGACGTCGCCCGCTACGCCTTCGACCGCCCCGCCGACGGCTGGCAGAAGCCCGGGTTCGACGCCTCGGAGTGGCAGGAAGGCCCCGGCGGGTTCGGCACGCCGGGCACCGACGGCGCCCGCGTCGGCACCCGTTGGACCACCGACGAGATCTGGCTGCGGAAGACCTTCGAGCTGAAGGCGCTCCCCGCCAAACCGGCGCTGCTCCTCAGCCATGACGAGGACGCGGAGATCTACCTCAACGGCGAAAAGGTGGCGGAGTTCGACGGCTACGTCACGGAGTACTTCACCGTCCCGCTGTCGCAGAAGGCCGCCGGGGCGCTGAAGGTCGGCGAGAACGTGCTGGCGGTGCATTGCCGGCAGACGAACGGCGGGCAGTTCATCGACGTGCATCTCGTCTCCGCCGACGCCGTTCCGAAGCTGCCGGCCCCGGCCCCGAACACGGAGCCGTTCAAAACGGAACTCATCACGAAGTGGGGCGCCGAGGTCACCCCCGAGAACGCCTGGACCGAATACCCCCGCCCGCAGATGCGGCGGGAACAGTGGACGAACCTGAACGGCCACTGGGACTACGCGATCGCCCCGCTGAAGGCGGGCGCCCCGCCGGAGGAGTACGACGGGGAGATCCTCGTGCCGTACCCGCTGGAGTCGAAGCTCAGCGGCGTGCAACGGCTGCTCAGCCCACAGGAATCCCTCTGGTACCGCCGCACCTTCGAGGCCCCGGCTCGCACCAGCCATCAGAGCGGCGGCATCGGCGGCGGCGTGCACTCCGCCCGCCGTACGCTGCTGCACTTCGAGGCGGTCGACTACCGCTGCGAAGCCTGGGTGAACGGCACGTCCGTGGGCACGCACGTCGGCGGGAACCTGCCGTTCTCCTTCGACGTGACCGACGCCCTGAACGAAGAGGGCGAGAACGAACTGGTCCTCCGCGTGGAGGACGCCACCGGCGACTACCAACTCCGCGGCAAGCAGGCGTTGCAGACCAGCGCCATCTTCTACACCCGCGTCTCCGGCATCTGGGGGACCGTCTGGACCGAGACCGTGCCGGTCCGCTCGATCGAAGACCTTACGATCTCGACCGACGCCGAGGCCGGCACGATCACCGTCGCGGCGGACGTTCGATTCCCGCTTCAGTTCACGAACCCGCTGCTACGGGTGAGGGCTCACGACGGGGACCGGCGGGTCGCCGGATATATCGGCCGTGTGGGCGGCGTCGAGATGGAAATCCTTGACGCCAAACTTTGGACGCCTGATTCCCCGCACCTGTACGACCTAACGGTCGAATTAATGGACGGTCAGGGCAATGTGGTGGACACGGTCTACTCCTACGCCGGCATCCGCGACGTCGGCATGGCGGCCGGACCGGACGGGCACCAACGGTTCACGCTCAACGGGGAGACGGTGTTCCACCTCGGCCCGCTGGATCAGGGGTGGTGGCCGGACGGGCTGCTGACACCGCCCTCGGACGAGGCGATGGTGTGGGAGATCGAATGGCTGAAGTCGGCCGGGTTCAACATGCTCCGCAAGCACATCAAGGTGGAGCCCCGCCGGTACTACTACCACTGCGACCGGCTGGGGATCATGGTCTGGCAGGACCAGGTCAGCGGCTTCCCGAACCCGCCCTGGACCCGGCTCGCGCCGAACCCCAAGGACGCGAACTGGCCCGCCGTCGCCCATGCCCAGTACATGGCGGAACTGGAGGCGATGATTTCCCTGCTGGAGAGTCACCCCAGCATCGTCAGTTGGGTGCCTTTCAACGAGGCCTGGGGCCAGCACCGCACCGTCGAGGTCGGCGACTGGACGAAGCGCCGCGACCCCTCGCGGATCGTGAACGTCGCCAGCGGCGGGAACTGGTGGCCCTCCGGCGACGTGGTCGACTACCACAGCTACCCGGAGCCGGACTTCCGCTTCGGTCAGGACAACGGCCGGTTCGACGGCTACGCCAAGGTGATCGGCGAGTACGGCGGCCACGGCCTCCGGGTCCGCGGGCATGAGTACGACCCGAACATCCGCATCTTTTCCTACGGCGATCTGCCGGAGGACGAGGCGGAGTACCGTCGCCGCTACGCCGGCAGCGCCAAGCGGCTGGTCGACCTGAAGGCCCGCGGCATCGCCGGCGGCGTCTACACCCAAACGACCGACGTCGAGGGCGAGATCAACGGCCTGATGACCTACGACCGCAAGGTGATCAAGATCCCCGCCGAAGACCTCGCCGAACTGCACCGCCCGCTGGTCGAACCGGGCGACGACTGACCCGGGCCCCCTGCAACGCGCTGCACGCCGCTGCAACGCGTTGCAGCGCCGGAACGAACGACCGCCGGGTCCGTTCCCGGGCGCGGCGGTTTGCGTTGCGCGGTCCGAGCGTCGTCAGACGGCGGCTTCACGGCGTTTGCGGGCGTCGCGGAAGCTCTTCACGCACAGGACGAGGAACACGGCGCAGATCACCGCCATCGCCGCCAGGGAGACCATTCCCAGCGTCGAGCCCCCGCCCTTCGCCAGCACCATTCCCAGGCGCCCCGCCCCGGCCAGGAAGCCGAGCAGCCCCACGAGCGCGGCGATGTGCATCGCGATCTTCAACGCCTTCAGGCCGGTGCGGGCGATCAGGCCGCACACGATCAGGACCAAGCCGAACCCGCCGGGGATGAAGGCGGTCGGGCTCTTCACCTCGCTGAGGAGGTAGCCCGCCACGGCGACCGCCACCAAGGCCGCCCCGGCGCCGAGGGCGTAGAACGGGGCCGGATCGGCCGCGGCGACGTTCGGAGCGCCCGGGGCGGCGGCGGGGGCGGGTCGGTCGGCGGCCATCGGGACGATCAGCGGGGAAACAGGGCGATGCGGTGTGCAATCACGCCGCGAACTGTATCGCACACGACCAATGCGGTCACTGCGACCGCCTCGCCGGGCCCGCCGGTCCGGCAGGTCGGGACAGAGGAGTCAAGGCCCCCCTGCGGGGATGGGGGACGGTCGGCGACCAATTTTCGACGGAAACTCGGTGATGAACCCCTATTGCGTGCGGTTCTGGTCTTCGGGGGCCGATTCCGAACTTTCCGTCAAACTTTGTGTCGGAAGTCGGCGTACGTCTCTTCGCGACCGAACGTTCGGTCGCCTGTCTTGCCCACCGCCGACGGCCGCGATCCGGCCCGCGGCGGGCGAGGTTCCGGCGCCGAACGTGCACCGATCGCAAGCCACCCGCCAACGTGGCGGCCCAGGACGCCCCCGCAGACCCGCCCGGCCCTATCCGGTCGGCGGTCCCCTATCTTTCCGCCGAACGGACGCTATGAGCTACTCCATCCCTGAATTGCAGTCCCTGACCGACCACGTCGCCGAAGGCGTCCCCCGCGAGGTGCAACTCGCCTGGGTGCGACGCGCCGAGCGATTGTCGAGTCGGTTGGACCCCGACGCCGCCTACGCCGCCCGCGATCTCCGCCGCTCGTTGGAGGCCTCCACCGACGACACGCCGGCCGCCGCCGAGGCGGACGGCGAAGACACCGTGACCGGCGAGGAAGCCCTCCGCGATCTGCGGCTGTTCGCGGAGAATCTGTCCACCTCCGCGGGCCTCTCCGCGGAGGAGGTGGGCGAACCGGTGCTGACCGTCGACGACATCGCGAAACGGCTGGGCGTCTCCGGCAAAACGGTCGACCGCTGGCGCGACCGCGGGCTGGTCAGCCGCAAGCTGAAGCTGGACGGTCGCCGCCGGGTGGGCTTCCTGCAGAGCACCGTGGACCGGTTCGTCCGCGACCACGCCGAGGAGATCGAACAGGGCCGCAAGACCGTGACCCTGTCCGACGCGGACCGCGGGCGAATTGTCCGCAAGGCCCGCAGTCTGGCCAGCAGCGGGTTCAGCCCGCCGCAGATCGCCAAGCAGCTCTCCGAGGAGTTCGGTCGCAGCCCGGATTCGATCCGCACCCTGCTGCGGGACTTCGAACGGAAGAACCCGGATCGCCCGGTGTTCCGCGTCCGCCCCGGCGATCTGACCCGGGCCGAGAAGGAGGAGATCCTGCGCCGCCGCCGCCGCGGTTGGACGCTGGCCCGGCTGGCGAAGTCGTTCAGCCGCACCAAGCCCACCATCAAGCGGGCCTTGCATGAACTGCGGGCCGAAGAGGTGATGGGCGACCCGCCGGCCTACATGGACTCCCCGGAGTTCCATACGCCGGACGCGGACGCGGTGATCCTCTGCGAGCCGCCGGTGAAGGACAAACCGCACCGCCGCATCCGCGTGCCCAGCGGTCTGCCCCCCTATCTGGCGAGCCTCTACAACTACCCGCTGCTGACCCGCGAGGACGAGCAGTACTGGTTCCGCAAGATGAACTACCTGAAGTTCAAGGCGGCCACGCTGCGGGAAGAGATCGGCGACGCCACGCCCACCGAGGAGCAGCTCGACGACCTCGAGGCCTGGACCCGCGAGGCGATCGACGTCAAGAACTTCCTCACCCGCAGCAACCTGCGGCTGGTCGTCTCCATCGCCAAACGTCACATCAAGCCGGGGGCCAACTTCTTCGAGATGGTCTCCGACGGCAACGTCAGCCTGATGCGGGCGGTCGAGAAGTTCGACTACACCAAGGGCAACAAGTTCAGCACGTACGCCACCTGGGCGATCATGAAGAACTTCGCCCGCAGCATCCCGCAGGAGCACCGCCAGCTGGACCGGTTCCGCACCGGCAAGGAGGAGGTCTTCCAGTTCTCCAAGGAGGAACGGGCCAACCCCTACATGGATGAGCTCACGAACACCCGGCAGCGGAAGGTCATCGGCGACATCCTGATGGAGCTGGACGACCGGGAGCGGGACATCCTCCGCTACCGCTACGGGCTGGAGCAGGGCAGCGAACCTCAGACCCTGGAGCAGGTCGGCAACCGCTTCGGCGTGACGAAGGAGCGCATCCGGCAGCTCGAGGGCCGCGCCCTGAAAAAGTTGAAGAAGCACGCCGAGGGGGCCCACCTGGAAGTGCCGGGCCTGCACGACCGGTAAGAGCTGCGAGCCGTCAGCGGCAGATCACAACGCGGCGGGGGGTGACGTTTGTCACCGCTCGCCGCGTTGGCGTTCCATAAATGCGTTGAACCACGGGTTATAGACCATCAGCGTCAGCACGAAGACGGCCGCGAGGAAGATCCCGGTCGACACGACCAGGAAGGGCGTGCGTGGGTCGTCACCTCCGAGGGCGATCAGGGTGACGCCGACGAGGATCAGCCCCACGAACCACATCAGGACGCACCAGACGATCCGGACGAAGGGCGAACCGCTCCACAACCCGATCATGAGCAGCGCGGTCAGGATCCACCGGACGATCTCCACCAGCGTCGGCCCCCGGCCCGCCTCAATTAGGTTCGAAATCGTCAACAACGGCGGGCCGACCATGAACAGCGTGAGGAGCGACATGATCGCCAAGCCGACGTCCGCCGCCGGGTCCCGGTCCGACGCCGGCCGCTTCCGGCGTTTCGCCCGCCGCGGCTTCTTCTTCGGGTTGGGCTCCCGCGGCGGCGGCGGCGGCGGCGGAGCGGTTTCGTCTTCCCACGCGATGTCGGAGAGGCCCTCGCCCGTCAGCCAACTGTCGGATGAGGGCGCCGGCCTCCGCTTGCGAACCGGCGTCTTTCGAGGCGGACGGCGGAGCGGAGGAGCGTCGCTCGCGTTCTCAGGTGCGGGCCGCGACCTGCGTGACGCCGCCTTCGGCTTGGGCTTCGCTCCGGACGTCCCCGGAGATCGGGCGGACGGCGCGGCGGCGGCCCTCTGTGCCGCAGGCGCCTGCGGTTCTCGGAGCGTTGGGGGCTTCGGGTCGTCGGTCGGCTCAGCGATCGCCTTGAGAGAGACGACGGAATCCGCGGGCGTCACGTCCTCGAACACGACCGCGGGGGCGGCGATCGCCGCGTCGAAGGCTTCGCGGCAGTGTGGGCAGACCGTCCAGCGGCCGGTCCCGGTCGACACGGCGGCGCCGCAGGTCGGGCAGGCGCAATGCGTGAGCATGAACAAGGTCGAGGGGCGAAGCGCTGGGGCGCCGCAAGATAAAGCCGGCGGGTTCGCCCGGCGAGAGGCGACGGGTTCCGGCGAACCCGCACTTGCGGCGGCGTGTCCGCTTGCTAGACTCTCGCCCCGCCCCTGCGGCGTCGGCTTGCCGATGTCACGGGGCGGGCCGTTGCGTGAGGCGCAGCGTGGCATTCACCGCGCTCGTGTAGCTCAACTGGCAGAGCATCGGTTTTGTAAACCGAAGGTTGCGGGTTCGAGTCCCGCCGCGAGCTCTTCGCCCGCGGCGCCCGATCCGGCGACCGACGGCGCGTGAAACGAACGGGGAGCGTACCCGAGTGGTCAAAGGGGCCAGACTGTAAATCTGGTGGCTACGCCTTCGCAGGTTCGAATCCTGCCGCTCCCACTTGCGGGAATGACCAAATCCCAAGCGGCAAGAACCAAAGGACGGGCTCCGCAGGCCCCTTCTTTGGTTCTTG
Organism: Alienimonas californiensis; assembly: GCF_007743815.1. Classification (GTDB taxonomy): domain Bacteria; phylum Planctomycetota; class Planctomycetia; order Planctomycetales; family Planctomycetaceae; genus Alienimonas; species Alienimonas californiensis. The sequence continues at coordinate 2,207,169 of NZ_CP036265.1, forward strand.
CGTTCTTGGTCCTTGAGATTTCCCGCCGCGCTGCTGCGGGTGTAGCTCAATGGTAGAGCACTAGCCTTCCAAGCTTGTGATGAGGGTTCGATTCCCTTCACCCGCTTCGCCCGCACGCGGGCCGTCCGTCCGGCTCTGACGCCGGCCCCGCCTGCTCCACGGGCGACCGACGGCGTCGCAGCGGGCTGCGGAATGACGATTCCACGGGTTCGCGGGGATTTTCCCCCCGCCGGGCTTTGCCGAATCGATCGGACCCGCAATGATGCCCGCCCGACGACGCACCCGGTCCACCCGGACGTGAATCGTTCGGCCGGTTCGGCCGGAACCGGCTCCCCCGGGAGCCGGCTTCCCAAGAGCCACGCTGCTGTAGCTCAGTGGTAGAGCGCGTCCTTGGTAAGGACGAGGTCATGGGTTCAAATCCCATCAGCAGCTCTCCCCACTCGCGGACCCGATCAGCTGCGACCGATCCCCTGGATCGGTCCGCTGGGGCACGCCGGGCGGGGTTACCGTTTCCACCGCGACCCCCACAGTCCCACCCCCGGCGCGACACGGGCCGCACGGCCGCCGGCGTCCGGCGACAGGCAGGAAGAAGACACCGATGGCCAAGGCCAACTTCGAGCGCACCAAGCCGCACGTAAACGTCGGCACGATCGGTCACATTGACCACGGCAAGTCGACGCTGACCGCTGCGATCGTCAACGTGCAGGCGACCAAGGGCCTCGCGAAGGCGATTCCCTACGCTGACATCACCAAGGGCGGCACCGTCCGCGACGCCTCCAAGACGGTGACGATCGCCGTCTCCCACGTGGAGTACGAGTCCCCGGAGCGCCACTACGCCCACATCGACTGCCCGGGCCACGCGGACTACGTCAAGAACATGATCACCGGGGCGGCCCAGATGGACGGGGCCATCCTCGTCGTCGCCGCCGACGCCGGTCCGATGCCGCAGACCCGCGAGCACATCCTGCTCGCCAAGCAGGTCAACGTGCCGAAGATCGTGGTCTTCCTCAACAAGGTCGACCTGGTCGACGACGAGGAGCTGCTCGATTTGGTCGAGATGGAAGTCCGCGAGCTGCTGGACAAGTACGACTTCCCCGGCGACGACATCCCGCTGGTCAAGGGCAACGCCAAAGCCGCCCTGGAGACCCCGGGCGACGCCGGCGCCAACGCCTGCATCGGCGAGCTGGTCGAGGCCCTCGACAGCTACATCGAGGAGCCGGCCCGTGAGATGGACAAGCCGTTCATGATGGCCATCGAGGACGTGTTCTCGATCGAAGGCCGCGGTACGGTCGTCACCGGCCGGATCGAGTCCGGCGTCGTCAAGGTCGGCGAGAAGGTCGAGATCGTCGGTTTGAAGGACACCCAGACCACGACCGTCACCGGCGTGGAAGCCTTCAATAAGACGATGGATCAGGGCATCGCCGGCGACAACGTCGGCGTGCTGCTCCGCGGCATCGCTAAGGACGCCGTCCAGCGCGGCCAGGTCCTCGCCGCCCCGAAGACCATCAACCCGCACACCAAGTTCGAGGCTGAGGTCTACGTCCTCAGCAAGGACGAAGGCGGCCGGAAGACCCCGTTCTTCTCCGGCTACAAGCCCCAGTTCTACTTCCGGACCACCGACGTGACCGGCGGCGTGAACCTGCTCGGCGGCGCCGAGATGTGCATGCCCGGCGACAACGTCAACCTCGAAGTCGAGATGGAGAAGCCGGTCGCCATTCACAACGGCTCCCGCTTCGCCATTCGCGAGGGTGGCAAGACCGTCGGTTCCGGCATCGTGACCAAGATCGTGGCGTAGTTTCTCTGCAAGGTGCCCCGCCCGCTTCGCGATTCCTCGCGGGGCGGGCGAACCTGCGTTTCGTCCCCCGCGTCTTTCCGGCGCTCCCCAACAACACGGCGTCCCTGACGATGGCCCGCGAATACGTCTGGCTGAAGTGCACCGAATCCGGCGAGCGGAACTACCGCGTCTCCAAGGAGATGCGCGGCACCGACCGGCTTGAGCTGCTGAAGTACTGTCCGAAGCTGCGCAAGCACACGATTCACAAAGAAGACCGCAAGAAGTAGCCGTTAGCCGTCCTCTTCAAGAGGGCGGCTAATCGAACGAGCGTAGCTCAATTGGTAGAGCAGCGGATTCCAAATCCGCAGGTTGGGGGTTCGAGTCCCTCCGCTCGTGCTCCTTCCCGTCCCCTCTCCGGCGGCCGGCCTTTCAGGCCTCGGGCTGTTTTGGTTAGGGATGTCCCCCCCTCCACGTCGCGTCGAGGTCGCAAGACGCGTCCCTCGACCGCTGATCCTCCTCGTACCGGGCTCCCCCGGCGAACGGACTTCGCATGTCCCGGCAACAGGCGTCCGGCTCCATTTGGTCCGAACTGCTCGCAGCCGGTCTGTACAAGCGGAACCAGGGCCGCATCGTGCGGCAGGCGACCGCCGCGGCGGTCGGGCTGGTCGTGTTCATCGGCTGCTACGTGCTCGCCCAGGGTCGGCTCGCCGAGTATGACGAGCCGATTCGGTACGGCGTCCCCGCGGTGCTGCTGGCCGCCGGCTGCTGGTTCGCGTTCCGGCTGGTCAACTACCCGCGGTTCGCGGACTTCCTGATCTCCGTCGAGGCGGAGATGGCGAAGGTCTCCTGGCCGACGTGGCCCGAGGTGCTGCGGGCGAGCCTGGTGGTGATCGCGATCATGTTCCTGCTCGCCGGGGTGCTGTTCTTCTACGACATGGTCTGGGGTTGGCTGTTCGAGGCGCTGGGCGTGCTGCGTTTGCAGAACGCCGCCCCCGTCGAGTGACCGCCCCGTCCGCCGCGGCCGGGCGGTCCCCGGAAAACCCGCTGCGGTGGCTTGAAGTTTCAGGACGGCCCGGCCATCCTGCACGACCCGACCGGTCGCCACGGCGGCCGGTCGTTCGCATTCTCGGCGTCCGCCGCCCCCGGTTCCGTCCGGATTCGCCCGAAGCCGGTCGATCCGTTCCCGCCGGCCGAATTGCGGGACGCCCCTTCTCCCTCTCGCGGTCCCATGACCGACCCCGCTGCGTCCGCCGACCTTGACGACGCGACGTCCGCCCAGGACGCCGCGGTCGACGACGCCGTCACCGACTCCGGCGCGGCGGACGCCTCCTCCGAGGACGCCCCGCGGGAAGGGGGCGAGACGCCCGAAGAGGCCCCGAAGCGGAAGTTCCCCGCCCCGGAGGAGCAGTCCACCGTCGACGAGCTCGGCTACGAGTGGTTCGTGCTGAAGGTCACCTCGAACCGCGAGAAGACCGTCAAGAAGACGCTGGAGAAGCGGATTCGCCGCGAAGGTCTGGAAGAGGACTTCGGCGAGATCGTCATCCCCACCCAGAAGGTCGTGGACCCCAAGGGCGGTAAGAAGCGGGTGATCGAGCAGAAGCTCTTTCCCGGCTACATGATGATCCAGATGAAGTTGAACGACGACAGCTGGTACCTCGTCCGTGACACCACCGGCGTCGGCGGCTTCACGGGCTCCAGCGGTTCGTTCACCAGCGCTGACGACCGCCCCGCCGCGATGCGGGCGGACGAGGTCGACCGCATGCTCGGCAAGGTCGAGGAAGCGGCGGACGAGGAGGCCGAACCGGCGAAGGTCCAGATCGACCTGCCGATCGGCGAGACGGTCAAGATCAAGGAGGGCCCCTTCGAAACCTTCGAGGGCACCGTCGAGGCGATCGACGAGTTGCACGGCAAGGTGACGGTGCTGATCGAGATCTTCGGCAGCCCCCGGCCGACCGAGTTCGAGTACTGGCAGGTCGAAAAGGTTTAAGGAACGCTTCAATCTCCAAGAAGACAAGAACCAAACGCGGTTCACAACAGCCTTTTTGGTTCTTGATTTCTTGTCTCTTGGAATTTCAGTCAGATGGCTAAAAAGCAACTCGTCACCACCATCAAGGTCCAGGTCAAGGGTGGGCAGGCCACGCCGGCGCCGCCGGTCGGCACCGCCCTGGGTCCGCACGGCGTGAACATCGGGCAGTTCGTCCAGCAGTTCAACGAGCAGACCCGCGACATGGCCGGCACCACGGTGCCGGTGGTCATCTCCGTCTACAACGATCGGACCTTCGAGTTCGTCGTCAAGAGCCCGCCGGCCCCGGTGTTGCTCAAGCAGGCCGCGGGCGTCGCCAAGGGCGCCGGCAACCCGCTGAAGAACAAGGTCGGCTCCGTCACCGACGCGCAGGTGGAGGAGATCGCCAAGACCAAGATGGAAGACCTCAACGCCGGCTCGCTGGAGCAGGCCAAGAAGACGATCGCCGGCACCGCCCGCAGCATGGGGATCACCGTCGTCGGCTGATCGGGTCCCCAGGACCCGTCGCCGACCTCGCCCCGCATCCCCCCGCACGCCGCTCCCAGTAACGCTCGAAACGTACCGATGGCTGATTCCAAACGGATGAAGTACCTGCTGGAACAGACCAGCAGCTACACCCCGATGCCCGTCGACGCCGCCGTCAAGCGGTTGAAGAACCTGGAGAGCGGCCTTCCCGCCAACATCCCGGCGGTGAAGTTCGACCAGACGGTCGAGATCGCCTTCCGGCTGGGCGTCGATCCGAAGCAGGCGGATCAGATGATCCGCGGCTCGATCGTGCTGCCGAACGGCATCGGCAAAGAGCAGCGCGTGCTGGTCTTCGCCCGCGGCGACGCGCTCGCCGCCGCCGAGGCGGCCGGCGCCGACTACGCCGGCGGCTCCGAACTGGCGGACAAGATCAAGGAAGGCTGGACCGACTTCGACGTCGCGATCGCCAGCCCGGACATGATGGGCGTCGTTGGCCCGCTGGGCCGCGTGCTCGGCCCCCGCGGCCTGATGCCGTCCCCCCGGGCCGGCACCGTCACCCCGAACGTGGCCGACGCCGTCCGCGAGTACAAAGCGGGCAAGGTCGAGTTCAAGGTGAATAAGGAAGGCGTCGTCCACACGGTCGTCGGCAAGCTGAGCTTCACCGAGGAGAAGCTCGCCGAGAACGCTCGGGCGATGATCGGCCGGATCGAGTCGCTCAAGCCGTCCACCAGCAAGGGCGTCTACATGCGGAGCGTGTACCTGACCGCTTCGATGATGCCCTCCATCCAGATCGCCCTCTGATTTCCTGGGCCGGACGCCTGCGTCCGGCTTAGGCGTCGCCCCCGCATAACGCCCCGCCGCACGAGCCGATGAGTAAATACGTCAAAGGGATGATGATCGACGCGGTCGTGGACCGCATCGGCGACGCCACCAACCTGCTGGTCGTGGACGTTTCCACCGTCGACGCCATCACCTGCAACACCTGGCGTCTGGCGCTGGCGAAGCAGAACATCCAGGCCCTGACCGTCAAGAACTCCCTCGCCCGCCGGGCGCTGGAGCGGAAGGGCGTGACCGGGCTGGACCCGGTGCTGGAAGGCCCCAGCACGCTGATCTTCGGCGGGGAGGACATCGTCGCCCTCTCCAAGGAGATCACGAAGTGGGCCAAGGAGATCAAGCAGCTCTCCATCAAGGGCGGGTCCGTCGAGGGCCAGACGCTGGACGAAGCCGGCGTCGAGACCCTGTCCAAGAGCCCCAGCCGCGAGGAACTGCTGGCGACGATCGTCGCCCAGATCCTCAGCCCCGGCGCCAACATCTCCGCGGCCCTGCTGGGGCCCGGCAAGATGATCGCCAGCCAGGTCAAGCAGATCGGCGACGGCACCGCCGGCCCGAACAAGACCGAATAACCTCGTCCCTCTCGTGCGCGGCGGGACCGTCACGCCCGCGGCGACGCTGTGTTGCCCCCCTGTTACCCCTAACCGAAAGCCCCGCCGGCGTCGTCTTCGTCCGGCCGTGCACAACCCCCGGAGGATCTCCCAATGGCCGACGAAACCACCACCGCTGACATCCCGGCGGACATGAAGGAACTGGCCGAGAAGATCGTCAACATGACGCTTCTCGAAGCCAAGAAGTTCAGCGACTACCTCAAGGACGAGTACGGCATCGAGCCCGCCGCCGGCGGCGGCGTGATGATGGCCGGCCCCGGCGGCGGCGACGCCGCGGCGGAAGTCGAAGAGCAGACCGAGTTCGACGTGATCCTGACCAGCTTCGGCGGGAACAAGATCCCCGTCATCAAGATCGTCCGCGGCGCCACGGGCCTGGGCCTGAAGGAAGCCAAGGAACTGGTCGAAGGCGCCCCGAAGCCGGTCAAGGAGGGCCTCTCCAAGGAAGACGCCGAGAAGCTCGTCGCCGAGATCAAGGAAGCCGGCGGCGAAGCGGAACTCAAGTAGTTCGACGCTCGTCCCACCGACGATCCGAAGCGACCCGGACGCTCCAGGCGTCCGGGTCGTTTTGCTTGCGCGGTGGAGAACGCGTGCGGTGACTCAGGGGGACCCCATGCGGGCGTTCAGAGATCGTGACCGGTCCGACGAGTTTCGGGGCCGGAATGCGGATTCGTCGAGCGTTTGGCACGGGAATTGTCCGCGGCCGGTTGACACCTCGGCTTGACACGCGACACTGCACGTTGCCCCGGACTCCGGCGGGTTCGGGCTCTGGCGATTCTCGCGGCTCCTCCCCGCGTTCGCATCGTCGACCAGCGCAACCGACAGCGGCGGCCTCCCCCCCTTGCGGCGTCACCCTCGTTTTATCACCGATTCCGGCTCCGCGTGCGGTCGCCGGACTCTTGGCCGACGCGTCCCCGGTTCGTCCGGGTCCGGACGCGCCGGCTCGTCGTTTGCGCTCCATCCCGTTGCGACCGTTCCGGTTGCACTCTCACCGACGGCGTCTGTGAAGGCGCCCGCGTTTGCGAAGGCGTCGTCCCCCTCCCGGCCGGGGACGAACGCGGCGACGCTCGGTTCTCTTGCCGGTCGGCCGCCCGGTCCCGTCCGGGTCGGCTTTCCCCAGTAGGTCTCCGGCCGAAGCCCTGCCCCGCGTCCGGTCCGCCCGGCGTGCGGCGGCGGCCCGCCCTTCGTCCGGACCCCGCGACGCCCTTTCCGCCCGTCGCGACCGGCCCCCTCCCCTTCTCCCCCAGCCCGACACCTCGATGCCGATCCCCTCGGAACGCATCCGTTACTTCGATACCGTTCGGAACTTCGGCGATATTGACGCCGCGTTCCCGATCTCGGGCCTGACGAATATCCAGACGGACAGCTACACCCGGCTGCTCCAGAAGGACGTCGCCCCGCGCGACCGGAAGGATTTCGGCATCGAAGAGGTGCTGCGGGAAATCTTCCCGATTGAGAGCTACGACGGCACGTATCGCCTGGAATACGTGAAGTACGAGCTGGGCAAGCCCCGCTACAACCAGACGGAGTGCCGCCAGCTTCGCCTGACCTACGGTCGGCCGCTGCGGGTCTGGATGCGGCTCGTCAAAGAGCAGCCGGTCGAGGAGGAGGTCTACCTCGGCGACCTGCCGATCATGATCGGCGGCGGCGAGTTCATCGTGAACGGCGCCGAGCGTTGCGTCGTCTCCCAGCTGCACCGCAGCCCGGGGGTGGACTTCGTCAATACGGGCGACGGCGACGACGCGACCGACGTCACCTGCCGCATCATCCCGGAGCGCGGCAGCTGGGTGGAGATGGTCATCTCCAAGAAGGGCGTGCTGCAGGTCCGCATCGACCAGAGCGGCAAGTTCTCCTGCCTGACCCTGCTGCGGGCGATGGACGCCAAGTACGGCTCCGCCGAGGCGCTGATCGACCTGTTCTTCGACACCGAGGTCGTCTCCGTCGGCGCCGGCGAGGACTTCCTCAAGGCCGTCACCGGCAAGACGGCCGCCGCGGACCTGATCTACCCGGTCGAGACTGACCGCAGCGGCGAGATCATGGTCGAGTGCGGCCAGCTCGTCACCGAGGTCCTCGCCAAGGAGCTGCAGGAGAGCGGCCTCGACAAGGTCAAGCTGACCAAGAGCGTCGAGGATCCGCTCATCATGACGACGCTGCTGGACGACACGACCAACAGCCACGAGGAGGCCCTGCTTCGCATCTACCAGCGGCTGCGTCCGGGCAACCCGCCGGCGCTGGAGAAGGCGAAGGACCTGTTCGCCGAGAAGTTCCACGACGTGAACCGCTACCGGCTCGGCCGGGTCGGCCGGTTCCGCATCAACCGGAAGTTCAACCAGGACGTCCCGGATACGGAGATGACGCTGCGGGTCGAGGACCTTATTAGCGCGATCCAGTACATCCTCGACCTGCGGGCGGGCATCAACGACGCCCGCGTGGACGACATCGACAACCTCGGCAACCGCCGTCTGCGGACGATCGACGAACTCGGCGCCGACGAGATCCGCAAGGGCTTCCTGAAGCTCCGCCGGACCGTGCAGGAGCGGATGTCGCTGAAGGACGTCGAGGAGATGACCCCGCGGACGCTGGTGAACCCCAAGAGCGTCTCCGCGGCGATCGACTACTTCTTCGGCCGCAGCGAGCTGAGCCAGGTCGTCGACCAGACGAACCCGCTGAGCACCCTGACCCACGAGCGGCGTCTGTCCGCCCTGGGCCCGGGCGGTCTGAACCGGAAGCGGGCCGGCTTCGAAGTCCGCGACGTGCACTTCAGCCACTACGGCCGGATCTGCCCGATCGAGACGCCGGAAGGCACGAACATCGGCCTGATCTCCTCCCTGGGCATGTACGCCAAGGTGGACGACTACGGCTTCCTGATCACCCCCTACCGCAAGGTGGAGGACGGGAAGCTGACGGACCAGATCGACTGGCTGCGGGCGGACGAGGAAGTCCGTTACCACATCACCCCGGCCGACACGCCCATGAAGGACGGCGTGATCACCGAGGGTCGCGTGCTGGCCCGCTACAGCAACGACACCGAGTGGATCCCGGCCGGCCGGGTCCAGTACATCGACGTGTCGACCAGTCAGATGATCGGCGTCTCCGCCGGCCTGATCCCCTTCCTGGAGCACGACGACGCCAACCGGGCGCTGATGGGCTCCAACATGCAGCGGCAGGCCGTGCCGCTGCTGATCGCCGAGCCGCCCCTGGTGGGCACCGGTCTGGAGAAGGACGTCGCCCAGAACAGCGGCATGGTCCTGAAGGCCTTGAAGGACGGCACCGTCACCGCCGCCGACGCCGACGGCATCGAGATCGACGGCGTGAACTACCCGATGCGGAAGTTCGTCGGCCTGAACGAGCGGACCTGTCTGACGCAGAAGCCGATCGTCATGCCCGGCGACAAGGTCAAGAAGGGCCAGATCCTCTGCGACAGCGCCGCGACCCGTCACGGGGAGCTGGCCCTGGGCCGGAACGTGCTCGTCGCGTTCATGTCCTGGCAGGGCTACAACTTCGAAGACGCGATCATCCTCTCCGAGCGGCTCGTCAAGGAGGACGTCTACACGTCGATCCACATCGACGAGTACGACGTGGAGATCCGCGAGACGAAGCTAGGCAAGGAAGAGTTCACCAACGACATTCCCAACGTCAGCGAGAAGGCCCTGCGGCACCTCAACGACGAGGGCATCGTCGAGGTCGGCACCCGCGTCAGCCCCGGCGACGTGCTGGTCGGCAAGGTCTCTCCGAAGGCCAAGGCGGAGCTGACCCCCGAGGAGAAACTGCTGCACGCGATCTTCGGCCGGGCCGGCGAGGACGTGAAGAACGAGTCCCTCGAGGTGCCGTCCGGCGTCGAAGGCATCGTCATCCAGACGGAGAAGTTCTCCCGCAAGATGAGCCTCTCCGACGTGGAGAAGAAGGCCTACGAGGAGGACCTCAAGAAGACCGAGAAGCAGGGCGACGAGACCGCCGCCGCCGTCTTCCGCGACTTCCTGAAGGACTACGAAGAGGCCCTCGGCAGCCCGATCGAGGACGACGACGGCCGGCAGGTCTCCAAGATCGAGGACAACGGCTTCGTCGTGGAGTACGCCCGGCGGTTCCCGGAGCACGCGGAGAACCTCGACGTTCGCTCCCCGCAGAAAAAGCAGGAGCTGCGCAAGGTCTACGAGTCCGGCTGGCCGCAGGTCGAGGACGCGATCGACGAGCGCGACCACGCCATCAACCGCAAGAAGCTGGGCGACGAGCTCGGCAACGGCGTGTTGCAGATGGTCAAGGTCTACGTCGCCAGCAAGCGGCAGATCTCCGTCGGCGACAAGATGGCCGGCCGCCACGGCAACAAGGGCGTGATCTCCAAGATCCTGCCCCAGGAGGACATGCCGTACCTCGACGACGGCACCCCGGTCGACATCATCCTCAACCCGCTCGGCGTGCCGAGCCGGATGAACGTCGGTCAGATTCTCGAAACCCACCTCGGCTGGGCGGCGAGCATCACCGGCTTCCGGGCGATCTGCCCGGTGTTCGACGGCGCCGACGACGAACAGATCCGCAAGTGCATGGTCGAAGCCGGCCTGCCCGAGGACGGCAAGGCCCAGCTGTACGACGGCCGCACCGGCGAGCCGTTCGAGCAGAAGACCACCGTCGGGCAGATCTACATGCTCAAACTGCACCACCTCGTCGACGATAAGGTCCACGCCCGCGCCACCGGCCCCTACAGCCTCATCACCCAGCAGCCGCTGGGCGGTAAGGCCCGCTTCGGCGGCCAGCGGTTCGGGGAGATGGAAGTTTGGGCCCTGGAGGCCTACGGCGCCGCCTACATCCTCCAGGAGCTCCTCACCGTGAAGAGCGACGACGTGGAAGGCCGGACCAAGATCTACGAATCGATGGTCAAGGGCGAGAACACGTTGGAAGCCGGCACCCCGGCCAGCTTCGACGTGCTGCTCAACGAGATCCGCGGCCTCTGCCTGAACATGCAGTTGGAAAAGGCCGGCTCCTGAGTCGCCGGCCGCGAAGCCCCGGTTCCGGGGCTCCGTCGTTCGTCCGTTCCCGTCCCCTCCCCCGTCCGCCTGAGCCGATGCACCGCTCCTCAGCCGCGCTTGTCGCCCGTTTCGCCCGCGTCGCGGCGCTCGTCGCGGCGGCGGTCTGCCCTTCGGCCGGCGTCGCGGGGGAGTTGATCACCGAGGGGCCGCGGATCGGCGGGCTGTGGGCCGGGGCCTCAGCGGTGGACGTCACGCCGCCGCTGGGCATGCCGATCGTCGGCAACTGGACCTCGCCCCCCGCGGAGCGGGTCCACGACCCGATCATGGCCCGGGCGCTGGTTCTGCAGAACGGGGACGATCGGCTGGCGCTGGTCCTCTGCGACAATGTCGGCATCCCCCGCGAGGTGTTCGACGCCGCCCGTGCGCTGGTCGCTGAGCAAACGGGCATCGCCCCGGCCCAGGCGTTGATGGCGTCGACCCACACGCACTCCTCCGTCTCCGCCCGCAACGACGCCACCAAGGTCGGCGGGAGCCCGACGCTCAACGGCGACAAGCCCTCGCTGGCCGAGGGCAACGAGTACCAGCGCGCGCTGGCGGACGGGATCGCCGCGGCCGTCCGGCAGGCGGTCGATCAGTTGGAGCCGGCGGAGATCGCCTGGGGCCGCGTTGCGGTTCCGGAGCACCTGAACAACCGCCGCTGGTACGTCAGCGATCCGGACCTGCTCCGCAACCCCTTCGGCGGCGTGGACAAGGTGAAGATGAACCCGCCCCGCGGCAGCGGGGCGTTGGAGAAGCCGGCCGGCCCGACCGACCCGGAGGTCTCGTTCCTCTCCGTCCGCTCGCGCGGCGCCGGGGATGAACAGCCGCGGCCGATCGCGCTGCTGGCGAACTACTCGCTGCATTACGTCGGTGGGGTGCCGGGAGGCGATCTTTCCGCGGATTACTTCGGCGTGTTCGCCCAGCGGATCGCCGCCCGGCTGGACGCCGAACGGCTCACGCCCCGTTTCGTGGGCATCCTGTCCAACGGCACCAGCGGCGACGTGAACAACGTGAACTTCACCTCCCGCACCCCCACCGGCGACGGTCCGTACGTCGCCATGGAGCGGGTCGCCGACGACCTCGCCGCCAAGGTCGCCGCCGCCCACGAGGGCCTCGAGTTCCACACCGACGTACCGCTGGCCTCGGCCGGGCGGGACGTGATGTTGAAGGTCCGCAAGCCCACGCCGGAGCAACTGGCTCACTTCGACGCGGTCGAGGCCCGGGCCGAACGCGGCGAGAAGCCGGAACACTCCCTGGAACTCAACTACGCCCGCCGCGGCCGCAGCCTCGCGGAGCAGCCGGACGAGGTCGCGATCCCGTTGCAGGCCCACCGCATCGGCCCGATCGGCATCGCCGCGATCCCCTTCGAGACGTTCACCGAGACCGGGCTCGAATTGAAGCGGGAGGTCCCCGAACTGCCCGGGTTCGAGCGGGCCTTCACGATTGAGTTAGCGAACGGCTCCTACGGCTATCTGCCCACGCCGGAGCAGCACGAACTCGGCGGTTACGAAACCTGGCTGGGTACGAGCGCCGTCCAGAAGGACGCCACCCGCCTGATCGTCCGGAACTTGTTGGAATTGTTCGCCGAGCTCTCCCCGGCCGTGTCCGGTCCGCAATAGACCGCCCCGTCTTGGGTCGCCGCGTCGGGTCCCCTTCGCCCGCGCCGCCGCCCGCCCCCCGCAGCGTCCATTTAATCTCCCCCCCGCCGCACCGCCCGCCAATGTCCGTCGCCGAACCGAACTTCGACCGCGTCAACGACTACGCCTCCGTGAAGATTGGGCTGGCCAGCCCGCACGACATCCGGTCGTGGTCGCACGGCGAGTGCAAGAAGCCGGAGACCATCAACTACCGGACCTACCGGCCGGAGCGGGACGGTCTGTTCTGCGAGCGGATTTTCGGCCCGGAAAAGGACTGGGAATGCTCCTGCGGCAAATACCGCGGGATGAAATATAAGGGCATGGTCTGCGACCGCTGCGGGGTGAAGGTCACCCACAGCCGGGTCCGCCGGAAGCGGATGGGCCATATCGAACTGGCCGCCCCGGTCGTGCACATCTGGTTCTTCAAGAGCATGCCGTCCCGCCTGGGCGCGCTGCTGAACATGAAGACCAGCAGCCTTGAGAAGGTGATTTACTTCCAGGACTACGTCGTCACCGACCCCGGCGAGGCCGTGACCGCCAGCGGCACGCCCGCGCTGACCCGGGGGCAGCTGCTGACCGAGGACGAACGCCGCGAGGCGGAGCGGAACTTCGGCGTCGGCTCCTTCGAGTGCGACATGGGCGCCGAGGCCGTCAAGAAGCTCCTGCTGGGCATCGACCTCGTCGCCGAGGGCGTGCAGATCCGCAAGGACCTCAAGGCGACGGGCTCCCAGGCCAAGATGAAGGAGCTGATCAAGCGCCTGAAAATCGTCGAGGCCCTCCGCGACAGCGACAACCGCCCCGAGTGGATGGTGCTGGACGTGGTCCCCGTCATCCCGCCGGACCTGCGCCCGCTGGTTCTGCTGGACAGCGGCAACTTCGCCACCAGCGACCTGAACGACCTCTACCGCCGGATTATCAATCGGAACAACCGGCTGAAGAAGCTGGTCGACCTGAACGCCCCGGAGGTCATCGTCCGCAACGAAAAGCGGATGTTGCAGCAGTCCGTCGACGCCCTGTTCGACAACAACCGCTGCAAGCGGCCGGTGCTGGGCAGCTCCAACCGCCCGCTCAAGTCCCTCACGGACATGATCAAGGGCAAGCAGGGCCGGTTCCGCGAGAACCTGCTCGGCAAACGCGTCGACTATTCCGCCCGTTCCGTGATCGTCGTCGGTCCGGAATTGAAGCTGAACCAGTGCGGCCTGCCCAAGAAGATCGCGCTGGAACTCTACCAGCCGTTCATCATCCGCCGGCTCAAGGAGCTGGATCACGCCGACACCATCAAATCCGCCAAGCGGATGCTGGAACGGCGGGAGGAGGAGGTCTGGGACATCCTCGACGAGGTGATCAAGAACCACCCCGTCCTGCTGAACCGGGCCCCCACCCTGCACCGGATGGGTATCCAGGCGTTCGAGCCGACGCTGGTGGAAGGGAACGCCATCCGCGTCCACCCGCTGGTCTGCAAGGGCTATAACGCCGACTTCGACGGCGACCAGATGGCCGTCCACCTGCCCCTCTCCATCGAGGCGCAGGTCGAGGCGACCACGCTGATGTTGTCCACCAACAACATCTTCAGCCCGGCCAACGGCGACCCGATTATCTCGGCGTCGCAGGACATCGTGATGGGCTGTTACTACCTCACGCTGTCCAAGGACGGCCGGCCCGGCGAGGGCAGCATCTTTGCCGACAAGGACGAGGTGTTCCTGGCGCTGGATCAGGGCAAGGTGACCCGCCACACCAAGATCAAGCTGCGGCTGCCCAAGGGCCGCACGGTCAAGGGCGAGGGCGCCGACACCTTCAAGGACGGCGGCCTGATCGAGACCACCGCCGGCCGCGTGCTGTTCGACGACATCGTCGCCGAGGGGATGTCCTTCTATAACCTCACGATGAAGTCTAAGGACCTCGGACGGGTCATCTCGGACTGCTATCTGGAGAAGGGCCGCGGCGACACGATCAACCTGCTCGACCGCATGAAGGTGCTCGGCTTCAACGAAGCCACCAACAGCGGCGTGTCCTTCGGTTCCGGCGACCTGCGGACCCCGGACAGCAAGGAAGCCGCCATCGCCGAGAGCGAAGGCCAGGTGCTCCGCTTCCAGAAGGCCTACGAGGAGGGCGTGCTCTCCCCGCAGGAGCGGTACAACAAGGTGATCGACGTCTGGACGAAGTGCCGCGAGGTCATCACCGACGCGATGTACCACGACATGCAGCACGACTACCGCGAGGGCGGCGCCTACGTGAACCCGGTGTTCATGATGGCCGACTCCGGCGCTCGTGGCGGCAAGGGCCAGATGCAGCAGCTCGCCGCCATGCGTGGCCTCATGGCCAAGCCGAGCGGCGAGATCATCGAGACCCCCATCAAGGCCAACTTCAAAGAAGGCCTGAACGTGCTGGAGTACTTCTCCTCCACGCACGGGGCCCGTAAAGGTCTGGCCGACACCGCCCTCAAGACCGCGGACAGCGGTTACCTGACCCGCAAGCTGGCGGACATCTGCCAGAACATGGTCATCACGCAGCACGACTGCGGCACCACCCAGGGCGTGACCCGCGAGGTGCTCTACCGCGGCGAAAGCGTGGAAGTCTCCCTGCGGGACGCGATCGTCGGCCGGGTCAGCCGGACGAACATCGCCGACCTGATCACCGGCGAACTGGTCGTCGGCGAAAACGAGCTCATTACCGAATCGATCGCGGATCGCATCGAGGAGATGAAGCTCAAAAAGATCCAGGTCCGCAGCCCCATGACCTGCGAGAGCCAGCTCGGCCTCTGTCGTCTGTGCTACGGCATGGACCGCAGCACCGGCTCGCTGGTCGAGGAAGGCCTCGCCGCCGGCATCATCGCCGCCCAGAGCATCGGCGAACCGGGCACCCAGCTGACGATGCGGACCTTCCACATCGGCGGCGCCGCCCAGACCAGCCTGGAGGAGAGCGAGATCCGCGCCCGCCGGTCCGGCCGGGTCAAGTACACCCGCCTCCGCAGCGTGACGAACGCCGCCGGCAAGGAGGTCTCCCTGACCCGGAACGGCGAGATCATCCTCACCGACGAGAAGGGCCGCGAGCTGGAGAACTACGCCGTGCCCACCGGCGCCACGCTGACCGTGAAGGAAGGCGAGATGGCTGAGGAAGGCCAGATCCTGTGCGAGTGGGACCCGCACAGCGTCCCGGTGCTGGCCGAGGTGGACGGGAAAGTCCGCTTCGAGGACATCGTCGAGGGCGTCACCATCCGTAAGGAGAAGGAGAAGTCCGGCAACATCCGCCGCACCGTCATCGAGCACAAAGGCGACCTGCACCCGCAGATCGTGCTCGTGGACGACGACGACAAGATCCGCGACTTCTACTACCTGCCCGAACGGGCCAACATCGAGGCCAAAGAGGGCGCCAAGGTGAAGGCCGGCGCCGTCCTCGCCCGGAACCCCCGGGCCTCGGAAGGCACCCAGGACATCACCGGCGGTCTGCCGCGGGTCACGGAACTGTTCGAGGCCCGCACCCCGAAGGACCCGGCGGTCATCGCCGAGGTCGACGGGATCATCGAGTTCGTCCCGGAGCGGAAGCGCAACAAGCGGGTGGTCAAGGTGATCGCCCCCGACGGCACCGAGGTCGAGCACATCATCCCCCCCGGCAAGCACGTGCTCGTGCACGCCAACGACGAGGTGAAGGCCGGCGACGCGCTGGTCGCCGGCCCGCTCAAGCCGCACGACATCCTCCGGGTCTCCGGCGTGATGGAGGTTCAGAACTACCTCCGCCGCGAAATCCAGGGCGTCTACCAGGCCCAGCGGGTGGAGATCGACGACAAGCACATCGAGATCGTCATCTCGCAGATGCTCCGCAAGCTGCAGATCGAGGACCCGGGCGACACCCCGCTGCTGCCCGGCGTGCTGGTCGACAAGACGGAGTTCGTGAAGGCCAACGAGCAGCTCAACACCTGCCTGAAGGTCACCGACCCCGGCGACACCGACTTCGACGAGGGCGACATCGTCCCCAAGGAGACGCTGGAAGAGGTCAACGGCGAACTCGAGGCCGAGGGCCTCTCCCCCGCCCAGACCTGCGAACCCCGCAAGGCCGTCGGCAGCACCCAGCTGCTGGGCATCACCAAGGCCTCCGTCCAGAGCGAAAGCTTCATCAGCGCCGCCTCCTTCCAGGAGACCACCAAGGTGCTGACCGAAGCGGCCCTGGCCGGCAAGAGCGACGGGCTGGTCGGCCTGAAGGAGAACGTGATCCTCGGCCACCTGATCCCCGCCGGGACCGGGTTCCACCAGCACCAGGACGCGGAAGTCCGCATCCACGACAGCGCCCTGATGGCGATGCAGGCGGAGAAGGAACGGATCCTCGCCGCCCGCCGCGACATGCTGGCCGAAGTCGCCGGCGAGGCCGCCCCGGCCCCGCTGTCCGACGAACCGGCCGGCAACCTGCTCGAGAAGATCGCCCGGGAATCGGCCCCCGCCCCGCGGGCCGGCGCCGGTCCGCAGGAGGTCGACGGCGTGATCGAGCACCCGCCCTACGCCGGCTGAGTTTGTCGTCAGAACGTGGAGGCCCCGCGGGGCCTCCGCGTGAAGACTCGCCTCCGATCAGCCGATCCGGTTGAACGGATTGCGTTGCGTCCTTACACTCCCCGACCCGCTGTCCGGCGGACCGCACACGGATTTCATCGACGGCCGCCGGCCCTCGCGGATCAAAACGCTATGCCCACGATCAACCAACTCGTCCGCAAGCCGCGGAAAGTTCAGAAGTCCAAGAACAAAACCCCCCTGTTGGAGGGGTCCCCGATGAAGCGGGGGGTCTGCCTGAACGTCAAGACGGTCACGCCCAAGAAGCCGAACTCCGCGCTGCGAAAGGTGGCCCGCGTGCGGCTGTCCAACGGCAAGGAGTGCACCGCCTACATCCCGGGCGAAGGCCACAACCTGCAGGAGCACAGCATCGTGCTGGTCCGCGGCGGCCGGGTCCGCGACCTGCCGGGCGTCCGTTACAAGATCGTCCGCGGCGTGCTGGACACCCTCGGGGTGAACGGCCGTCAGCAGGCCCGCAGCCGCTACGGCGCCAAGCGGCCCAAGTAATGTGGGATCGGGGAGGTCGGATGGCGGGTGGAACACGCCGCGATCCGTCAGGCCCGTCACATCCCAACTCCGACATCCCACATCCGCCCCCCTGAATGTCCAAGTCCTACACCGCCTCCCGTAAGCAGCTGAAGCCGGACCCGCGGTACAACTCGCTGCTGGCGTCGAAGTTCGTCAACTGCCTGATGTACGACGGCAAGAAGAGCACCGCCTTTCAGGTGTTCTACGACGCCCTCGACCGCATCCAGGAGCGGATGCCCCGCACCGAGCCCACCGCCGAGGACGCCGAGGGGAAGGAACTCTCCCCGATCGACGTCTTCCACAAGGCCGTGGAGAACATCAAGCCGGCCATCGAGGTCCGCAGCAAGCGGGTCGGCGGCGCCACCTATCAGGTGCCGACCCCCGTCAGCCCCAAGCGGCAGCAGACCCTCGCCATCCGCTGGCTGCTCGAGTCCGTCCGGTCCAAGAAGGGCCGCCCGACGCACCTGAGCCTCTCCGACGAGCTCATGGCCGCCTATAAGCGGGAAGGCGTCGCGATGACCAAGCGGGAGAATATTCACAAGATGGCCGACGCCAACAAGGCGTTCGCCCACTTCGCCTATTGAGTCGGGCTTCGAACCCGCGACACTCGCAGCCGCGTCGGGTCCCCGCCCGCCGCGGCTGTTTTCGTTCCCTCCGCACCCCGTAACGCGGAGGCCCGGCCGGGCCTCCGCGTTAGAGCAACCCACCCATGGCCGACCCCGACCCAGCCGACCTGTCCCGCCTGCGGAATATCGGGATCGTCGCCCACATCGACGCCGGCAAGACGACCACCACGGAGCGGGTTCTCTTCTACACCGAGTCCACCCACAAAATGGGCGAGGTGGACGACGGCACCACCGAGACGGACTTCGACCCGGAGGAGTCCCAGCGCGGCATCACGATCTATTCCGCCGCGGTGACCTGCTTCTGGCAGGGGCACACGGTGAATATTATCGACACCCCGGGGCACGTCGATTTCACCGCCGAGGTGCAGCGGAGCCTGCGGGTGTTGGACGGCGCCGCGGTCGTGTTCAGCGCCGTGGAGGGCGTGGAGGCCCAGAGCGAAACCGTCTGGCGGCAGGCGGATCAATACGACGTCCCCCGCATCTGCTTCATTAATAAGCTGGACCGCATCGGGGCGGACTGGGAGTCGGTGCTGGGGCAGATCGAGACCCGTCTGCACGGCGTCCCCGTGGCGGTCACGGCCCCGATGATGCCGGGCCCGCAGCAGTTGGAGGGGATCATCGACCTTGTCACGCAGGAGGCCGTCACCTTCGAGGGGGACCTCGGCGAGCAGGTCAAACGCGGGCCGATCCCGGAGCAATACGCCGACCTCGCCGCCGAGTGGCGGGGCAAGTTATTGGAAGCCGTCGCCACCACCAGCGACGCCCTCACGGAGACCTTTCTCGAAACCGACACCCTCCCCGAGGCCGACCTCCGCGCCGGTCTGCGGGCGGCGACGTTGGAGGGCAAGCTCCAGCCGGTCTTCTGCGGGTCCAGCCTGCACCGCGTGGGCGTGCAGCCGTTGCTGGACGGGGTGGTCGATTATCTGCCCTCGCCGCTGGACCGCGGCGCCGTCACCGGGACGCACCCCAACCCCAAAAAGGCCGACGAAAAGCAGGTCCGCAAGCCGGACCCGTCCGAACCGCTCGCCGCCCTGGCCTTCAAGATCGTCGCCGACAAGCACGGCGACCTGTATTTCGTGCGGGTCTACAGCGGCACGCTCAAGACCGGCTCCCGCCTGTTAAATCCGCGCACCGGCAAGAAGGAGCTGGTCAACCAGATCTGGCGGATGCAGGCGGACAGTCGCACGAAGGTGGACGAGGTCGGCCCCGGCGACATCGTCGGCCTGTTCGGCCCGAAGGAGGCCGTCACCGGCGACACCCTGTGCGATCAGGCCCAGCCAATCGTGCTGGAGTCGATCCGGTTCCCGGAGACCGTAATCAGCATGGCGGTCGAGCCGGAAAGCAGCGCCGACCGTAAAAAGCTGGAGGAAACGATGGTCCGCCTCTCCCGGCAGGACCCGACCTTCGACGCCCGCATCAATCCGGAGACCGGCCAGACGATCGTCTCCGGCATGGGCGAGTTGCACCTGGAGGTCATCAAGAACCGCATGGAACGCGACTTCAATCTGAAGATTCGCGTGCACAAACCGCGGGTGAGTTATCGGGAGACGGTGAAGGCCGGCCCGCCGATCGCCGGCCGCGGGGAGTTCGACCGCGCGCTGGCCGAGGGCGCCGTCGACCACGCCGAGGTGACGGTCACGCTGGAACGGATGGAACTGGAGGACGCCGCCGCCGAGCCGATCGCGTTCGTCCACACCCTGCCGCACGATTTTCCGAAGGCGACGCTGGCGATCGTCAAACAGGCCGCCCTGGACGAGGCCCGCGGCGGCGGCGTGGTGGGCTACCCGCTCAGCGGCGTGAAGTTGACGGTCACCGGGGTCGATTATATTCCCGGCACGACCAGCGAGACGGCCCTCTCCGCGGCGAGCGCCCGGGCGGTGCGGGACTGCCTGGACGAGGGCGACTGCGTGCTGCTGGAACCGAAGATGAAGCTGGAGGTGGTCACCCCCGGCGAGTTCCTCGGCAACATCCAGGCGGACCTGCAAAGCCGTCGCGCGATCATCACCGGCAGCGAACCGCGGGGGGATCTCACGGTCGTCGACGCCGAAGTGGCCTTGGCAAAAATGTTCGGCTATAGCACGCAGGTCCGCAGCCTCTCCCAGGGCCGGGCGAGCTATTCGATGGAACTGCTCAAATACGACGCCGCCCCGCCGGAGGTGTTGGAGGAGATGCTGGGGTAGACATATGAGTGACCTCAAACGCAAGACCGTAAGCGAGAAGGTGATTTCCAACCTCCTTATGGCTACACGCCGGAGATGTTGTCTCTGCGTTTACCTTGAAGGAAATACAGACCGACGGAGGGTGCAGATCGCCCACATCGATAGAGACCGGTCGAACAACGCGGAAGCTAATCTCGTGCCGCTGTGCCTCGACCATCACGATGAGTACGACTCCCGCACCAGCCAATCCAAAGGGCTGTTGCCGTCAGAACTCGCAATATATAAGCGAAAACTTATCGCCGACATCGCGGAAGGACGGCTTACCCAAGACCCGCCGCCGGTGGTCGAGCAAACGGTCGAAACGCCTGCGGAGCACGACGCTTTTACTTATGGAGTTCTATTTGCTGACATCAGCCGAATACTCGCAGTGCACGATCTTGTCGGGATGGTGCCACCTGCTGGCACAGACGAGTACGACCTAGAAGTTGAGGACGTGATTTACATGACCAAAACAAGGCCCGAATCGGACTGGCCGGCAGCACTTCGGCAGATTTTTCTCCGTTGGTTCGGATCTGGTCTTCCTATAGCTGAAGACGCGTTCTCGCGCCTTTCTGAAGACTTGTTGGCGGCAGTGCGACTGAATGAAAGGCGGGAGTTGTCGTACAATCCTTCCGCTGCGAACTAGGTAGCGGTTGCAGGGCCGACGTTGGAATAAGGCCTGCCGGGCCACCCCCTCGTGTAAGTTTGTCGCGGCAGCCTCTCTCACCTCGCGTCTCGTAGTGGCGGGCGGTGCAGTACACTTCTCGCGACGCGTCGCCTGTAAGGAGCCCGCCCGATGTCCGCCGCCCTTGCCCCGTCGCCCGCCGCCGAGAGCGCCGAGACCGAGCCGGCCCGGCCGGCGGAGCCGCGGTTGTTGATGACCCGGGCGGAGTTCGAAGCCGCCGACGCCTGCCCCGGCACGCGGGTCGAATGGCTCGGCGTGACCGGCGAAACCCGCGACGGCGAACCGCTGGGCCACGTCCGGCCCCGCTTCGGCTTCAACCCCGACGGCAGCTACGCCATGGCGAATCGCCAACACAGCACGCTCGTCACGAACTTGATCGCCCTCCTGCTGGGGGCGGTCGACCGGGATGTTTGGGAGGTGTTCACCCAAGACGCCGAGGTCGGCTGTCTCACCGGCCGACACCGCTTCCCCGACGTGGTCCTCACCCGCCTACCGGCCCGCTACGCCGATCACCCGCGGGACCGCGAATTCGTGCTGCTCAACCCCTCGGTCTGCATCGAAGTGTTGTCGGAGGGAACGGAGGCGGTCGATCTGCGGGACAAGCCGGGCGATTACCTCTCGATCCCCAGCGTGACGGACTATCTCGTCGTCGCGCAGGACGAACCGAACGTGCTGCATCACCGCCGGGCCGCGGGCGGAGCGATGAACGACGAACCGGCGGCGTGGGCGGTGGAGCGAATTGCCGACCTGGCCGCGACCGTCACGCTGACCGCTCCCGCGGCGACGCTGCCGCTGGCGGAGATCTACAAGCGGGTCTTCCCGGCGTGAGTTGGGACGCCGCCCCGCCGCCGTCCAGGGATCGGCGGGCGAGCGCGGCGTTGACGGGGTGGGTCGTCGGGGTGACGACCGGCATGTGCGGGCCGCTGGCGTTCGCTTGGGCTGCCGAGGGGTTCTCGGCGCCGGGGCTGTTGGGCGTCCTCTGTTTGTTAGTCGCCGGGGCCTTGGCGGCGACGGCGACCTTCCCGCTGGGCCTGCTCGCGGCACTGGCGGAAGAACGTGTACGAGCCCTCCGCGGTGGCCGCTGGTCGCCGGGCCGCGGGGCGTTCGCCGCCGCTTGGCTGGCCGGTTGGCTGGCGGCGATCGGCCCCACCGTGGCGCTGGGCTTCTGGCTCGTCACGCTCTGATCGCTCCCCGCCCCGCCATGTCCGCCGACGCCTCCGACGACGGGCCTGCACACGATTGGCCGGAGGACGACGTGCTGGCTGCGGGGGAGACGGTCGGGTGCCTGGAGAACTTCATCGGCATTCTGGCCGTGTTCTGCGCCGGGGCGGCGGTGATCGGGTACGTCGCGGCGCTGCGGGCGCTGGGAGCCCAGTTCGGGCCGGCGAACTTTGTCGGCGGGGCGTTGGTGACGATCTCGGCGGCGGTCAACGTCGCCTACTGGGGCTACCGGCTGACCGGCAGCACGGCGCTGGCGGCGGACTACGAACGCGGCCTAAAGTACCTGCTCGCCCCGTTCAACGTCTCGTTCGGCCTGTACGCCGCGGTCGTGCTGGCCGCAGAACTGCGGGCCGGCCGCAACCCGGCGGTGCGTCGTTCCGTCTGACGGCTGCGCCGACGGCCGATGCTTGCGCATCGGGCTGGTATTGAACGTGGCGCCTGCGGGAAGGCTCCGCGACGAGCCGGGGTCGCCGTTCGATCGCTCAGGGGGCGGGCGCCCCCCGCTCGCCTTCGTTCGCCTCGTCGCCGAGGAGGTTGCCGGTGAAGGTCACGCCCCGCAGGTTGGCCGTCCTGATCGGTTCGCCGGCGGCGTCGGGGCGGTCGTCGCGGATCAGGTTGCCGGTGATCAGGCTGTTCGTCACGCCGTCCAGCAGCAGGCCGGCGGCGCCGTAGTCGGTGATCGTGTTGCCGGCGACGTTGATCCGGTCGCAGTCGCGGAAGATGAACGCCGCTTCGCCCTTCACCTCGCCGCTGCTGAGGTTGCCGGTGACGGCGCCGTCCGTGCAGCGTTCCAACCGCACGCCGAGCGTCGCCTCGGCCGCGTCGCTGTAGTTGTAGCGGGGGCTGCGGTCCAGCACGTTGTTCGCGATGACCAACCGTGTGCAGTCTTCGGCGACGAGGTTGGCGGCGTACCCCTGCCACAGCGTGTTGCCCGTGACGGTCGCGGCCCGGACGCCCTTCAGTTCCACGTTCACCCGCACGTCGGAGAGAACGTTGTCGGCGATCAGCACGTTCCCCACCCGCCGTTCGCCCTCGTCGTAGGGCCGCGGTTCGGCCTGCCCCCCGATGCGGATGTTGGCGGAGTCCGGCGCGTCGTGCCCGTGCTGGATGGTGCAGCCGACGATCGCCACCTCCGCCACGCTGCGGTTCGTGCTGTCCAGCCAGACGTTCGCCGGTGCCCCGCGGTCCCCGGCCGGGCCGGTGTTGCCCTCGATGTCGCAGCCGGCGATCTGCAGGTTGCGCACCTCGCTGTCCCGCAGGACGACTCCGCCGCCGAAGTTGTAGCTGACGTGGCAGTTCGACAGCCCGATCTGGTGCAGGTTCACCCCGTCCAGAAACACCCCCACGCCGGCGTTCTCGTAGAGGTGACAGTCCGACAGCGTCACGTTGCGGTTGCGGCCGGTCAGACGCACCGCGTGCCGGGCCTGGCGGACGACCAGCCGGGTGAGGGTCAGCTGCATCGTCCCCTCGGCCTCCACGCCGTCGGCCTGCGGGTGGACGCCGACGATCTCGAACCCGTCCAGCATCGGGGCGTTTTCGTTCGCCCAGACCTGATCCTTCACGCTGGCCGGGTCGGCGGTGCCGTCGTGGGAACCGACGACGCGGATGGCCGGCCCGGGGCCGGCCATCACGAGGCGGGCGACGCCGGCCCCGCTGACGGAGGTGCGGCCGCTCTTCGTCAGATCGACCACCAGCGGGGCGGTGATCCGCAGCGGCCCGGCCGGCAGGGTGACGGCGCCGCCGGCGTCGATCAGGGCCTGCAACGCGGCTGTGTCGTCCGCGACGCCGTCGCCGACGATCTCCGCGGCGACCGGCGCCGGTGCCGGGGCGGCGGAGAGCCCGAGCGGCAACAGCCCGACGACGAGCAGCGGACGAACGAACGACGGCAGGGCGATCACGGCACGTTCCGAGCGGGGGCGAACGCGCTCAGCCTGTCGGCAGGTCCGCGGAGCGACAACCATCGCCGGGGGCCGATCGGTAGGCTGGGGGCCATGAGGGACGACGACTTCCCCCCGCTGCCGGACGAGGCCCCGCGGGCGCCGGGCGGGTTCCGGGGCTGGTTCTGGCACACGTTCCTCGGCCCGGCGAACGCCGCGGGGCTCGGCGGCTGGGCGGGGGTGTTCGGGCCGGTCGCCGTGCTGGCGGCGGCGACGGCGATCGTGAACGGCGTGGGAGTCGGGCCGGAGTTCTTCCTCGCACTGGTCTGCGCCGGGTCCGGCTCGCTGATCGTCGGCGTGCTGGTCGGGGGGATCGGCAGCCGGGCCGTGCATTGGGTCGAACGCCGCCGCGGCGAGCGCTGGCCGCGGTGGCGGTCGCAGTTCGTCGGCGGCTTCGCGGCCGGCGTGCTGACCGTGATCGCCCTCGCCGCGGTCGGCGCGACGCTGGCGAACTGGTGACGAGGATGTCCGAACCGCCATCGAACCGATCATCGGCCCCCTCGGACCCGACGCCGAAACCGCCGACGTTCGTGGTCGCGACGGAGTCAGCCTTCTACGGCAGTTGGTGTGGGCTGGCGGCACCGGTGATGGCCGCCCTCCTCTGGTCGGCCCTTTGGCAGATCCGCGATCCGGGGCGCGACCAGTTTGCTGCCCTGGCCGCCGCACCGGTCGTCGCCCTTCTCCTCATGATCCCGGCTTGGGCGATCGGGCTGGCGGCCGATGCGTTCGGGCGGTGGTTGGAGAGACGCCGGGGGGAGTCGTCGTCGCCGGCATGGCGGCGGTTCGTCGCCGGGTTCTTGCTGGGATCGGCCGCGGTGGCGACCTATGTCTCCGCGATGGCGGGATGACGACCGTCGCCGGCGGGAGGAACGTCCCGTCTCCCTGACGATCGGCTGCCGGGGCGGTATCCTCCCCGCATGCCCCGGATCATCGTGCAAAAGTTCGGCGGGACCTCCGTCGGCGACACCTCCCGCATTCGCCGCGCCGCCGCCCGCGCCGTCGCCGCCCAGCAGGAGGGCGCCCAGGTGGTGATGGTCGTCTCCGCCCGCGGCAAGAAGACAGACGAACTGGTCTCCCTGGCCGGCGAGTTCGACATCGAACCGCCCGCCCGCGAAATGGACATGCTGCTGGCCACCGGCGAGCAGGAGTCCGTCGCCCTGATGGCGATGGCCCTCCGCGAAGCCGGCGCCGAGGCCGTCAGCCTCACCGGCGGGCAGATCGGCATCTCCACCGACGACACCTACGGCAAGGCCCGCATCCGGGCCATCAAAACCGACCGCCTGCGGGAGCACCTGGACGCCGGCCGCATCGTCGTCGCCGCGGGGTTCCAGGGGGTCTCCGATTCCGGCGACATCACCACGCTGGGCCGCGGCGGCTCGGACCTGACCGCCGCCGCCCTCGCCGCGGTGCTGGGGGCGGAGCGCTGCGAGATTTATACGGACGTCCCCGGCGTGTTCACCGTGGACCCCCGCATCGAGCCGGCCGCCCGCAAGCTGAGCCGGATCGGCTATGACGAGATGCTGGAATTAGCCAGCCTCGGCGCCGGGGTGATGCACTCCCGCAGCATCGAGTTCGCCGGGAAATACGGCGTGCCGATCGAGGTCCGCAGCAGTCTGAGCGACGAACCCGGCACCCTCATCGCCCGGGCCGGCGCCCCGGCCCGCCCGGTGACGGGGCTGGCGCTGGTCCGCGACGCCGCCCGGGTGACGCTCGCCGGCCTGCCGGACCGGCCGGGGGTGATGGCGGAAATCTTCCGCCGCATGGCGGACCGGGCGATCCCGCTGGACATGGTCGTGCAGGACCTCTCCGTGCAGGGCATTGCGGAGGTCTCCTTCACCGTGCCGCAGGAGGACCTCGCCGGGGCCCTCGCGGCGGCGAAGGCCGCGGTGGACGCCTTGGACGGGGCGGAGGTGACCGTCGGCACGGACCTCGCCAAGATCAGCGCCGTGGGTGCCGGCATGCCGGACCGGCCGGGCGTGGCGGCGAAGATGTTCCGCACGCTGGCGGACATCGGCTGCAACGTGGAACTGGTCACCACCAGCGAAATTAAGGTCTCCTGCCTGATCGCCCGCGACCGGGCGAACGAGGCGATCCGGGCCGTCCACGCCGCCTTCGAGCTGGATCAGGCCGCCGACGCCGACGCCGCCCACCGCGACGACCACCCGCTCTCCCCGCAGGAGCAGCGGGTCCGCACCGTCGTGGAAGGGCTGCAGGGGATGGAGGATATCGTCGTGGCCGACGTCTCGCTGGACGCCCACCAGGCCCGCCTGAGCGTCCGCCCGGTCCCCGACCGCCCCGGCGTGCTGGCGGACCTGTTCGAGGCGGTCGCCGGCGGCCCGGAGGACGACCCGAGCACCGGGGCGACGGTCGATATGATCGTGCAGAACGTCTCGCACGCCGGCCACGCGGCGATCAGTTTCACCGTGCCGGAGTCCGAGGCGAACTACGCCGCGGAACTGGCCGCCGCCCCCGCGGTCCGCTGGGGCGAGGGCGCGGTGCAGATCGACCCGCACGTGGCCAAATTAAGCGTCACCGGCGTGGGCCTGCGGAGCCACACCGGCGTGGGCCTGAAGCTGTTCGCCGCCCTGGCCGAGGCGAAGGTGAACGTCCAATTAATCGGCACCAGCGAGATGCGCGTCAGCGTCGTCGTCGCCGCCAACGAGGGCGAACGCGCCGTGGAGGCGGTGCGCGGGGCGTTCGGGATCGGGTGAAGTTCTTCTTCTGCCGGTGAGGGATTGGTGCCTCTCACCGTTCGGTCAATCGACAAGATTCGGGGCAACGGTCGCCCTGCAAGTTCTGCCCGCCGCTTTTTCGAAGAAGGTACTGGTAACGCGACTGGATGACGACTATGATTTTGGAAACCGGCTCAGCCGGTCCCCCCGCCAAAATCACTCATGCACCCAGACAACCCCAAGCGACTGGCAACACAACTTCCCGCGCGAATGCGGGAGGCGAGAACTGCGGCCGGATTATCCATGAGAGCTGCGGCCGAACGCATGCCGCCAGAATTGGCGGTGACCCACCCTACTATCTCAAAATGGGAGAGGGGTGGAGCCCTGCCATCGCTTCGCCAACTCGGGGCGTTAGCGACGCTCTACAACGTACATCCCCAGTGGTTCACCGAAGAGCGTGCAGAAGTCTTAGGCTTGCGGCACCGGAAGTTTAAAAGCAAGGTGCGTAAGGCAGACGACGCAGCCTTTCGCCGGGACGCGGGTCTCGCCGCGAACGCATTATTGCGACTGCGGAAGGTACTGGGCGTCAAGCCAAGTGCAGGGCCATTGGCTGACGAGATCCGGTTCGACGACGATACCACACCGGCTGTCGCGGCCACGAAAGTCCGTGAACTGCTGGGGTTGGGAACGGGACCAATCTACAACTTAGTGGCCGTGCTGGCGGATGCAGGCATCAGCTCAGTTGAATTGGAGACGAGCCTCGGTATTGATGGGGCAGCGGGCGTCGTAAATGGGCACCCGTTCATGTTCGTAGCGCTGGACCGACCTGCAGACCGTGTGCGGCTTACATGCGCGCACGAGGTGGGTCACATTGTCTTTGGGGACTGCGATGACGGTCGCGTCCCGTCAGAGGAGGGACCGACTGAAGACCGCGCGTTCGACTTTGGCTCGCACCTCATCCTTCCGCACGAGCGATTAGTGGAAGCATTTCGAGGGCGGTCGTTCCTCAAGCTGGTCAAGACAAAGGAAGAATTTGGCATCAGCGTGTCTGCAATGATCTACCGCGCTAGAGAGGCAGGTGAGATCTCAGAGACGTTAGCCGCACGACTTTGGAAGGACATGGCCCGTCGCGGTTGGCGGCGGGACGAGCCTGGCAACGTCCGCTGGGAGCGAGCGGATGAATTGGAGTCCCACATAGAGGTTCTCCTCCATGAAAGTGGCTGGGACTGGGAGCAGATAGAACACGCTGCTGGCATTCCGCGGGAACAACTGCAAATACGACTGGACCGCGCTATGCGTCGTTCCGGTTTCGGCGGGCCGCCAACAGGCTCGGAAGAAGATTATCTAGAAGGTGATGAGGAGCGGTCCGGGGTGATCCCCTTCCGCTCACAGCCGGATAGGTGATGACGGGCACTGCCGTCGTACAGACTAGATCCGGGATCTCAGTGCGGATCCCGGAGGGTGGCTCCGCCTGGCAGCTACGCCACCACTCCGAGACCCACACTCCACACCGAAAGGGTAGCAAGATGCCGCGAGGCAACAAGCGAACGATCCGATTGACGCCGGATCAGAAGGCGTACTTGGTCCACCTGTACTGGCATAAACGGCGGAGCACCGATCAGCTCAGCCGGAATGTCGAAGCCTTGGCGGCAATAACCCGCGACTTCAACGCGGGCTGCGAGTTTGAGGGGGACCAACAAGTTTCCTCGGATGAACTCCTGCACTACATGATCGTCCAGCGGAAAACCGGTCGCTGGGTTCGGCTGGGCGACCGGGTTCTTCACCGTGGGCCGCGGCCAGTACTGACTGCCGAAGACATCATCACTCTGATTAACGTCGCGCATGAGATGGCTGTGCGGGAGGACGTCTCCTGCTGCCGCTTTATGTTCGAGCCAGATCTGCGAGAGGAACTGCGGGAGCACTTCGCTCGTCAGAGCCGGAAGCTCGTGCCCGGAACCGAGTTGGTCGATGCTTTAATCTCCCTCCGGAAGGATGGCCTGCTCCCACGCTTGCACGGTCCGACCGGGCCTGGCATCGCAGCCGACGGCGAAGATACGGCGTTCGGCGATATGGATCAGGTTGCCTGAAACCGTAGGAAGCTGGATGGCTGGGGCAGTAAGGAGGAAGGCGTCAGCCGACCGACCGGATGCCCCAGAACCAGTCGCAATGGGCGCTGTTCGATCCCTCTCTGGATCATCCCGTCCGGCGCCGGCCGGCGGCGATCGACGGGGCGGGCGGCTCGCTTTACGGTGAGCGTCCTCCGCCCCTGTCCAACGAGCCGTGATGTCCCGCCTCGCCTGTCTTTTATTTGCCGTCGCCCTCTGTGCGGCCTTTCCGCTGGCGGCCCCGTCGGCGTTCGCTCAGGTGCGGCCGACCACGAACGCACAGGCGGCGATGACGGCCTCCGCCGCGACCGGGCAGCCGATCCTCGCCGTCGCCGGGCATACTGGGTGCGTCTACTGCCGCCAGATTAAAGACGAACTGACCTCCGCGACCCCCGCCGCCAAGGTCGCCGAGAACTTCGTCGTCCTCCTGATGGACACCGACCAGACGCCCTCCTGGCCGGCCTGGGACCAGCAGTTCCCGAACGACGGGGGCGGCGTGCCGAAGGTCTACGTCGTGCGGGCGGACGGGACCTCGATGTACGCCGGCTCCGGCAAGCCGTCGGACCTCGATAAGTTCCTCAGCCGCTACCTGGACGGCAACGGCAAGGTCTACCTCGGGAAGGACCTCGCCCAGCTCAACCGGGACGTGCGGTCGATGAATCGGCTGGCGCGGCGGGACCGGGCCGCCTACGTGAAGATGGTCGCCGACTACTCCGCGACGCTCAGCTTCGCCGCCCCCGTCGCCCAGTTCGTCGACGCCGCGGAAGAGTTGGCGTCCGAGGCCGAGCAGGAACTGACGGCGGCCGCGGAGACGCTCGAGGACCCCGCCGCCCCGGCCGAGAAACGGCTCGACGCGGCGCTGGCGCTGCACGAACTGGCCCGGGACTTCGAACCGCTGGCCGCCGAGCACGCCCGCATCACCGACCGCATCGCCGAGCTGGAGTACGAGGAGAAGACCCCGGGCCCGAACTCCCCCGCCGCCTACTTCACCCGCGCCGGACTGTGGACCGAGGCGCAAGCGGCGGAGGAGGCCCGGCAGTGGGCCGACGCCGTGGCGAAGCGGGAGGCCCTGATCGCCGCCCACCCCAAGACGGAGGCCGCCCGTCGGGCCGCCGACGGCTTGGACGACCTGCGACGGCGGGCGGAGGTCGCCGCGGGCCGGGAGTGAGACGGGCGCCGGCCGACGGATGGCATCGCCGGGCGGGGCTTCGCCCCTACCCTGCACCGTCCGCGCTTCCCCCAGCCCGCCCCCGGTTCGATGCTCGCCGCGCTTCTGCTCGCCCCGTTGTTCGTCGCCGCTCCTGCCGACGCGCCCGCCGACTGGCCCGGGTGGCTGGGGCCGGACCGGGACGGGCGGGCAGCCGGGTTCGCCCAGCCGGCGGACTGGTCGACGGCGCCGACGGAGTTGTGGCGGGTTGAAGTGGGAACCGGGTACGGCTCGCCGCTGGTCGCCGGGGAGCGGGTCTTCCTGCACGCCCGGCAGGGGGGCGAGGAGGTGTTGTGGAAGCTCGACGCGGCGACCGGGGAGACCGTCTGGCGGCAGGCGTGGGCGGTGCCTTTCGCCGCCGTGGCCGGCGGGGAACGGCACGGGGCCGGGCCGAAGGCTTCGCCGCTGCTGGCCGACGGGCGGGTCTACACCCACGGCATCACCGGCACGCTGCGGGCCTGGGACGCGGAGAGCGGCGAACCCCTCTGGAGCCGCGACGCCGCCGACCGCTTCGCCCCCGGCCGCCCGCACTGGGGCGCCGCCGGCTCCCCGGCCTTCGACCCGCAGACCGGCCCGCACGGGGCGGTGATCGTCCATCTCGGCAGCGACGAGGCCGGCGCCCTCACCGCCTTCGACGCCCGCACCGGTGAGACGCTGTGGGAACTCGTCGGCGACGGGGCGAGCTATTCCTCGCCGGTCGTCACGGAACTGGACGGCGTGCGGCAGGTGGTCGTCTGGACGCATGAGGCGGTGCTCGGCGTGGACGCCGCCACCGGCGCCGAACTGTGGCGCAGCCCGCTGCCGCACCTCGGCGGCGATCAGAACATGCCCACGCCCACGATCCACGACGGCACGGTCCTCGTCGGGGCCGAAAACCGCGGCGTCCGGGCCCTGCGGCCGACCAAGACTGGCGATGGCTGGTCGGTGAAAGAACTCTGGCGCACCGACGCCGCCGCCCTCGACATGAGCACCGGGGTGATCTCCGGCGGCCTGCTGTACGGCTTCTCGCACCTCCGTAGCGGGCAACTGTTCGCGATGGACCCGGCGACCGGCAAGCTGCTGTGGTCGACCCGCGGCCGCGAGGGCGACAACGGCACGCTGCTCTCCCTGCCGGGCGAGACGGGGGAGCCCGGCCGCGTGCTGGTGTTGAAGGACGACGGCACGCTGCTGGTCCTCGCCGCTCGCGGGGCGGAGACGGAAATCCTCGCCACCCACCGCGTCGCCCCCGGCGACGCCTGGGCCCCCGCCGCCCCCCTGCCCGGCGGTCTGCTGGTGAAGGACCTCGACACTCTCCGCCGGCTGTCGTTCCCGGCGGAGTGAGCCGCGGAACGGTAGGCTCGGGGTCGCTCTCCCCCCAGCGGCTCCCACGATGAACGCACTCGTCCCGTTCGCGGTTCTCGCCGTCGCCTGCCTTCAGGAGCCGACGACCGCGGAGCCTTCGCCGGCCGACCTGATCGCCGCCGCCACGACCCCGGAGCGGCCGGAGTCCGTCTTCCCGGCGCTGCCGTCGCTGTCGACGGCGCTGCGCCGACAGATCGCCGGGGAGTTACAGCGGGAGCCGATCCGAGCGGCGTTCGCCCGGCTCGACGCCCGCGGCGGCCGCAACGTCGACTGGTTCGCCGCGGTGGAGGCGCTGGAGACAGAGAAGGCCGTCTGGTGCCTGCAAGCCGCCGTCGTGCACCCGCACGAGGACGTGCAGATCCGGGCGCTGCGGGCGCTGGGCCGGATGGGCGATGCGGACGCCGTACCCTTCCTGCTGACCTACGGCGAATACGTCGCGGTTGAGGAGCCGGGCAGCGAGAACGCCACGCTCCACGGCGTCGTGCACGAGACGCTCGCGGAGACGCTGTCGAACCTCACCGGGGTGTTCGCAGGGATCCTCGACGGGCAGGACCCGGAAGGGCTGAAACGCGGCCTGCGGGAGTGGTCCCGCTGGCTGGTCGTCCGGCAGGCGATCGAGAACGGCGACCGCCTGCTGGACCGCCCGCCCGGCCCGACGGACGTGACGAGTTCGGATCTCGAACTCAAGATTGCCCTCGATCAGCCGGTCTATCGCCCCTTGGAGCCGATCCTCGTCACCTCCTCGCTCACCAACCGCAGCCGTCGGCAGATCGTCGTGAAGGAGCCGCGGGAGCGGCCCATGGTCGTCACCCTCCACCTGTACCGCATTGCCGAGCCGGAGGACGGACCCGAGCCGGACGGCGGCGGCCTCGTCCCCGTGCTCAGCCCCGGGTGGGGCGGCGGGAGGACGGGTGAGATCGCCCCGGAAACGATGCTCGCCCCCGGGGAGGCGGTCGCCCGATCGACGAACGTGCTCTTCTCTCACGCGGGGCCCCTCCTCGACCTGGAGCCCGGCGAATACCTGCTCGAAGCCCGCTACCACCTCGCCTCGGACTGGTGGGAGGCGTTCTGGGAGGAGAACGTTCACAACCCGGTCAAGTCGTCCGCGGGCTATCAGACCTTCGTCGTCGAGGCGACCGCCCGGTTCGCCGTCCGCCCGCCGACCGCCGCGGAGCGCCCGGAGCGGGCGGCGTTCGACGCGGCGGAGAAGGCCCTGAACCCGCCGCGGACCGTGCTCGACCTGCCGGACCCCGCCCCGTTGGAGCGGTTCCTCGACCAATATCCGCAGTCGATCTACCGGGTCGCGGCGTTCGACGCGTTGGCGGATTACTGGTGGGACCGCAAGGACTTCGGTCGCATGGCGGACGTCTACGCGGCGTTGCAGAAGGAGAAGGTCGGCGAAGAGACCCGGGAGAAGCTGGTGTGGCTTGAGGAGTCCCACCGCGCGCAGGCCCTCAAGGAGCCGGAACCGGACGAGTCGCCCGCCTCGCCGTGAGCGGCGACGCCCACTCGCCCCGGCGAGCGAGGGGGCGGCAGCCCCCCGTGTTCTCGCCAGGTTCCGCACGCACGGGGGGCTGACGCCCCGCCGCTCACCTTTTCTACGCGGCGGCGGCGAGGGGGGCGTCGACGGGGGCGGCGTTGTCCAACTCCGCGAGGATCAGGGCGCCGCGGGCGGTCAGGTAGTCGTCCGCCTTCACCGCCGTGACCGGGCCGAGCGGGAGGGGGAACTGGGCGTCGGCCAGTTCGCGCTCGACCAGTTCCGCGAAGCCGGCGATCCGGCCGCCGCCGCCGCCGCAGAAGACCGGCAGGGATTTGTGGATGTGGCGCAGCGACGGCTCCCCGGAGAACCGCCGGGCGGCTTCGGCGAACAGTTCGCCCAGGGCGGCGGCGTGCAGCTCGGCGATGGCGCGCTCCTCCTCGCCCTGCGGGGCCAGCAGCGTGCCGGCGAACGTCTCCCGCGTCCGCCGGCAGGCGTCCACGTCGAGATACTTCTCCCCGTCCCGCTCGTAGACGACTTCGACCCGGTCCTCGGCCCGGCGGCGGTCCAGGGCGGTCGTGCCGCCCTCGGCGACGCAGCGGGCGACGACCTTGCCGCCCAGCACCGCGGCCAGTTCCCAGCGGTCCGCCCCGCAGATCAGGGCCAGACCGCGGAAGCCCGTGGCGGGCATCGTGGCGGCGGCGAACGCCTCGGCGGGGTCGACCGCCTGCGGCTCGTAGCCCCGCAGCCGGATCACCCGGGACAGGAACTCCCGATCCGCCTCGCCGCCGGGGAAGATCACCTTCACCGGTTCCTCGTCGGAGACGGGGTCCGGCAGCAGGGAATCGATCAGGGCCGCGACGATCTGCCGGGCCGGCGGGTCGTCGGTCGGGACCTTCCCGTCCGGCAGCAGGGCCAGCGGCGGGGTGCCGAACAGCTTGGCGTACTCGTCGGCGGCGTCGCCGAACAGCAGCAGTTCGCTCTCCTCGCCCTCCGCCGCCCGGGTGGTGGCGAAGTTCAGGCCCACCTGTTCGAGCAACCGCCGCCGGGCCGGGCTGTCCGGCAACACGCCGTAGGCGGCCCGGCAACTGCGGCCGATCGTGCGGCCGCCGCTGCGACGCAACGACCGAAAGCGGTGAACGCCCAGGTCCAGAACCGTCAGGCAGGGCCGGGTCGCAGCGGGCCGGGTCGTGGTGGACATCGGAAAAGAACCCGGGACGGGGTGGGACGGTCAAAACTGGGGGCGAACGACGGCAGGCCGCGGCGAGAACCGGGCGGCTCAGGCCGCGTAGGAATCCGGCCGGCGGTCGCGGCCGGCCGGGGCGGCCGACCGCCCGCGGGGGGCGTCGGCGTACCGCGGGCCCGTCGGGCCGCTCTCGGCGGCCTGCACCCGCAACTTGGTCATCCCGGCGCTGCGGCCGTGCAGGGCGATGGACTCCGGCAGGCGGAGCGGCTCCTCCGTCATCGGCAGACGATCGGCGATCAGGTCTTCCAGCACGGTCGACCGCGACGCGGCCGGGGCGGGCGTCGCCGCCGGCTCGGTCCGACGGTCCGACCGGGCGGCGGGCGCGGCGGTCTGCGTCGGGGCGAACGCTTCCGCCGCGTTCCGCCGCTTGGTGATCAGCAGCGCCACGGCGGCGCCCAGCAGCCCGCCCAGCCCGGCGCCGACGGGCAGCCAGGGGAAGCTGGCGCCGGCCTTCTTGGAGGCGTGTGCGTCGGCCTTCGCGGCGGGCGCCGGGACGGGCGGTTCGACGGGAATCGGCTTGGCGGCGCCGCCGGAGATCGGTTGCGGGGCGGCCAGCGGCTGCGGGGCGGCGAGCGCGGGGGCGGCCGTCCGCGGGGAGGCCGGCACGGCGTCCGTGTACCGCCCCGGCGCCGCGGGCATCGACGCCACCCGCCGGGGGTCCACGCCCCGGGTTCCCGGCGCCGGGGCGCCCGGCGTCGGGGCGCTCAGACCGGGGATCGCCGGCAGGTCGTCCAGCGGCTGCAGGTGGGAGCCGTTGTCGGCGAGGGCGGCTTCGGCGCCCGGGAACTCGTCGTCGTAGAAGGGCGAATCGCCGGGCGCCGGCAGCAGGGCCACCTCGTTCGAACTGCCGCCGTACAGGTGCGTGACGTCCACGACCGTCTCGCCCTCGCCCACCAGCGTGCCGGGGACGCGATGGGACGGGGCGGCGAGGCCTTCCGGGGCGGCGAGGCTCAACGCCGGCAGGCCGGACACGGAATCACGGGACGCCGAATCGCGGGTCGCCGCACGGGG
Organism: Alienimonas californiensis; assembly: GCF_007743815.1. Lineage (GTDB taxonomy): Bacteria > Planctomycetota > Planctomycetia > Planctomycetales > Planctomycetaceae > Alienimonas > Alienimonas californiensis. The sequence continues at coordinate 2,242,296 of NZ_CP036265.1, forward strand.
GGCGGGCAGGTCGGTCACCACGTCGGAGCCGGGCCCGGGGCTTGGCAGCGAGAGCGGCGGGGTCACGAGCGAGTCGCCGCCGTCGGCGTCCCCGCCGACGCCGAGGGCGCCGCGGCGGGGGGAGATCCGGCCGGGGGTCGCCGGCTGGGAGACCGGGCGGGCGGCGGCGTTCAGGCTCGACGCCTGCCGCCGGGGCTCGGCGGCGGACGGGACCGGGGCGAACGAATCGGCCAGGGCGACGGGTTCCGGCTCCTCCTCGACCACCAGGTCGCCGAAGGGCACCTCGCGGAAGGAGCGCCACTGGGCCGGCGTGACGGAGCCGGCGCCGAAGATCAGGATCGTGCCGTCCGGCAGCGGGCCGCCGGGAGGCTGTCCGGCCGCCGCGGCCGGGGGAGCCACGCCCACCGCCGCGATCGACTCCGGCGGCAGGTTCAGGCTGTTCAGCACCGCGGGCACGTTGGCGTCCGCCTCGTCCAGCTTGAGCAGCACCGGCCGATCGGTCAGGCCGACCAGCGCCACGTAGGACCGGCGCCGCTCCCGCGGGCCGGTGCCCGGGATCGGGTCGCAGACGATCACGTCGCCGTCGGCCAGCGGCAGGTGCATGCCGGGGTTGAATTGCACGGCGCCGGCCTGCTGCCCCTCGCGGATCAGCCGCACGGTCCGGTTCGCGTTGCCCATCAGCCCGCCGGCCCGCTCCAGCAGGGCGGAGAGCGTCGGGGGGGTGTGGGTGAACTCGTAGGTCCGCGGCTGCGTCACGGCGCCGAGCACGCTGATCCGGGCCGGGGCCGCGGCGACGGACTCGTCGTGCTTCACCTGGGAAACCCGCTGGCTCCCCCGGGCGGCGGCGAGATCCTGGGCGACCGATTGCCGGGCCGCGGCGAGTTGCTGACGGTAGGCCTGTTCACGGAGCAGCGCCGCCTGCTGCGGCGTGAGCGTCGGCGCACCGGCGTAGCCCTGTTGCGGGGCGTACCCAGCCTGCGGGGCGTAGCCCTGCGGGGCGGTCTGTTGCGGGAGGCCGTCCGACTGGAGGCCAAAGGCGGAGAGCGGCCCGCCGCCGGTCGGGGTCGCGGTCTGCGGCGTCGGGGATTGAACGGGGGACTGGGCCTCCGGCGTGCGGGGGCTGTCGGCGAACAGGCCGAAGAACCCGCCGCGTTTGGCCGTCTCGGTGGCCGCCGGCTGGTTGGGGCTGTCGGCGACCAACTGGGCGGGGGCGAAGTCCGCGGCCCCCGCGGCGGCGAGCAACGCGGCGGGGGTCGCCACCGCCCGCACGGCGCGGCGGAACGGACCGACGGCAGGCGTGCAACGTCCGGAGAACTGTCCGCGGGCGGCGGAGCGGCGTCCCAAGTTCATCGTCGGCCCGGTCCGTGCAGGAGGGTGCGTGAGCCGGACGATCCGCCCGGCGATGAACGATCCCCCCGGCCCGGTCCACCCGCGCCGACATGGGAAATCATCCCGTCTCCCCCATCGGCCGGCCGTCACAGCCCGCATGACCCGAACTGTCGGACGCGGAGCGTTGGCAGCGATTTTTTCGCGCGCCCGCTCCGGGGTCGTTGTTCCTCCCTTCCCTTGAGGAAGCGGGGGCGAGGGGCGCGCACGGTCCCCCCGCGGCCGCGTTCGGGAATGGCAGCTCGAGGCGCGAGCCGAGGCGGGACGACATGGCAGGCTCACCCGGCCTCGGCGTGCGCCCGGGCTGCCAATTCTGCGGGCCAGCCTGAGAACGACGCTCGGGCGCCACCGCCCCCTCACCCCCGACCCCTCCCCCCCAAAAGGGGGCGAGGGGAGGACGGATCAGCCAAGCCGGAGTGACGTTCGCCGCACTCTTCCCCCCTCTCCCTCGAGGGAGAGGGGCCGGGGGTGAGGGTGACGCACGGTTCGCCCGTCCTCGCTCTCTGGGGGGACGGACTGGCTGACGGACGAGCGATCGAACCGTGAACGGCGTGCGGGGATCAACCTCCCCTCACCCCCGACCCCTCTCCCCCCAACGGGGGCGAGGGGAGCACGGATTCGGCGGCCCGAACTGCTCAGGCGGCCTGGCGGGCGGGGAGGGTTTCGGCTTCGTGGAGGTCGCACGCCTCCGCGTCGTCCTGAACGTCCTCGTCCGCGTCGCACAGCGGCAGGGTGTCCGGGAGCGAAGACGGAACCGGGCGGGCGGCCTGGGCGGGGGAGGTTCCCTCCGTCACCGCCCGCAGGACCGCGGCGAACCGCGGCGTGACCGCCGCTCGGCTGAAGCGCCCCTCCGCCAACTGCCGGCCGGCGTCGCCGAGGTCGCGGAGTTCCTCGGCGGACAGGGCGGCGGCGGCGGCGATCGTTTCGGTCAGCGCCGTCACGTCGTCCGGTTCGCAGGTCCAGCCGCAGGGTTCGGCCCGGGGATCGTCCGGCAGATCGCCGGTGACGGTCGCGGCGAGTTCGCTGTCGGCCGGGGCCACGCACAGCGCCGGCGCCCCGGCGGCCAGCACGCCGTACAGCTTGCTGGGCATCAGGTAGGGGATCACGCGGGCGTCCGTGCAGACCAGGTGCAGGTCCGCCGCGGAGAGGCTTTCACTCAGTTCCGACTTCGGCTGATAGGGCAGGAACCGCAGGTTCGTGAGCCCCAACCGCTGCGCCCCCGCCTTGAGGCCGGCCTCCGCGGCCCCGCCGCCGACCAGCAGGAACAGGATGCGGGGGTCGTCCGACAGCCGGGCCGCCGCCGCCAGCACGTCTTCGAGGCGCTGCGTGCGGCCCATATTGCCGGAGTGCATCACCACGAACTTCGCCCCCGGTTCGCCCGGTTCGCCGAGGCCGTGCCGCTCCCGGAAGCGGTTGCCGGACCGCACCGGCCGGACGGCGTCGGCGTCGGCCCAGTTGGGCAGCACGGCGATGCGGTCGGCCGGCACGCCCATCCGTTGGAAGGTGCGGCGCATGTCCGTCGACAGCGTGACGACCGCGTCCGCGGTCCGCACGGCGGCGTGCATCAGGGCCCGCACCGCACGGACCGCCGGGCCGTCGTTCAGCACGCCCAGGGCCACGCCCAACTCCGGGTGGACGTCCTGGGCGTGCACGACGAACCGGGCCCGGTGCCGCCAGGCGAGTAATCGCCCCACCACCGCCAGCGGGAAGGGATCGGTCTCCGCGACGACTACGTCTACCCGGCGGACCAGCGCCCCCCGCAGCAGCGCCGCGAACAGGAAGGAGCAGTAATCGACCGACCGGAGAACCAGCGAGCGTTTCGCCCCGCCGGCCCAGCGGGTGTGCCAGACGCGTTGGACCGTCACGCCGCGCCACAGCGTCGTGCCGCTCTTCGCCGGCAGGCCTTCCGGGTTGGAGTTCGGCCGCCCGCAGATCACGTGCACCCGCCACCCGCCGAGGCGGCCGGGCAGGGCGTCGTTGCCGTCTTCCCCGTTCTGGCCGTCCCCGACCTCGCCGGCGGCGAGGTCTTCGGTGAGTTCCGTCAGCAGTTGGCCGGTGGCTTCCGCGTCCGGGCGGTAGGAGCGGTTGAGAAACAGCGCCCGCGGGGGCCCGGCGGCGACGGTCGGCCGGGCGGCAAGGTCAAACTGCAGGCGACGGGCGTTCCACATGCTCAAGGACGTAGCAGTCCGGGGCGGGTTTGAGGAACGGCGAATCGGGCGCGGGGCCGGCGGGGCGGGAACCGTGCAGCGGGACGGAATGGGAGGGACTGTAACGCAAGAAGCCCGCCCCGCGGGAGCGGAGCGGGCTTCGGAAGAACGGGCCGACCGCGACGGGCGGGGGTGGGGCAGTTGTCGCGGCCGACCCTTTGGTCGGCGTCGACTCTCGAGTCGATACTGAAGAATAACACCGTCCGGGGCGGGGTCAACCGGTTCGGGACCAGCGAGTCTCAAAATGAATGAGAGCCCGACCCCGGGTGACGCCGCGCCCGGACGGTGAACGGGCCGGTAAGGAACCCGTCGGAACGGACGTTATCTATTTGAGGCCGTCCTTGGCGATCCCAATCACGCCGATCGCCACGCGGGCGCCGGCGTTGCCGGTGGGCTGGCCGAAGTCGTCCGCATCGGCGTGCACGATGAAGCCGCGGCCCAGGATGCTGTTGGGGCCGTTCAGGGAGATGACCGTGTCGGTCATGTCCACCTTGGCGACGCCGCTTTCGTCGGCGGTAATGTTGCCGAGGTCGCCGGTGTGGCGGTCTTCGTCCGTCGGCTTGCCGTGCTTGTGCTCGCCGACGTCCATGTGCCCGCCGGCGCTGGTGCCGTCCTGTAGGTTGGTCAGGTCGCCGAACTGATGGACGTGGAACCCGTGATCGCCGGGCGTCAGGCCCTTCACCTCGCCGGTGACCTTCACCTTACGGCCCTCGACCTGCTCGAAGGTGAGCAGGCCGGAAACGCCGCTGTCGCCGACCGGCATCAGCACGCAGACGGCCTTCGTCACCTGGGGCCTGGCGGACGCCATCCTCGCCCCACGCTGGGCCTGCCCGGGCTGGGCCTCATTGAGCGGGCGCGCCGGGCGCTGACGCTGCGGTTGTTGGGCCGCGGCGGAGGCGGCGACGGTCAGACCGGCGGCGGAGGCGGCGGCGACGGGCAGGAACTGGCGACGATGCATGAGGGCTTCGGGGGTAGGCGTCGAAGGGGGCGGGACAGGGGGAACCGCGGGCGTCTCAGGCCTTTTTGGTGACCGAGATGTAGATCAGCAACACAACGACGGCGCCGATCACGGACCCGATGAGGTTCGCGGGGTGAAAGCCCGGCTCGGAGCCGAACGGGAGCAGACTGAACAAAAACCCGCCCACGAACGACCCAATAATCCCCAAGAGGATCGTCATGATCCACCCGATGCTCTGCCGTCCGGGGACGAGCAGACGGGCGATCGCGCCGGCGATGAGGCCGAACACGGTCCACGAAATGATGTTCCAGAGCATGATATATTTGGGCGGATAGCGAAAGTGGGGGAGACGCGCCGGAGAGGCGCTTGGCGGGCGTTGGGAGGATGCACATGTCATTCCGAACCAGTGCCGCCCCGGCGACTGGTTCGCGGACGATCACCCCGATCGTCGCCGATCCCCCGACGAGCGCAGGCCCCCTTGCCGGCGCCGATCGGCCCCGGTAGCGTCGCGGGCTTCCGCTCCGCCGTGCGGCCCCGTTCGCGACGCGTTTCCGTTTGCCGCAATGTCTTCGTTCGACCCCTCCGAAAGTACCGTCGGACAGAGCCTCGACCGCGGGATCGATCTGTTCCGTCGGGCGCATGTCGGCGACGCGGCCCCGGTGCGGCCGACGTCGCCGCGGCGGGTGTTGTTGGTCCTGGACGGCAGCGGTCAGGACGCCTGCTCCGCCCCGCTGGCGGCCTATCTGAAGGCCCGGTTCGGCTGTGATCTGTATGTCGCCGACGCCCGGGAGAGCGACCGCTCCGAGGCGAAGGCCGTCGAGGTCGCGACCCAACTGCATGCCAAGGCCCTGCCCCGCACGGAGGGGGAGAGCTACGAGCAGATCCTCGCCGCCGTCGCCCGCGCCGACTGCGACCTGGCGATCGTGCCCTGCCCGTTCGGCCGGGAGCCGGAGAGCGTCGGCCCGCACTCCGCCGGGCTGACGACGGACATGCTGCTCGCCCAGAGCCCGGTGCCGCTGCTGGTCGTGCGGTGGCCGTTCCCGGTCAAACCGTACTTCGAGGACAACCCGGAGCAGGGCAGCGGCGAGTTTCCGGCGGCCGGGGGGGCCTCGCCGTTCGCCAAGCTCGTGGTGATGGTCGTGGGGGAGAACGACGCCGCCCGCCCCGCCGCCGAGTGGGCCGCCGGGCTGATCGCCCCCGGCGGGAACCTCAACCTGGAACTGTTACTGGAAGAGGAGTTCTACCAGAACGTCCGGGCCGCCCTGATGGAGTTGGACCCGGACGGCGACGTCTCCCACGAGCGCCTGACCCGGGCGCTGCGGAAGGAGTACGGCAACCTGCACGCCGGCCTCGCGAAGGCCGCGGAGGCCGGCGGCTTCGGCTACGAGTTGCAAACCCGCCGCGAGGAGAGCGCCCCCAACATCACCGCCGGCCCCGGCGATCGGCTGGTGGTGCTGCCGTTGGAACGCGGCGACCACCAGAGCGAAGGCCACGTCGCCGACACCCTCCGCCGCACCGCCAACCCGTTGCTGGTCGTCCCCACCGCCGTGCGGCGGTGACGGCGCCGGCGGACCCCGCGGTCATCGCCCCCGCCGACCCGGCGGACGGTCCGCCGCGGTTCCGGTGGCGGCTGTTTCCGGCGGCGGGGTGTGGGCTGGCGGCCCTGTATTCCGGGCTGCTTGCAGCGAGCACCGCAGCGATGCTGTTTCACTTCGCCGGCTCGCCCTTTCCGGGGTCGCGGGAACTCTGGCCGTGGGCGACGGCGATGCTGCTGCATCGAACGGCGATGACCTTGGCGTGGGGCGTGGCCGTCCCGTTCTTTTGGCGGGGTCAGTGGACGTGGGCATGGATCGCGGTTGCGGCGGCGATTCTGTTCCCGCTCGCCTCGACGCTGCTCGTGTCTCGGTTGATGCCGTATTGAACCCGCGTCCGCTCCGCCGCCTCACCCCGTCTTGCTGAGTCGATCCGCCCGCCACAGCGGTTCCGGCAGGCGGTGGTCGCGGAACCAGCTCGTCGCAGTGCGGACCGCGGTCTCCACGGTCACGCGGTGGCCGGGGGAGACGAACACCGGCTTGCCGCGCGGGATGTGCGGATTGGCGATGCGTGCCCCGACGACCTCGCCGGCCAGTTCAATCCAGGCGTCCTCCCGCACGGCGCCGCAGAGCTGTTTTTTGGCGACGCCGATCGTGGGCACGTCCGCCAGCACGCCCAGGCCGCAGGCCACGCCGCCGAGGCGGGGGTGCAGAATGCCGTTGCCGTCCACCAGCAGCAGCGCCGGCGCCCGGCCGGCCTCGCCCAGTCGCTCGGTCAGCGCCGCGTACGCCGGCAGTTCCCGGTAGGTGAGGAACCCGCTGACGTACGGGAACGGCGCCGCCGACTCGACCGCCAGCGAGAAGGTCGGCTCGTCCGCGTCCGGGGTCATCTCCACGTACGCCGCCCGGGCCGTGCCGGGGGAGGGGTAGGCGACGTCCACCGCCCCGATCGGTCCCGGCGCCGTCGGTTCGTCTTGAAGAACCACCCGCTCCGCGAGGGCGTCCTGCTCCGTTTTGAGGGCGTGCAGCGGGCCGTCCGGGGGAAAGTCGGCGTAGCGGACGCGGTTCAGTTCGACCCGGGCGTCCTCAACCGGCGCCCCCTCGGCCCGCAGGCGTTCGGCCTGCCCGGGCAGCACGCACTCGCCGCTGGCCCGCACGGCCCGCCACGTCGGCACGTCGTCCCAACCATCCGGCGGTCGCCGGCAGACGGTGCCGACCCACACCGCCGCGGACTTCGCCCCCAACGCCCCGGCGAGGTCCCCGAACGTCGTCGCCCGCCCGGCCGGCACGGTTCGCAGCAACGCCGCCAACGCCGAGGTCAGGTCCGGCGAGGTCAGGGCGAAGGGGTGCATTGGGGGATGTTAGCCGCGACCCGGGCGAGGCTTGCCGCAATCCCGCGGATCTCCGTCGCCGCCTCCAGTCGCTCCAACGCCGCTGCGGGGAGTCCCCCCGGGCCGTGGGCGGCGCCGAGGATCTGCCCGCACATCGAAGCGGCGGTATCCGTGTCCCCGCCGCACCCGACGATCTCTGCGACCGTTTCCGTGAATCCCGGGGAGCGTGACGCGGCGAGGAGCGCGAGCGGGACCGAGTCCGCCGCCCAGCCGCTTGCCCCGTATCGCTCCGCGTAGTCCCGGACGGATAGCCGGTCGTCCCCGACCGCCCGCAGCCGGTCGCGGCAGAGGCAGTCCGGCGGAAGGTCGGCGAGGGCGGCGGGCAGGTGGGCCAGCGGGCGTCCAGCCGCGGCGTACCGCACGGCTCGCACGATCAGCAGGGCGCCGGCGACGGCTTCCTCGTGGTGATGGGTGATGCGGCTGACGTCACGCAGCCGGCCGCGGTCACTCTCGTCGTCCGGATTGAGTACGAACGCCAGCGGGGCCGCCCGCATTGCGGCTCCGTTGCCGGCCGACCGCTCCCCGGCCGCCCCGACCAGCGCCCAGTGCCCGCCGACCTCCAACTCCCGCAGTGCCTTCAACGTGCTGGCCCCGACGCCCCGTAGCCGACGCCCGCGGTGCCAGCGGGTGAAGGCGGCGGCGATCGTTATCGGGTCGACGGCCCCGTTCGCTTCGATCAGGGCCTCGCAGGTGGCGAGGGTGAGCTGCGTATCGTCGGAGAGCCACAGGTCGGCCGGCTCCTCGAACGCTTGCCCTGGCGGGCCGTTCTCGAACGGGCCGGCAAGCGCGTTCCCCAGCGCCCCGCCCAGCAGACAGCCGGCGATGCGGTCGGCGAGGTTGAGCCCGGGCATCGGCTACCGCACCGACTCGATCGCCGCCGGTGGGGCACCGATGCCGACGACGCTCACCGAGCCGGTCCAGTCGCTCGCCCCGTCCATGGCAAAGCCGGGTTTGGGGGCGACGAACGTGGCCGTGCGGTCGGCCCGGACGCAGCAGGCTCCCCCGTCAGGCGAACTCTGGAACGGGCGGCCGCCGTCGGCGTCGAAGCCGGTCGGCACGTCCACGGCCAAGACCCGCGGCCCCCGGGAGCGGGCGGCGTGGATCGCCCGCACCGCCACGTCCATCGGCTCCCGCGGCGGACCGCTGGGGCCGGTGCCCAGCAGGGCGTCCACGATCCACCCGCCGGCCGCCTCCTCCGCCAGTCGGTTCGTCAGATCCTCCTCGGACAGGGTCGTCCAGTCGGTCCAGGGCAGGCCCATGCGGCGGGCGACGCGGGCGTTCATCGCGGCTTCGCCCGGCTCCTCGTCGGCGTCCGGAGGCTCTTCGAAGGGGGCGAAGAGATGCACGGTCGCCCCGCGAATCGTCAGGTGCCGGGCGAGGGCGAAGCCGTCCCCGCCGTTGTTCCCCTTGCCGCAGACGATCGCCACGGCGCCGGGGTTCCCGTCCGACACGCGATCCAGCAACTCCGCGCAGCCGCGGGCGGCGTTCTCCATCAGCACGGCGCCGGGCAGGCCGTAGTCCTCCAGGCAGACCCGGTCGACGGCCCGGCTCTGGGCGACGGTCAGCGGGGGCGGGGCCGGGGATTCCATGAGACGATGAGGGAAACAAACGCGATTGTGCGGACGGCGCTGCCGAGCCGCATGCCGCCGCGGGTCAAGTCGGTGCCGCGGGGCCGGGCCGGGCGTTAGCATGAAGTTCGCATTTCGCCCCGGCCAGCCTCGAACCCCGCCGCGCCTCCCCGCCGCTCCGCCCTTTGCTGGACGACTACGCCGATCGCCGCGCCCTCGTCACCGGCGCCAGCAGCGGGCTGGGGGCGGCGTACGCCCGCACCCTGGCGGCCCGGGGGATGCACCTGGTTCTGGTCGCCCGGCGTGAGGGCCGGTTGCGGGATCTCGCCGCGGAGCTGGACGCCAAGCACCGCACCCGCTGCGAGGTGATCGCCGCCGACCTCTCCAAACCGGGCGAGGTGGCCCGCGTGGCCGACGCCGCCGCCGAGGACGGCCGTGGCGTGGAACTGCTGGTGAACAACGCCGGCTTCGCCGTCGCCGAGGACGTGCCCCACACCAACCGGGCCGACGTGCTGGCGATGGTGGATCTCAACGTCCGGACCCTCACGGACCTGACCTACCGCTTCCTCCCGCCGATGCTCGCCCGCGGCCACGGGGCGGTGCTGAACGTGGCCAGCGTCGCCGCGTTCACCCCGGTCGCCTACATGGGCGCCTACGCGGCCAGCAAGGCGTACGTGCTGCACTTCTCCGAGGCGCTGTGGGCCGAGGCCCGCGACCGCGGCGTGACGGTCACCGCCTGCTGCCCGGGGCCGACGCGGACGGAGTTCTTCGACGTCGCCGGCGTTCAGGGCTGGTTGCAAAAACGCCGGGCGCTGGACCCGGAGGTCGTCGTCCGCCGCAGCCTGCGGGCGATGGAGAAACGCCGGCCCGTCGCGGTGATCGGCTGGAAGGAGAAGATGCAGACCTTCGCCGTGCGGCTGGCCCCCCGCCGGGTCTGCGTGCTGGAAAGCCGCAAGTATTTTCGTCCGAAACACCGCGAACCGGACCCCCGGCTGCTCTCCGCCGCGGAGGGCGCCGGCGACGAGACCGACGTCGATACGCCCTCGCACCGCTCCCTCGACTCCGTGAAACGGGCCGGATGATGTCGCTCGCCCTCGCCATGGCCCTGCTCGCCGCCCCCGCCGCGGACCCGGCCAGTTCAGCCCCCACCAGCCCGGCCGCGGCCAGCCCGGTCCCGGTGATCTTCGACACGGACCTCGGCAACGACGTCGACGACGCCCTGGCGATGGGCCTGCTGCACGCCCTGGCGGACCGGGGCGAGTGCGAACTCCTGGCCGTCACCACGACGAAGGCGCACCCGCTGTGCGCCCCGTTCGCGGACGCGATCAACACCTTCTACGGCCGCCCGGACGTGCCGGTCGGGGCGGTCTCCGTCGACGGCGTGCTGACCGGACCGACGACGTTCGAGGGCCGGTTCCTCAAGCTGGCGAACGCGACGAACCCGGACGGCTCCCGCCGGTTCCCGCACGATCTGTCGCACGACCCGGCGGAGGTCCCCGACGCCGTGCCGGTGTTGCGGCGGGCGCTGGCCGGGGCGGCGGACGGCTCCGTGGCGGTGGTGCAGGTCGGGTTCAGCACGAACCTCGCCCGGTTGCTGCGGAGCGAACCGGACGCGATCAGCCCGCGGTCCGGGCGGGAGCTCGTCGCGGCGAAGGTGAAGCGACTGGTGGTGATGGCGGGCGACTTTGCCGGCGGCGGGCCGGAGTACAACGTCCGCGAAGACCGCGACGCGGCCGCGGCCCTGGCGGAGAACTGGCCGACGCCGATCGTCTGGAGCGGCTACGAAATCGGCGTCGCCCTGCCGTACCCGCCGGAGAGTATCGAGCAGGACTACCGCTACGCCGCCGCCCACCCGCTGCCGGAAAGCTATCAGCTTTACAAAGCGACCCCCCACGCCCGGCCGACGTGGGACCTCGCCGCCGCGCTGTACGCGGTGCGGCCGGACCGGGGGGATTTTCGCCTGTCCGAGCCCGGCACGGTCACGATCGCCGGGGACGGCGGCTCCGCATTCGCCCCCTCGGAGGACGGCAAGCACCGGGTCATGCTCCCGCCGACGCAGGCGGAGGCCGCCCGCGTCGTCGCCACCTTCGCCGCCCTGTGCAGCCAGCCTCCGCGGGGGCGGTGAGGGCGTTCGGGAGACGGAGACGAGGCGCCGTTCAGTCGCCCCACGCTTCGGGCGGGAGGAAGCGGGGGAACTCCGTCCGCAGGAAGCCGTGCATGTCCTCGTGCAGGTCCGGGTGGCTGTAGCGCATCGCCTTGGGCACCAGCGTGCCGCTGACCGGGTCCTTCAGGAGCATGTCCACGTAATCGTGGAAATAGACGACGCCCTCCCAGAAGACGCCGCCGCCGCGGAACCGCACGTTGACGTAGTCCGGGTCGCCGTCGTCGAGCTTGGCGTCGTAGCCGCTCTCCAGCGCCGCGGAGTGCAGCATCCGGGCGTGGTTCTCGCGGGCTTCGTAGGGGAGCACGGGCGCGACTCCCGACACGGGGACGAGGGGCGGGGACACGGGACGCCGCATTCTAACCGCCCCCCGCCCCCGTCGCCCGCTTCGCCCCTCGCCCGGGTTCCCCGCGGGCGGGCCGGCGGGTTACATCCCGGCGGCCCCCGCTTCTCCTTCCCGCACCGCGCCCGCCTTGGCCGACGATCCGGCGACCGACGATCCCCGCCTGCTGCCGTTCCCCGCCGGCGACGGCGGGGCGGCCGCGGACTCGGACGATCTGGACGAGGACGATCTGGGGGAACCGGACGACGACGACACGTTGTCGTTCGGCGAGGGGGAGGACCTGGAAACGGCCTACCGGCGGGCGTTGGCGGCGGTGGACGAAGCTGGTCCGAGGCTCACCCCCGAACCGCCCGCGGCGAAGCGGACGGCCGACGACTCGAGCGACGACGGGGCCCCCGCCGAACCACACGCCCCGGCCGCGTCCGGAGAGCGGTCGACGGACCCGCCGGTCCGCGTCACGCCGCGAGAGGTGGTGGAGGCGGCGCTGTTTGTGGGCGGGGCGGGGCTGACCGCGGAGCGGGCCGGCAAGCTGCTGCGGGGCACCTTCACCGACGCCGACCTCGCCGCCGCCGTCGCCCAGTTGAACCGCCGCTACGAGGCCGAGGGCCGCCCCTACCGCGCCCGGGCCGGGGAGGACGGCTACGCCCTGCGGCTCCTGCCGGAGTACGAACCGCTCCGCCGGCGCCTGTACGGCTTGGGGCCGCGGGAGGTCACGTTGCCGCCGGACGTGCTGGAAACGCTCTCGGTGGTCGCCTACCGCCAGCCGATCACGGCGGCGAACGTCGAACGCACCCGCGACAAACCCTCCGGCGGGGCGCTGCGGCGGCTCGTGCGGTTGGGCGTGCTGCGAATCGCCAAACCGGACCCCGCCGCCGAAGCCGGGAAGGGCGCCGGAAAAGACGCCGGGGAGAAGTCCGAACCGACCTACGCCACGACCGACCGCTTCCTGGACCTGTTCGGTCTGGGTTCGCTGGACGACCTGCCGGTCCCGGCGGACCTGCGGTTCAAGTAGAACGTTTTTCCGCGGCGGGACGCGGTGTCCGTGAGCCCGGAGCGCAAGCTCCGGCTGTCGGCGCAGCCGTTTCCCCGTTCGGGCGCTGCCGGAGCTTGCGCTCCGGGCTCACCGGCCGATCCGCGTCAGAGCGGGATCGGGTCGAGGAGGCCCTCGGGCATGGCTTCGCGGTCGGCGGCGAAGGCGCCGGCGGCGGCGCGGAAGACGGCGTCGACGAGTTCCTCCCGACTGATCGGCTTGGAGGCGTGGGCGTCGCAGCCGGCGGCGAGGCAGGCGGCGGCGGCGCCCTCCATCGCGTGGGCGGTCAGCGCCACGATCGGGCCGCGGTACCCGCGGCTCCGCAGTTCCCGGGTCGCCTCGAGGCCGTCGAGGTGCGGCATCTGCATGTCCATCAGCACCACGTCGAACCCCGCCCCCGGATCCGGCTGTCGCGCCGCGGCGCCCGGCGGGGTCTGGGGGAACAGCGCCTCGATCGCGGCCCGGCCGTCGCAGACCGCCTCCACCTCCGCCCCCGCCTTGTTCAGCAGGAACGTGACCAGGCGGCGGCTGTCCTCGGCGTCCTCCGCCAGCAGCACCCGCCGTCCGACCAGCGGTTTGAGCGGCGCCGACGCCGCGTGGAGCACGGGGGGCGAGACCGACGGCCCCCGATCCAGCGGACGCGGCGGGAGCGGCGGCGGCAGGCGCTGCGGGCGGGGCGCGTCGGTCAGCAGCCGCGCCGGCGCCGACCCGCAGGGCGGGGCCGGCACCCGCAGTCGGAACGTGCTGCCGGCGCCCGGGACGCTTTCCGCCGTCAGCGTGCCGCCCAGGCGCTCCGCCAACCGGCGGGAAATCGACAGCCCCAACCCCGTCCCGCCGTATCGCCGCCCGGCGCCGGCGTCCGCCTGCTCGAACGGCTCGAACAGGCGATCCAACTGATCGGCGGGGACGCCGCAGCCGGTATCGGCGACGGCGAACTCCAGCCAGTGGACCTCCTCGTCACCGCCGACCGTCGGCCGCACCGACAGCACGACGGAGTCGTCGTTCCCCGCCGAACCGCCGGTCGCCGCACCGCCGGTCGCCCCGCCGCGGGCGGTGAACTTCGCCGCGTTGCCGAGCAGGTTGAGCAGAATTTGCCGCACCCGCACCGGATCGCCCAGGACGGCCCGGCCGGCCAGTTCCGGGGCGACGCGCGTCTCCAGACGCATCCCGCCGGATTCGGCCCGGGGGCGCATCAGGTCGGCGAGTTCGTCCGCGAGGCGGGCGGCGGAGTAGGGCACCCGATCGATGGACAGCTTACCGGCCTCGATCTTGGCCAGATCGAGCACGTCGTTGATGAGGCGGAGCAGGTGCTCGCCGTTGCGGCGGATCGTGTGCGCGTTGGCGTGCACCTCCTCCCAGACCGCGGCGGAGCCGTCGTGCGGGAAGTTGATCGCCGCCGTCTCCGCGGCGTCGGCGGCGAGGTCGGCGTAGCCGAGGATCGCCGTCAGCGGGGTCCGCAGTTCATGACTGATGTTCGCCACGAACTCGCTTTTCGCCCGATTGGCGGCCTCCGCCTGGGCCTTGGCCTCGTAGAGTTGGGCCTCGGCGAGTTTGCGTTCCGTCACGTCCACCACGGCGCCGTGGAAGCTCAACGGGCGATCTTCCTCGTCGCGGGTGACCTGACCGCGGGCGGCCAGCCAGCGGGACTTGCCGTGGGGGGGGCGGACGCGGAACTCCGTGTCGAACCGGCCGGTTTCGTAGGCGTGGTGGATCGCGGCGGCGACGCGGCTCTGATCGTCCGCGTGGATCGGGTCGTACAGCCGGTCCGGGTCGACGCCGACGGTTTCGGCTTCCGGGGGGAAGCCGAAGAAGGCCCGCAGCCCGCCGTCGGCCAGCAGCACGCCGGTCCGCAGGTCCCACAGCCAGGTGCCGATGTCGGCGGCGTCCACGGCGCTTTTCAGGCGGCTCAGGCTCCGCTGCCGGGCGGTCACGTCGGCGGACAGGATCACGACGCCGCCGACCTGCCCGGTCTCGTCGCGCCACGGCTCGACGTGCCAGTCGACCCAGCCGGGGACGCCGTCCGCACGGGTGAAGGAATCGGCCTCCGCCCGACGGGTTTCGCCGGCCAGACAGGCTTCATGCGCCTCCCGCCACCGCGCAGGTTGCTGGGGGAGCACGTCGTAATGGGAGCGTCCGGTCAGTTCCATGGTGTCCGGCAGCCCGTGCAGTCCCAGCCATTGGCGGCTGTGGCTGACGTACCGCATCTCCCGGTCGAACATCGCCACCGACGCCGGCGCCTGCGTGATGAACCGCTCCAGCAGGTCGTACCGCTCCCGGCGGGCGCGCTCCGCGGCGACTTCGGCCCGCGTGGCGGCGAGTTCCGCCCGCTTTTCCGTCGTCACGTCCTGACCGGCCCCGCGGTAGCCGATCAGCGCGCCGGCGTCGTCGAACAGCGGGGCGCCGCTCAGACGCACCCAGCGTTCGTCCCCGTCCGGCCGCACGCTGCGGCGGACGAGGTTGCGGAATCGCACCCGGTCGCGGCGGACGCCCTCGAACCACTCCCGCACCCGTGCCGACTCGGTCGGTTCGTCGTACATCTCCCACGGCCGCAGCCCGATCATCGTCCCCAGCGGTCGGCCGAAGGTGTTCTCCGCCCGTTCCGTGAGGAAGGTAAACCGTCCCTCGGCGTCGACCTCCCAGAGGTACTCCCCCGCGGTCTCGGCCACGTCGCGGAAGCGCTCCTCGCTGGCCCGGGCTCGGGCCTCGGCGGCGGCGTACGCCTCCGCCAGCCGATCGGCCCGGATCAGGTCCGCGGCCGCGGCCGCCAGATCGTCCAGCATTTCCCGGTCTGCGTCGGTCCAGTCGCGGGGAACGCGATCCAGGGCGCAGAGCACTCCGACCTCCGTGGCGTTCGGCAGCGCCACCGGCACGCCCAGGTAACTCCGCACGCCCAGCGACGCCGGTCCCGGGAGATCGCGGAACTCCGGGCGCTCCGTCACGTCCCGGACCGCCAGCCCCCCCGCCTCGGCGCACAGGGCGCAGAGGGTGTCCGCGGCGTTCAACTCTCCGCCCGCCGGCAGTCCGGCGGCGCTGACGACCCGCTGACGGCCCGCGCCGATCACCGACATCGTGGCCCACTCCACCCCCAGCGCCCGCCGGACCGTCCGCACGATGCGGTCCAACGCGGCTGCATTGCACAGCGGCGTTGCAGCGATCGGCGTCGCCGGCTCGGAAAGCGTGGGGCTCTCCGAGGGAACGGACCCGGCGATCGGCGGGGGAACCTGCGGCACGGGGCGGCACGGGAGGGGTGAGAGGACCGGGAAATCTCCCATGTCATCGCCCCCGCGGCGGCGTTCCGTTCACCACTGCGGCCCGATCGGTCCCCCGGAGGTCGGACTCGGACCGGGACTGACGGTCCCGCCGGTTGCCGCGGAATCGACGGTTCGTTCCGTTCCAGCGGTCCCGACCTGTCGGGATCTACGCCGTCAACCCGCTGAGCACGCCGCCGGCGCAGAGGTCTTCCTGGCCGAAGACGTCCCGCTCCACGCCGAACGGCTTGGCGAGGCTGAGCAGCAGGCGGTTGTGGGGCACGTCGCCCATGTGCAGGGCCCGGCCGGTCTTGAAGCCCAGCCCGCCGCCGATCAACACCCAGGGGATATCGTTCAGGCTGTGCGAATTGCCGGTGCCCATCTCGTTCGTCCAGACGACCGTGGTGTGGTCCAGCATCGAACCGGGGTGGCCGGGCTCGGGGGTCTCGGCGAGCTGCGTGCACAGCCGGGCGACCTCCTCGGCGTACCAGGCGTTGATGCGGGTCAGCTTGTCGACGGCGTCCTCGTTGCCGTCCGGCTCGTGAGAGAGGGTGTGGTGGCTCTCGTCCACGCCGATCCAGCGGAACTTCGCCCCGCCCACGCTGTTGGTGTACTGCATGGTGGCGACGCGGCAGGCGTCCCGGCGGAAGGCGTCGATCAGCAGGTCCCGCTGGGCGGCGGCGATCTCCGGGATGCGGTCGTTAAGCAGTTCCAGGGCCGGGTCCGGCTCCGGCAGGGCGTGGCCGAGGTGCTCGGCGTCGTCGACGCCGCCGTCCGGCTTGCCGACCGGCTCCGCCTTCGCCAACTGGCGCTCCATCTGCCGCACGAACGATTCGTGCTGTTCCAGAATCGCCCGGTCCTCCGCCCCCACCAGACCCTTCACCTTGGCGAGGTCGGTCCGCACGTCGTCCAGCACGGTGGCGAGGAGCTGGTTGTCCTTCACCCGGCCGTACAGCTTTTTGAACATCCGCCGCGGGTCGTCGACCGGGGCGATCGGCTTGTTGGAGCCGGCGTAGACCATGCGGGTCCAGGTGTCGGCCCGGTCCGGGACCATCACGCCGAACTCCAGGGAGCCGAAGCGGGTCTCGGTCTCGGCGACGGATTGCAGGTGGTTCTTGATCTCCTGGTCGATGGAGATGCCGCTGCTCCACCCGGCGGGGGTGTCGCTGCCGCCCTGCACGTTGCCGGGCAGCAGGATCTTGCCGGTCAGCAGACAGCCGATGCCGCGCATGTGGCGGTCGCCGTCGCCCTGCATCTTGTTGTCCACGCCGCGGAGCAGCAGCGTCTGGTCCTTGAACGGGGCCAGCGGGGCCAGCGAGCCGGTCAGTTCGAAGTCCGAGGTTTCGCTGTACTTCTTCGCGTTGGAATCCAACACCTCCGGCCAGAAGGTCTTCGGGACCACGCCGTTGGGGCTGAAGATCACCACGATCCGTCGCGGGGCCGGCCGGCCGGCGCCGGACTCGGCGCCGAAGGCCCGGTTGAAGCCGAGGCTCGGCAGGTTCAACACGAACGGGGCGGCGGCGGCGGACAGCCCGAGGTTCTTGAGGAACTCGCGGCGGGCGGAACGGAAGGGCGTGTTCATGGCGAGCGGCGGGAAGGGGGTGCGGGGCGGCTGGGGCCGGAACGAAACAGGCCGGAACGAACCAGGCCTGGACGAATGCGGGGGCGGGTCAGTTCTTCGCGGAGTCGTCAGCCGCGTCGTGGGCGGCGGCGGTGCGGGCGGAGGCGTCCTGCGGCGGACCGATCGCGGCGACGGTCGCGGCGGCGGCGAAGGCGGCTTTCATGTTCGTCTCCTGCTCCTCGAACTGGGCGGCGAGAGTTTCGCGGGTCTCCAAGCCGTAGGCGGCGGTCGGCTGCTTGACCGCGTGGTGGAACAGCCGCTCCACGAACGCGGTGCGGGCCTCGGGGCTGTCGGCGATGAACCGGCTCAGGGCGACCGCCCCGTCCAGCGGCACCTCGGCCCCCTCCGGCGACACGTACACCCCCGAGGGGTCGACCGGCTTCGTCACCGGCTCTTTCGCGTCCTTTTTGACAACTTGTTCCTCGGTGCGGTAGCGGCCGATCGCGTCGAACCGCTCCAGGCTGAAGCCCAGCGGGTTGATCGTGTTATGGCAGGCGGAGCAGGCCACGTCGGAGGTCTGGTGCGCCACCCGTTCCCGGGTCGTCAGGCCGTCGCCGAAGTCCTCCGGCAGCGGGCTGAAGGCCTCCTTGGGCGGCTTGAGGTTGCGGCCCAGCAGCTTGCGGGCGACGAACACCCCGCGGTGAATCGGGCTCGTGACCCGGTGGTGGGCGTAGCCGGCCATCAGCAGCGGATGGGTCAGCAGACCCGCCCGCCGCTCCGGCTTCACCGCCAGTTTGACGAACGTGCCGTCCTGCGGGGCCTTGCCCGGGTCGACCAGGTCGTCCTTATACAACTCCGCCAGACGGGCGTTGACGTACAGGTCCTCCGCGTTCCACAGAGATCGGAAGTCCGCGTTCTCCCCGGCGAGGGCGTCGGCGATCGTCAGCTCCAGGCTGGTCCGCAGGTCGCCCACGGCGGCGTGGTCGAAGCCCGGATACATCGTCTCGTCCTTCGCCATCTCGTGCGCCCCCTCGGGGATCAGCCATTCGGCGAAGAACTCCGTCAGTTTGACGGTCGCGCGGTAGTCCTTGCTCATCCGGTTCGCCTCCTTGGCGACGTCCTCCGGCTTGTTCAGCCAGCCCTTCTGGGCGGCCTGGTGCAGGTGGTCGTCCGGCAGGCTGTCCCACAGGAACAGGGCCAGGGCGGCGGCGCGGTCGTACCCGTCCGGCGCCTCGCCGCTGGCCGCGGCGATCGCGGCGTGCAGGTTCGGGTAGAGGAAGTGCGGGCTTTTCAGCGTCATCAACACGCACCGCTTCGTCGCTTCCTTCCAGTGACGATCGCCGTCGAAGTGGGCGTCGACGTACAGGGCCCGCTGCTCGTCGGTCAGCGGGCGGCGGAAGGCGCGTTCGGCCCACTTGGCGCAGAACTCCTTCGCTTTCTGGACCTGCTTGTCCGCGGGGTCCTTGTCGTTGATCTTCAGGTAGGTGCGGATGCCGTCGTCGGATTCCAGCAGCAGATCGGCGATCTCGAAGGCGGCCTCGCTGGTCGCCTCGTCCCAGGCGGCGCTCACGGCGGAGCCGCGCTCGTAGCCCACGCTGCGGTCGTCCGGCGGGAAGGGCGTGGAGACCAACAGCGCCGGCGGCGTCCAACCGGGCAGCAGGTTGCGGGCGGGCACGACGGCCTCGGTCCGGTGCGGCGGCGTCCAGGAGAGGCGGGCCGCGAAATCGATCTTCGGGGCGTCCGTGTTGAACTCCTTCCCGAGCCGCTTCTCCGTCCGCATCCGCAGCGGGACCGGCTGGCCGCCCAGCAGGAAGGCCTCGCACTCGTAACGGGTCTGATCGCCGCTGCGGACCCGCACGTTGACCAGGCGCGTGCCGTTCAGATCGAACTCGACCTGGTGGGAGCTCTCCACGGCGAACTTGTAGACGCCCGTCACGGGCGGCAGCAGGGCGCCCTCCCAACTGATTTCGAAGCCCTCGTCCTGCAGCTTGTCCTTGGAGGGGCCGGTTTCGTCGCCCTCGTTCGGCTTGGGCACGCCGTCGCCGAGGTCCACGTCGATAACCGGCTCGGTCCGCTTGAACGCCAGGCGCTTGTCCCACGGGCCGGTGCGGGCGCGATACTGCGCCGCCAAGCCGTGCGGGGCGTCGGCCGGCAGATCGCGGTGACCGGCGAACGTCGCCCCCAGCGCCGCGATCGAGCGGCGGTACTGGCTGCCGGTCAGACGGCTCAGTTCGACCCGCGGGGGGGCGTTCCGCAGCTGCGCGTTGCGGGAATAGAAGGCGTCGTAGGCGAACGCGGCGACCGCGGCGGCGTCCTCGCCCACGACCGACCCGGGGTCTTCCTCGGGCATCGTGCGGGCGATGAGGTCCGCCAACTGATCGACGGACAGGTCGCCGTGCAGCGGGGATTCATACAGGAACTCCACCCCTTCGCCCTTGGCGCCGTGGCACTCGGCGCACACGCGGGCGAACAGTTCCGCGCCGCGTTCGGCCTCGGCCTCGGCCGCGACCGACGGACCGGCCGCGAGCAGTGCCGCGAAGGCACAGGCGAGAGCGACGGCCGTCCGGGAGGGACGGATCGAAACGGGCAAGTGCATGTTGTGGGGCGGGAGGATCCGGGAACGGACCGCGGTTCGGGCGGGCGGACCGGCACGCCGGCGGGGGCGTGGACCGGGTTGCGCCGCGGGGAGGGCGGGGGCTCAACAGTCCCTTCAAAGCGAGGTAACCGTAAAGCGTCGCCGACCCGGACGGTCTATTTTACCCCATCGGCGGAGTTTCCGCCAAGCGTTTTCCGATCCGTCCGCGGCCGCACGACCGGATCGGGCCCGGCCCGAGTGGCCGTTCCAGCCGTTCGGACCGGGCCCGGTCCCATGGATCATGGCGATTGGGGGGCTTGCCTCGTCCTGTCGCCCCCGACGCTTACCACCGCAGTTCGGCGCCGCCGGTGCCGGCGTGACTCAGAGAGTCTTCGCCCAGCAGCAGGTCGTAGTGGGCGTAGAGGCGAACGTGCCGGCCCAGCAGGCCGGTCAGGCCGCCGCCGAAGACCCACTGGTTCGTCCCGTCCTCGCCGACCGTCGTGAAGGCGGGCAGGGTGGGGGCGGCGGCGAACCGGATCGGGGCGGGGCTGTCGGAGCCGGCGACTTCGCCGAACCACCAGGCCCGCAGTTCCGGGATCACCGCGAACCCGCCCGGATCGCCCAGCGTCTTCGCCGCCCGGGCGCCGAGCTGCACCCGCAGGCTGTCGGCCGAGGCGTCGCCGTAGAGCAGGTCCGCGGCGCCCAGGCCGGTCTCCCGGTAGCCGTCGCGGGAGGAGCTGACGTACTGCACGCCGGCCAGCGGTTGCAGGTCGATCCACTCGATCGGCAGCAGGTAGCCGCTCTCGGCGGCGAGGGTCACGCTGGAGCCGTCGGTTTCGCCGTCGGCGACGAAGGCCTGCCCGCCGGCCCGCAGGGTGCGCGTCGTCTCGTAGCCGTCCCCGCCGTAGACCGCCGCGGCCGCCGCGTGCCACCGGCCCGCGGTTTTTGTGCCGTACAGGCCGAGCTGCCAGCTGGAGACGTCGGCCTCGAACTGATCGACGCCGCCGCCGCTCTCGGCGCCGGTCCCGCCGAAGCCCCACAGCACGCCGACCCGCGTGCCGGAGGCGACCAGCCGATCGATGCCGAACACCGCCCCGCCGGTGAGGTACTCCGTCTCGTTCAGGCCGGAGCCGATCTCGCCGCCGACCACGTAGCCCTCGGCGAAACCGCCCCAGCAGAGG
Source organism: Alienimonas californiensis (assembly GCF_007743815.1). Classification (GTDB taxonomy): domain Bacteria; phylum Planctomycetota; class Planctomycetia; order Planctomycetales; family Planctomycetaceae; genus Alienimonas; species Alienimonas californiensis. The sequence continues at coordinate 2,263,437 of NZ_CP036265.1, forward strand.
TCCGGCCCGCTCCGCCGCGTCCGGGCGGCCCGCCCGCCGGGGGTGAAGGACGACTTCTCAACTCCCGTTTCGGAGTCTTTGTCTCCCGCGTCGGCGGTGCGGACTCCCGGGTCGACTCCCTCCGACTCTTCGCCGTCCCCGCCGTCGCCGATGTCCGAGCCGAGGGTGAAGGTGCCGAAGCCGAACTCGTCGTCCCCGCCGGCGCCGGTGCCGGCGTCGGCGAGGGGGTCGCCGCTCTGGCCGCGGAACAGGCCGCCGCCGCCGCCGCCGGGCCGCAGGGCGCGGAACATCGTGCGGCGGACGGCGCCGGCGCCGGCGACGCTCACGCCGCCCAGGCCGCCGGAGCGGGCCGCGGTCAGGCCGTTGAGCATCGGCCGGGCGGCGTCGGCGTCGGAGAGCAGGGCGGCGGCGAACAGGTCGGCGGCGGGGCCTTCGGCGTTCGGCATGAGGGTGAACAGGGCGTCCGCGGCGGCGGCCTCGTCCGGATTGGCGAAGACCGCGGCGCCGTTCGCCACGCGGCTCAGACGCACCACCAGCGAATCCGTCCCGCCGTCGGAGACGACCGACGACGAGCCGGTCAGCGACCACGCCTTGGCCCCCGCGGACTGGGGACCCGCCGTGATCCCGCCGGCGGCGGTGAGGACCGTCAGGTCCATGAAGGAGCCGGGTTCGGCGATTTGCCGGGCCAGCGCCCGCTGGGCGGCGGCGTCGGGGGAGCCGACGTCCACCGTCACCGTGCCGCCGGACAGGTTCGCGGCGCCGCCCACCGCGACGAGGTCCGTGCCGGCGGGGGTGTGGTCGATCCGCAGCCCGCCGCCCGATTGCAGCGTGAGGTCGTCCCGCACGGAGAGCGTCTGCCCGCCCGTGCCGTCCGCCCCCGGGGCGATTTCGCCGGCGGCGTTCACGTCGCCCAGCGCCTCGCCGACGCCGATCAGCCGGCTCCCGCCGGCCAGGTTCAGGCCGGGGGCGACGGTGTCGACCCGCACGGTGGCGCCGCTCAAGGCATTCGCCGTGACGCCGGCGGCGGCGTTGAACGTGCCGGCGTCCGAGCCGAACAGGAACGTGCCGGCGCCGTCGAGCGTCAGGTCGCCCAGCAGGTCCACGTCCCCGGCCAGGGTGACGCGGGCGTCGGAGTCCAGGGTCCGCAGGCGCCCGCCGGCGGCGGCGACTTCGACGCCGTTGCCGAGCGTCACGGACCCGGCGGTCTCCAGCCGACCGCCGGCCAAGGTCAGCGGGCCGGAGCCCAGCGCCGCGGTCTGGTCCGCCCGGACGGCGCCGGCGGAGACGAGGATCCCGCCGGTCATGGAGTTCGACCGGGCCAGGATCAGGGTGCCGCTGCCGGTTTTCGTCAGCAGGCCGGCCCCGCTGAGCTGGCCCTCGACGGTGAGCAGCGCGTCGGTGCGGATCGCCCCGCCGGCGGCGCCCAGGGCGACGGCGTTTTTCAGGACGGAATCCTGACCGGCGGCCAGATCGGAGAACAGTTCGCCGCCGTCGAGCGTCACCGTGCCGGCGCCGAGGGCGGTCAGGCCGGTCACCGCCAGCGTGCCGCCGGCGACGACGGTCGACTTGTGCGTGCCGGCGGCGCCCAGCCGCAGTTCGCCGGCGCCGGTTTTGGTGAGGGTCCCGCCGGCGGTGCCGCCGGTGACGGTCCAGCGGCCGCCGGAGGTTTCGACCGTGCCGCCGTCCGCGCCCAGGGCGATCGCGCCGCCGTAGACCAGCGTGCCCTCGGTGTGGGCGGTGCGGACGGTGGCGTCGTTGAGGAACAGGTCGCCGGAGCCGAGGGCGCCGCCGGCGGCGATCACGAGTGTGGAGTCCGTGACGGAGGTGCCGCCCGCGTAGCTGTTGGCGGTGGCGAGGGTCAGTTCGCCCTCGCCGTGCACCACCAGTCCGCCGAAGCCGGACACCCCGGCGCCCAGCAGCAGGTCGTGGCCGTTCAGGTCGATGCGGCCGCCGCCGTTCAGGTCGAGTTGCCGCAGGAACGCCGGTCCGGCCTCGTGCCCGGGGCGGTCGTCCAGCACGCCGAGCAGCTTCAGTTCGGCGCCGTTGCCCAGTTGCAGGGCTCCGGTGCCGAGGGCCGCCGCGGAGTCGACCTCCAGGCGGCCGCCCAGCACGCTGGTGCCGCCGCCGTAGGTGCTCTCGCCGGTCAGCGTGACGGTGCCGGAGCCCATCTTGAGCAGCCCGGCCTGACTGGAGCCGGCCAGCGACCCGGCGAACGCGGAGCTGTAGCCCGGCCCGTCCGCGACCGCGGTTCCGCCGCCGGGGTTCGAGGGGAAGATCCCCAGCACGAGCACGTGGGAGCCAAGGTTCAGCGTGCCGTCGCCGGTCAGTTGGCCGAGGTAGGTGCTGCCGGTCAGCCGGCCGCCGGCACCGGCTTCGAGGTGCAGTCCGCGGCCGAAGCCGGTGTCCGTTCCCGCGACGACCACCCCGCTGACGACCTTCGTGAGCCGGTGCCCGTTGTGCCCGTTGAGCGTCAGTTCCGCGGCGGAGCCGCTCCCCAGATCCGCCGTGACCGTGCCGGAGCCGGTGAAGGTCGGGTTGAGGACGTGCGGGCCGGCGGCGCTCTGCCCGCCGCCGTTGGGCCGGACCAGCAGTTCGATCCCGCGGCCGCCCTGTTCGAGGTCCACCCGCACGTCTTCGCGGCCGGCGGGGATCGCGCCGTTCAGCTCAATGACCGGATCGACGTCGGGGTCCGCGAACAGCGGCACGTCGAACCGCACGCCCGTCCCGCCGGGGTACACGGCGCCCAGGGCCTCGCGGAAGCTGACGGTGGCGGCGTCGGTCGTTTCGTCATTCGAGGTGGTGACGGTCTTGCCGATCACCTGCCCGGTCTGGGCCAGGGCGGCCGGGGCGATCGCGGCCGACGCACAGCAGGCGACCGCCGCCGTG